>NZ_CP014480.1:337118-674236 GCF_001580365.1 Kocuria turfanensis | reverse complement strand
CTCGCGCGCCGGAGGGCTGCACGCGCGCACCATCGAGGTGCTCGACCAGCGTGGGCTCGCCGACCGGTTCCTGTCCCGGGGCACGACCGCTCAGGTCGCGGGGTACGCCGGCGTTCCCCTGGACATCAGCGACTTCCCCACCCGCCATCCCTACGGACTCGCGCTGTGGCAGCACCACATCGAGCGCCTTCTCGCCGACCGGGCCGGCGAGCTGGGGGTGCCGGTCCACTACGGCCACGAGGTGGCGGGCCTCGTCCAGGACGGCGCCGGGGTCGACGTCGCCCTGTCCGACGGCCGGCGGTGGCGAGCGCAGTACGTCGTCGGGTGCGACGGCGGGCGCAGCCGGATCCGCGAGGCCGCCGGCATCGCCTTCCCGGGCTGGGACGCCACGACCAGCAGCCTGCTCGCCGAGGCCGAGACGGACGAGGAGCCGGAGTGGGGCATCCACCAGGACGCCCTCGGCAAGCACGCCTTCCGCCGGACGGAGGGAGGGCAGGTGGGGATCATGGTGACCGAGCGCCACGTCGGGCCCGGCCGCGAGCCCACCCTGCGCGAGCTCCGCGAGGCGCTCGTGGCGGTGTACGGGACCGACTACGGGGTCCACGGTCCCACCTGGCTGACCCGGTTCACCGACACGACCCGGCAGGCGGCGTCCTACCGGGAGGGGCGGGTCCTGCTGGCCGGCGACGCCGCCCACGTGCACGCCCCGGACGGCGGCCAGGGCCTCAACACCGGGGTGCAGGACGCGGTGAACCTGGGCTGGAAGCTGGCCCAGGTCCTGCGGCGGACATCGCCGGAGGACCTCCTGGACACCTACCACGCCGAGCGGCACCCGGTCGCCGCCCGCGTGCTGCGCCACACGATGGCCCAGGTCGCGCTCCGGCGGCCCGACGAGCGCCTCCGGGCCGTGGGCGAGACCGTCGCCGAGCTGCTGGGCATGGAGGAACCGCGCCGCCGGTTCGCCGCGATGATGTCCGGACTGGACGTCCACTACGACCTGGGTCCGGGACACCCCCTGCTGGGGCGGCGCATGCCGGACCTCGACCTCCGCACGACGGACGGCCCCTTGCGGGTGTTCGCCCTCCTGCACGAGGCCCGGCCGGTGCTGCTCGAGCTCGCCGAGCAGGAGCCGCACGGCGTCGACGTCCGCCCCTGGGCGGACCGCGTCCGACGGGTGCACGCCGAGTGCTCCGGCACCTGGGAGCTGCCGGCGCTGGGCGCCGTCCCGTCGCCCACGGCCGTGCTGATCCGACCGGACGGCCATGTGGCCTGGGTGGGGGAGGGGACCCGGTCCGGGCTCGAGGAGGCGCTCACCACCTGGTGCGGACCGCCTGCCGGGGCTCGCGGCGGGGCGGCCCGGACTGCCGCTCCGCAGCCCTGACCGCCCTGCCGCCGGGCGGTGCCGGAGGACTAGAATCGAGATCCTCACCGGGGTGCCGTGCCGTGGCCCTCCGGTGCCGTCCGGCCAGCACGTGTCAGGCGTACAGCCCCGGTCCCGGTCGGCGACGACTGCGCGGGCCGGCACGCAGCGTCGGTCTCCGCCCGGGACGCCGAGAACCCAGGAGCGTCCGATGGCACCCGAGTCCTTCACCCAGCTGCTGACCCGTCAGGTCGGGCACGAGTTCGCCGCCTCCCACCAGTACGTCGCCGTGGCCGTCTGGTTCGACAGCCAGGACCTGCCCCAGCTGGCCCGGCACTTCTACCGGCAGTCCCTGGAGGAGCGCAACCACGCCATGATGATCGTCCGGTACATCCTGGACCGGAACCTGCCCCTGGCCATCCCGGGAGTCGGGGAGGTGCGCAACGACTTCACCGATGTGCGCGAGCCGCTCGCCCTGGCGCTGTCCCAGGAGCAGGAGGTCACCGAGCAGATCAAGGCGCTGTTCGCCGCCGCCCGGGCCGAGGAGGACCCGCTGGGGGAGCAGTTCATGCTCTGGTTCCTCCAGGAGCAGGTGGAGGAGGTGGCGTCGATGACCACGCTGGTGAACGTCGCCGCCCGGGCCGAGAACCTTTTCGACCTGGAGAACTTCGTGGCCCGCGAGCACATCGGCGACGGCGGGCACGGCCATGGCTCGGGAGCCCCGGAGGCCGCCGGCGGGGCGGTCTGACCGGTCCTCGCCGCGTCTCCCGGCCGTCCCTTGCCGGCCGGCCCTTACCGGCCGTCCACTGGGCCGGAGGTCGCGGGGGCCTCCCGGGCGCCCGTGGCGGCGCTGCGGCGGGCGGCGTCGAGCACCGCGGCCGTGGCGACGGCGTCGGCGGGGTCCACCGGGGCTGGCCCGCCGTCGAGGATCCACCGGGCCACGTCCCGGTAGAAGTCGGCGGGCCCGCCGGCGGCGGTGGGCACGGGGGTGCTCTCGGCGCCGCGGACCAGCCAGCCGGTCGCCCCGTCCCCGGGGGCCAGGACGTCGAAGGGGCCGGGGCTGTCCTCGTGGCCGGGCACCAGGAAGGCGCCCTCCGAGCCGAGCACCCGGGTCCGCGGCCCGGGGGCGCCGACCAGGCTCGCGGCCCACAGGTGGCTGACCGTGCCCGAGGCGTGGTCCAGGGCCAGGAAGACGTCGTCCTCCGTGGGCGTGGTCAGGGCGCGCAGCTCGGCCCGGACCCCGGTCACGGGACCGAAGAGCTGCATCGCGGCGTCCACGAGGTGCGGGCCGAGGTCGAGCAGCAGCCCGCCGCCCGCACCGACCGCGTTCTCCCGCCACCGGTTCTTGGGCACCGGGCGCCAGCGCTCCCAGCGGCGCTCGAACCGGTGCACGTCCCCGAGCCGGCCCTCGGCCAGCAGCCGGGCGAGGGTCAGCTGCTCGGCGTCCCAGCGGCGGTTCTGGAAGACGGTCAGCGGCGTCCCGGTGGTCTCGGCCCGCCCGGCGACGGCGGCGGCGCCGGCGTGGTCGAGGGCCAGCGGCTTGTCGACGACCACGGGGATCCCGGCGTCCAGGCCGGCCAGCGCGTGCTCGACGTGCCGGCCGGTCGGGGAGGCGACGACCAGAACGTCCGGCCGGGAGGCCTCCAGCAGCGCGGTGAGGTGGGGGTGCACCGACACCCCGGGCCAGTCGGCGTCCGCCTCGGCGCGACGGCCGGGGTCGGTCGTGACGACGTCGGTGACCCGGCAGCCGGCCTCCCGCAGCAGCGGCGTGTGGAACTGCCGCCCGGCCATGCCGTATCCGACCAGTCCGGCGGTGAGCGTCCGTCCTGCGTGGTGTGGGGCCATGCCGTCACGATATCGGACCGGCGGGGCCCCGCCGTGACCGGGTCACGTCTCCGACCTGCCGTCGATGGGGCGCAGGTCCCGGGAGCAGGGCACCCGGGCGCCGGGCACCATGCGGTTGGTGATGCGCGCGAGGCTGTCCCGGTGCCGGGGCACCAGGTGCAGGGCATGGTGCAGGTAGGCGTCGACCTCCAGCTCGTCGACCTCCCCGCCGCTGCGGCGGTACTCCTCCCACAGCTCGTGCACGCCCAGCCCGGCGTCGCTGATCGCGGCGCGGATCATCCGGGCCTGGGTCCTGGCGATCGTCCGGTCGTCCATCCTGCACCTCTCGACCAGTTCCGCCCAGCGTAGTCCCGCCCCGGCGGCGCGCGTGAGGGGGCAGACGCCGCCGGGGCGGTCACCGGCACCCGCGGCGGCCCCGGCCTCGACCCCGAGCCGGTCGCCCGCGCGCCGCCGGTGCCGTCCCGGCGGGGCACCGCCTTCGCCCCGGTGCCTTCGCCCCGGTGCCTTTGCCCCCGGTGGCCGGGGAGGCGATCATGGTCCTGTGCTCCGCCGCCCCGCACGGTCCTGCTCCCGTCCCGGTGCGCGGACCCGCCGCGGCCGCCCGTCGTCGCCGGTGGGGCCGTGCGACGGCGAGCGGGCCTGCCGACACCGCCGGTGACCCGCCGGCACCGCGCACCGATGCTCGAGAAGGACACCATGACCGACCACCAGACCCCCGACGACGAGCCGGACCCGCCCCGGCGCAGCCTCTTCCGCCGCTTCGACGACCTCGCCATGCGGTTCTACGGACCTGCGGCGCGCAGCCGCCGGGACCTGCGGGGCCAGGACCAGCCCAGCGAGCAGACCCGGCAGTGGTACCAGGACCTGCAGCAGGATTACGTCGTGGAGAAGGACGCCAGTGGCCGCACCTATCTCCGGCCCCGCCGACCCTAGCGGCCGGCCGTGCCCGGGACGGCCGCCGGCCCGGGCCGTAGAGTGTCGGACCATGGACGGAAACGACGTGCAGCCGCTGACCGACGCCGAGGTGCGCGCCATCCGGGAGGACTTCCCCCTGTTGACGGGCGCCCCGGGGATCTACCTGGACTCCGGGGCCACCTCGCAGAAGCCGCTGGCCGTGCTGGACGCCGAGCGGGAGTTCTACCTGCACCGCAACGCCGCGGTGCACCGCGGCGCGCACGCCCTGGCGGTGGAGGCCACCGACGCCTACGAGGAGGCCCGCCGGGTCGTGGCCGGCTTCGTCGGGGCCACCGAGGCCGAGCTGGTGTGGACCTCCAACGCCACCGAGGCGATCAACCTGATCACCTACTCCTTCTCCAACGCCGCCGCCGGGCGCGGGGGAGAGGCCGCCGGGCGGTTCCGGCTCGGGCCGGGCGACGAGATCGTGACCACCGAGGCCGAGCACCACGCCAACCTCATCCCGTGGCAGGAGCTGGCCGCCCGCACCGGGGCGAGCCTGCGCTGGATCCCCGTGGACGAGGCCGGGCTGCTCGACCACGCGGCCGCCCGGCAGGTGATCGGGGAGCGCACGAAGGTGCTGGCCTTCAGCCACGTCTCCAACGTCACCGGGGCGGTCACCGACGTCGCCGACCTGGTGGGCCTGGCCCGGGAGGCGGGGGCGCTGACCGTGCTGGACGCCTGCCAGTCGGTGCCGCACCTGCCGGTGGACCTCCCCGCCCTGGGCGTGGACTTCGCGGTGTTCTCCGGGCACAAGATGCTCGGGCCCACCGGCATCGGCGCCCTGTGGGGGCGGGGGGAGCTGCTGGACGCGATGCCGCCGTTCCTCACCGGCGGGTCGATGATCACCCGGGTCACGATGGAGGGCGCCTCCTACCTGCCGGCGCCGACCCGCTTCGAGGCCGGCACGCAGCGGATCGCCCAGGCCGTGGCCCTGGCTGCGGCCGTGCGCTACCTGCAGGGCGTCGGCATGGAGCGCGTCGCCGCCCACGAGCGGGAGCTGGGGCAGCGGCTGGCCGCCGGACTCGCCCAGCTCGAGGGGGTCCGGCTGATCGGCCCGCCCCCGGGGGCCGACCGGGTGGGGCTGGCCGCGGTGGACGTGGCGGGGGTGCACGCCCACGACGTCGGCCAGGTCCTCGACGTCGCGGGAGTGGCTGTGCGGGTGGGCCACCACTGCGCCCAGCCGCTGCACCGGGCCCTGGGGCTGACCGCGACCACCCGGGCCAGCGGCTACCTCTACACCACCACCGCCGACGTGGACCGGTTCCTGGCCGAGCTGGCCGGGGTCCGCGCCTACTTCGGCGTGGCAGGCTGATCCCGTGCGCACCGACCCCGTGCGCTTCGAGCCCATGCGCTTCGAGCCCATGCGCTTCGACCCCATGCGCTTCGACCCCATGAGCACCGCACCGGACCGACCGAGGAGACGACGATGAGCGCGCTGGACGGGCTGTACCAGGAGGTCATCCTGGACCACGCCAAACGGCGCTCCGGGAAGGGCCTGGCCGACCCGGCCCCCGGTCACGCCGTGGGCGAGTCGCACCAGTACAACCCCACGTGCGGGGACGAGATCACCGTGCGCGCCGAGCTGGCCCCGGCGCCCCCGGGCACGGAGGGCACGGAGCCGGTGGTGCAGCGGATCACCTGGGAGGGCGAGGGCTGCTCGATCTCCATGGCCGCGGCCTCCGTGCTGGCCGAGACCGCCCCGGGCCTGACACGGGCCGAGCTGCTGGCGCTGATCGGGGCGTTCCGGGAGCTGCTGCGCTCCCGCGGCACCGTGGAGCCGGACGAGGAGGTCCTCGGCGACGCCGCCGCCTTCGCCGGGGTCTCCCGGTTCGCGGCCCGGGTCAAGTGCGCGATGCTCGGCTGGGTCGCCGCCGAGGAGGCCGTGGGCCGGACCGGGTGAGCCGCGGCGGCCCCGGAATTCCTCTCCCGCCGCGGCGGTTGAGCCGGACATGCCCCTCTCCGACGTCGCCCTGTCCCTGCTCGACCGCGCCAGCACCCGGCGCGGGTCCACGGAGGCCGAGGCGCTCGCCCGCGTGCTGGACCGGGCGCAGCGGGCGGAGGAGCTGGGCTACCACCGGTTCTGGGTGGCCGAGCACCACGGGGTGCCCGGCATCGCGGGCTCCGCGCCGGCGGTGCTGATGGCCGCGGCCGCGGCCCGCACCCGCCGCATCAGGATCGGCTCGGGCGGGGTCATGCTGCCCAACCACCAGCCGCTCGTGGTCGCCGAGCAGGCCGCCACCCTCCAGGCCCTGCACCCCGGCCGGATCGACCTCGGGGTGGGCCGCTCGCTCGGGTTCACCGCCGCGGTCCGGGACGCCCTGCGCACGGGCAAGGAGGCCGCGGACCGCTTCGGGGCCGACCTCGCCGAGCTGCTCGCCCACCTCTCCGGCACCGCCGCCGTGACCGCCCGCCCGCGCGACCACGCCGCGACCCCGGTCTTCGTGCTGGCCACCGGCGCCGGGGTGGACGTCGCGGCGCGGGCCGGGCTCGCCGTGGTGCTCGGCGGGCCGGCCCTGTTCCGTCCGGGCCCGGAGGGCGCCACCGCGGTGCTGGAGCGCTACCGGGAGCGGTTCCGCCCGTCGTCGTGGTGGCCGCAACCGTACGTGGTGGTCTCGGCGAACGTTGCGGTGGCGGGCACCCGGGAGGCCGCGCGGCGGCTGCTCCTGCCCGAAGCCCGCGCCCTGGCCGTCTCCCGGACGCGGGGCGAGTTCCCGCCCCTGGAACCGGCGGGACCGGCGGACCCGCAGGCGCTCCCGGACCGGGAGCGGCGCCTGGTGGAGGAGTCCCTGGCGGCCTCGGTGCACGGCACCGCCCCGGAGGTCCGGGCGGGCCTGGAGCGGCTGGTCGCCCGGACCGGGGCGGACGAGCTCCTGGTGACCGGCGGCGCGTACGACCTCGAGGCCCAGGCGGAATCCGACCGCCGGCTCGCCGCGCTGTTCGCCCTCCGCCCGCGCTGAACGCCGCGGCGCCGAGTCCCCCGCGCCGCACCCGGCGACGGCGCCCCACGGCGCCGGATCCCCGGTGATCCACCCTGTTGCGCCGAGTCCCCCCTGTGCGCGCAGATCCCCCCGTCCGATCGGGGGGATCTGCGAGGACAGGGGGGACTCGGCGGTGCGGACCGGTGGGAGTGGGGGACTCGGCGGTGCGGACCGGCGGGAGTGGGGGACTCGGTGCCGGGTGCGGGGCGGGTGGGGGCACACGGGGGTGCGGATAGAGTGGGCGGGTGCAGAAACTGCTCGTGCTCGCCGCCCACCCGCTGGAGACCAAGTACTTCCCGGACGACATCGACCTGGTCCTGATCGGCGTCGGGATGTCGGCGGCGGCGGTGCGCACCACCGAGGCGGTGCTCACCCGCTGCCCGGACCCCGCGCGGCGGGCGGAGCTGACGGTGCTCAACATCGGCAGCGCCGGGGCGCTGCGGGACGGGCTGCACGGGGTGCACGAGCCCTCCCGGATCATCAACCGGGACGTGGACGAGCAGCTGCTGCGCGCGGCCGGGATCCCCGTGGACAACGTCATCGAGCTCGGCGGCACCGGCCCGGTCCTCGCCACCGGGGACTCGTTCGTGGCCGGCGGACCCGCCCGGGACGCCCTGGCCGCCCGGGCCGACCTCGTGGACATGGAGGGCTGGGCGATCGCGGTGGCCTGCCGGCACCTGGGCGTGCGGCTGCGGATGGTCAAGCACGTCTCCGACGCCGCCGACGAGGCCGCGCTCGCGTGGGCCGAGAAGGTCGAGGTCAGCGCGGTGGCCCTGGGGCAGTGGTTCCGCGCCAGCGGCATCGCCGCGCGCTGACCCGCGACTAGACTGGGATCCAGCATGAAACTACTCCGCCAGCGCGAGTCCCTGGGCGCCCAGCAGGACTACGAGAGCGCCATGACCCTCCTCGCCGACGTCCGCCGCAGCGGTCCCGTGCTGCGCCTCTACGAACCGGCGCCCACGGTCGCCTTCGGCCGCCGGGACGAGCTGCGCCCGGGCTTCGCCGACGCCGCCCGGGCCGCCCGCGAGAGCGGCTTCGAGCCCCTGGTCCGGCGGGTGGGCGGGCGCGCGGCGGCCTACCACGGCGGGTGCCTGATCGTGGACCACCTCGAGGCGGCCGAGGACCCGACCACGGGCATCCAGGACCGCTACCGCCTGTTCGGGGACATGCTCGTGGCGGCCCTGGAGGAGCTCGAGGTCGAGGCCGACGTCGGGGAGATCCCCGGCGAGTACTGCGCCGGGGAGCACAGCGTGCACGGGACGCACCCGGCGTCGTCGTCGACCCCGGGCCGGAAGGTGAAGCTGGCCGGCACCGCCCAGCGGGTGGTCGCGGGCGCCTGGTACTTCAGCACCGTGCTGGTGATCGAGCAGTCCGAGCCCATCCGCTCGGTGCTCACCGACGTCTACGCCGCCCTGGACCTGGAGTGGGACCCCGCGACCGCCGGGGCCGTGGACGACCTGCGCCCGGGCACCACCGTGGCCGACGTCGAGCGCGGGATCCGCAAGGTGTACGGCATGTACTCCGAGTACCTGGGATACGGGCCGCTCACCGACTGAGTCCCGGCCGCGCGCCGGGCAGACCGAGGAGGCAGCAGATGTGCGGACGCTACGTCATCGCCCGGGCCGTGGGCGACCTCGTGGCCGAGACCGGGGCCGTCCCGGACGAGAGCCTCGGCGAGGCCGACTCCGAGCGGCTGCGGGCCAACTGGAACACCGCGCCCACCACCGACGTGCCCATCGTCCTGGAGCGCCTGGCGGGCGGGGACGGCCGGGACGACGGCGGGGAGCTGGTCCGCGAGCTGCACGTGGCCCGCTGGGGACTGGTCCCGGGCTGGGCCAAGGACCCCGCGGTCGGGTCGAAGATGTTCAACGCCCGGTCGGAGACCGTCCTGGAGAAGCCGTCCTTCCGCAAGGCGGTCCGCGCCCGCCGCTGCGCGGTCCCCGCCAACGGCTACTACGAGTGGAAGCGCGAGCCGGGCCCCGGCAAGGGCGGGCGCAAGCAGCCCTACTACGTCCACCCGGCCGACCCGGACGAGACCATCTGGTTCGCCGGGATCTACGAGTGGTGGCGGGTGCCCGAGGGCGCGGAGCTGCACTCGGCGGCCCTGCAGCCCGGCCGGGACGGCGGGGACAGCACGTGGCTGCTGTCCTGCTCGATCCTCACCACCGACTCCCCGGAGCCCTCCGCCGAGCACCCCGTGCTCACGGAGCTGCACGGGCTGCACGACCGGATGCCGATCCCGCTGGCCCCCGAGCACGTCGACGACTGGCTGCGCCCGGGGGAGGACGACGCCCCGCAGCTGGTGGACCTGGTGCGGGCCGAGGCGCACCGGACGGCCGCCCGGTGGGTGCTCGACCCGGTGGACCCGGCCGTCGGCAACGTGCGCAACAACTCCCCGGAGCTCGTCCTCCCGCAGCGGAGCCTGTTCTGAGCGCCGGGGAGGCCCTCCGCCGGGTCCGCGACTTCGTGCGGGCCCACGGCGGCGGGGTCGTGGCGACCAACAGCGGCACCGGCTGCCCCGAGTCCGCGTGGATCAACCTCGCGGCCCACGAGGACGGGCGGCTGGTCTTCGGCACGAACGAGCGCAGCCGCAAGTACGCGAACCTGCGGGCCGACCCCCGGGTCTCCCTGGTGGTGGTCTCGGGGGACGGCCAGGAGTTCCAGCTCGAGGGGCGCGCCGCGGTGCTCGAGGGCCCTGCGGCGCAGGACGCCGGCGAGCTGCTGGAGTCCCGTCACCCGGGCGCCACGGGCAAGGACAGCACCCGGCTCGTGGCCGTGCGCCTGCACTGGGCCCGGTTCGTGGACGTCGCGGCCGACCCCCCGGTCCGGGAGGACCTCACGCTGTGAGCCCGGCCCCGCCGGGGCTCAGACGTAGTCCGTCTCGTAGTCCGTCTCGGGGACCCAGCGGTTGAAGTCGAGCGTCAGGTACAGCGCGAGCGCCGCCGCGTTGTCCTCCGCGATGCGCAGGCTCACCTGGTCGTAGCCGTGGTCGTAGAGGGTGCTCATGGCGCAGCGCACCAGCTGCTCGGCCAGGCCCTGCCGGCGGCGGGAGGCCGCGGTGAACAGCTCGAAGATGTAGGGGGCGTCGGGCAGGTCCTCGCCGACGCGCCGGGCCAGGACCAGGGCCGCGGCCACGATGGTCCCGTCGTCGTCCACCACCACCGGCGAGGCCTCGGGCAGGAAGGGCCCGTACTCGCCGTCGAAGACGCCCCGGATCACCGTGCGCGCCTCCTCGAGGCTGGAGACCCCGCCCTGCTCGTAGGAGGAGTAGTAGAGCTGGGCGAGACTCTCGGCGTCCTCCGGGGTGGCCGGTCGCAGGGACACGGCAGGAGTCCTGGTGTTCTCCGTCGTGTGGGCGATCAGCGTGATGGTTCCGGTCATGGAGGCCTCCGTGATGTCGGCGCCGGGTGCTCCGGCGTGGGTCGGGCGAGGGGACAGGGGACGACCCGGGGGGTCTCGCGGGGCAAGCCCTCCGTGCTTTCAGCGTATCCATTTCGCCGGTCTTGTCCATGCTTCCCCGCCGCTCCCCGGCGCACCCGGAGCGCGGGGCAGGGCGGTGACCGGCCCGCGCGGAAGCGGCCACCGCCGGGGAACAGGTGTTCCGTCGAAGCTGTCCGGAGGGTTAGCCTGTCGTACAGGTGTTCTAGCTTCCAGAGGACAGGGCGCGCCGCACGGCGGGCGCCGGGACCGAGGAAGGGAGGGGCCGTCGTGGGCTTTCTGACGGAGGGCGTCGAGGTGGACTGCGACGCCGGCGGCGTGCCGGTGACCGTGCGCTGGCGCGGACGGGGCTACCGGGTGGCGCAGGACCCCGTGCGCTGGTACGAGCGCCGGGCGTGGTGGGCCGAGGACGCCCGGCTGCCCAAGGACCGCGGGATCGGGGCGGTGGACCAGCAGATGTGGCGGGTCCAGGTCCAGCTCACCGTCCGCTCGGAGCTGCTGACCCTCGAGCTCGTCCACACCCTCGACACCGGTCGCTGGCGGCTGCTGGCGGCCACCAGCGCCTCGGGGACCCAGGTGGTGCGCTGCGCCTAGGGGCGCCGGCCACCGCGCCCCGGGCGCATAGGATCGGAGTGCAGGGCCCGCCCGCCGCGCGCGGGGGAGCCCGGAGGCGCAGCACCCGCGGCACAGAAAGGCGGCACCCGTGAGACTCGGCACCGTGCGACGCAACGGCACCACCCAGGCCTTCCGCCAGGAGGCGGGGGAGACCGTCTACCTGCCCGTCCCCGACGTCGGGGCCCTCCTCGCCGGGGGCGACCTGCGGCTGGCCGGGGAGCCGGGTCCCGCGCCCGCCCCGGAGGAGCTGGCGGCGCCCGTGCTGCGCCCCGGCAAGATCCTGTGCGCGGGGCTCAACTACTACGACCACGCGGAGGAGGTCGGCCAGGAGATCCCGGAGCACCCCACGATCTTCGCGAAGTACGCCACCGCGCTGATCGGCCCCACCGACCCCATCGCCATGCCGGAGGAGTCCGAGAAGATCGACTGGGAGGCCGAGCTGACCGCGGTGATCGGCTCGCCCCTGCGCCACGCCACGCCGGAGCAGGCCCGCGCCGCCATCGCCGGGTACACGATCATGAACGACATCTCGGTGCGGGACTGGCAGGGCCGGACCTCCGAGTGGTTCCAGGGCAAGAACTTCGACCGCACCACCCCGGTGGGGCCCGTGGTCGTGACCCCGGACGAGGTCGACCCCGAGGCGGGGCTGGCCATCCGCTGCAGCGTCGACGGCGTGCTCCACCAGGACTCGGGCACCGACCGGATGATCTTCTCCGCCGTGGCGCTGGTCGAGTACCTCAGCCGGTTCCTGACCCTCGAGCCCGGGGACCTCGTGGCCTGCGGCACCCCCGCCGGGGTGGGCCTGGCCAAGAAGCCCCGCCGGATCTGGTTGCGCGACGGCCAGGAGGTCGTCACCGAGATCGAGGGCATCGGGCAGCTGCGCAACGTCTGCACCCCCGCCGAGGAGCTCCTGACCCGGAGCTCCTGACCCGGGCTGGCCGTCCGGGCCGGCCGACGGCACCCATCCCGACCCCGACCCCGACCCCGACCCCGACCGGAGGGCCCCATGGCGACCATCGGCTTCCACGCCTCCCACGAGCAGATCCCGCCCGAGCAGCTGCTGCGCGACGTCCGGCACGCCGAGCAGGCCGGCTTCGGCGCCGCCATGTGCTCCGACCACCTGGAGCCGTGGTCCCCGCGCCAGGGCCACTCCGGCTTCGCCCTGTCCTGGCTGGGCGCGGCGCTGGCCACCACGGCGCTGCCGTTCGGGTTCGTGCACGCCCCGGGCCGGCGCTACCACCCCGTGGTCACCGCCCAGGCCACTGCCACCCTCGCCCGCATGTTCCCCGGCCGGCTCTGGGCCGCCCTGGGCAGCGGGCAGCGGCTCAACGAGCGCCCGGTCAGCCCGGAGTGGCCGGAGAAGGAGCAGCGCCAGCAGTTCCTCGAGGCGAGCTTCGACGTCGTCCGCCGCCTGCACGCGGGGGAGGAGGTCAGCCACCGCGCACCGCTGCACGCCGACCGCGCCCGGGTCTGGGACCCCCCGGAGGTCGCCCCGCCCCTGCTGGTGGCCGCCCTCACCCCGGCCACCGTCCGCCGCTTCGCCCCCGTGGCCGACGGGTTCATCACCGTCAACCAGCCCCTCGAGGACCTGCGCCGGATGCTCGGGACCTGGCGCGAGGCCGGCGGCACCGGGCGGACCGCCCTGCAGGTGCACCTGAGCTGGGCGCCCTCCCTGGAGCAGGCCCGGGCGATCGCCTTCGACCAGTGGCGCACCAACGTCTTCGACCCCGTCACCATGGCCGAGCTCGCCTCCCCGCAGGACTACCAGCGCAAGGCGGTCCAGCAGGACGTCGGGGACGAGCAGATCGCCGGGGCGGTCAACGTCTCCGCCGACCTCGGCCGGCACGCGCAGTGGCTGCACGAGTACGCCGAGCTCGGCTTCGACGAGATCCACCTGCACCACGTGGGACAGGAGCAGGCGTCCTTCCTCGACGCCTTCGGGGACGCCGTGCTGCCCCAGTTCGCCGGGGCGTGATCCGCCCGCCCCGCACCGGCGTTTGCAATTGACTTAAGTTCGAACACATATTCGAATACCGGTGTGAGCTTTCCGCACCTGCACGTCGCCACCGCCTTCAGCGCCCACTACGGGGTGAGCCGGCCCTCCGTCCTCGTCGCCGCGGCGGCCGCGGACGGCGCGGAGGTGCTCGCCTGCACCGACCGGGACGGGCTCTACGGCGCGGTCAAGCACCTGGGCGCGTGCCGGGAGCACGGCATCGACCCCGTCCTGGGCGTCGACCTCGCCCTGTACGGTCCCGGGCGCGAGCGCGTCCTCGGCCGCGTGCTGGTCCTCGCCGCCGGCGGGACCGCCGGTGCCGGCTACGCCGCCCTGTGCCGGCTCGTCTCCGCCGCCCACGCCGGCGGCGGCCCGCCCGGGGTGGACCCGGACCAGATCGCCGCCCACGCCGTCCGCCCCGGGTGCACGGGCCCCCTGCTGAGCGTGCTGCTCGGGCCGGCCTCCGACGTCGGGCAGGAGCTTGCCGCCCGCCGCTACCGCGCCGGCCGCGCCGCCCTGGCCCGCTGGCGGGCCCGGCTGCCGGCGGAGGCGCTCGCCGTGGAGGTGGTCACCCACCTGGCCGCCCCCGGCACCGCGTGCAGCACCTCCCACGCGGCCCGGCTGCTGCGCGCCGCCGTCGAGGCGGGGCTGACCCCCGTGCTGACCAACGCGGTGCGCTACGCCACCCCCGCCGAGGCGGCGACCGCCGACGTCCTCGACGCCGCCCGCGCCCTCACCCCGCTCGAGGCCCTCGGCCGGGCCGGTCCGTCCGGCGGCGGGGGCGCCGCCGACCGTCGGGCGCCCCCGACGGAGCCGCTGCAGCCCAACGGCCAGGGCTGGCTCAAGTCCACCCGGCAGATGCGCTCGCTGGCCGCGGAGGTCGCCCGGGCCGCCGACCTCGGGGTCGCCGGCGCCACGGCCCTGCTGGCGGGCACCCAGCGGATCGCCGACCGGAGCCGCCTGGACCCGGTGGCCGACTGCGGCTGGGGGCGCCCGGTGGTGCCCGAGGCCTCCGTGCTGGGCCTGCGGCGCCCGGCGCCCGCGGAGCTGCGGGCCCGCTGCGAGGCCGGCCTGGCGCGGCGCTACCCGGGCCGCCGGGCGGGCCCGGCGGTGCGGTCCCGGCTGGACCGGGAGCTGGGGGTGATCGGGGAGCTGGGCTTCGCCTCCTACTTCCTCACCGTGGCCGAGGTCTCCGCGATGATCGGGGCGATGGGCGTCCGGCACGCCGCCCGCGGCTCCGGGGTCTCCTCGCTCGTCAACTACCTGCTCGACGTCTCCCAGGTGGACCCCCTGGAGCACGACCTGCTCTTCGAGCGCTTCCTCTCGCCCGACCGCTCGACCCTGCCGGACATCGACATCGACGTCGAGTCCGCCCAGCGCCACCGCGTCTACCGGGAGATCTTCGACCGCTTCGGCGCCGAGCGGGTGAGCCTCATGAGCATGCAGAACGCCTACCGGGCCCGCGGCGCCGTCCGGGACGCGGGGCTGGCGCTCGGACTGGACCCCGAGACCGTGGACACGGTGGCCAAGCAGCTGTGGCACCTGCCGGCCTCGGCCCTGCGCGAGACCCTCGCCCGCCAGCCGGAGCTGCGGGAGTTCGCCGAGCAGGTGTCCCGGGAGAAGCAGCTGGACCTGCTCGTGGACCTCACCGAGCGCCTGGACCGCCTGCCCCGGCACATCTCCATGCACCCGTGCGGGGTGATCCTGGGGGACCGCTCCCTCCTGGACCGCACCCCGGTGCAGGCCGGCGGGGCCGGGATGCCGATGAGCCAGTTCGACAAGCACGACATGGACCCCATGGGCATGCTCAAGCTCGACGTCCTCGGCGTGCGGATGCAGTCCGCCCTCGCCCACGCCGTCGAGGAGGTGGCCCGCATCCATCCCGGACGGCCCCGCCTGGACCTGGAGTCCGTCCCCGTCGACGACGAGGCCACGTTCGAGCTCATCCGCTCGACCCACACCCTGGGCTGCTTCCAGATCGAGTCCCCGGGCCAGCGCGAGCTCATCGGCAAGATGGCGCCGACGAGCTTCGGCGACCTCGTCGTGGACATCTCCCTCTTCCGCCCCGGCCCCATGCACTCGGACATGGTCCGGCCCTATCTGGAGCACCGCCACGGCTGGTCCCGGCCCGTCACCGTCCACCCGCGCCTCGACCCGATCCTCGCCGAGACCCACGGGGTGACCGTCTTCCACGAACAGGTCCTGCGCATCCTCGACGCCTTCACCGGCTGCGGTCTGGCCCGGGCCGACGAGCTGCGCCGCCGGCTCGGCTCGGACCGGCAGCTCGAGGTGGAGGCGTACTTCCGCGAGCGGGCCCGGGAGCGGGAGTACCCCCTGGACGTCGTGGACCGGGTGTGGGGGATCCTGGCGGCCTTCGGCTCGTTCGGCTTCTGCAAGGCCCACGGCGCGGCCTTCGCGGTGCCCACCTACCAGTCCGCGTGGCTGAAGGCCCACCACCCGGAGGCGTTCCTGGCCGGGCTCTGGGAGCACGACCCCGGGATGTACCCCAAGCGCCTGCTCGTGGGGGAGGCACGGCGGATGGGCATCCCCGTCCTGCCGGTGGACGTCAACCGCTCCGACGAGCACTACCGGGTGGAGCGGCTGGCGGAGGACCCCGGGCGCCTGGGCGTGCGCCTGGCCCTGACGGGCATCCACGGGGTCTCGCAGGCCGAGGTGCGCCGGATCGTGGCCGGGCAGCCCTATGCCTCGCTCGCGGACCTGCGGCAGCGGGCCCGCCCCGCCCGGCGCACCCTCGAGCGCCTCGCCGCCGTCGGCGCCTTCGACGGCCTGCTGCGCCGCTCCGGGGGAACCGCCTCCCGCGCCGACCTGGTGCACGCCCTGCGCACCCGGGCGGACAGCGCCCGTCCGCCCCGGGACCCCGGGAGCCGGGAGGTCCAGGGGCAGCTGGCCCTGGACCTGGGGGACCTGGAGCTGCGGGGCCTGCCCGCGGAACGGCCCGAGCCCACCGTCGAGGAGAAGGTGCGCACCGAGCTGGACCTGCTCGCGGTCGACGTCTCCGCGCACCTCCTGGACAGCTGGGCCCCCCTGCTGCGGGAGCTGGGGGCCGTGCCCGCCGAGCGGCTGCTGGAGCTGCGCAACCGGTCCGAGGTGCTCGTGGCGGGCGTGCGGGTCTCGACCATGACCCCGCCCCTGCGCAGCGGCCGGCGGGTGGTCTTCGTCAGTCTCGACGACGGCACGGGCGCGGTGGACTGCGCCTTCTTCCCCGACGCCCAGGAGCGCTCGGGGCAGCACCTGTTCGGCACGCGGCTGCTGCTGGTGCGCGGGCGCACCCGGCGCACGGGCCCCCGCGGGATCAGTCTCAGCGCGGAGCAGGCCTGGGACCTCGCCGACCCGGCGACCCCGGCGGCCGTCCGCTCCTCGGCCCGCTCAGCGGCACGCTCAGCGGTCCGCTCACCGGCCCGGTGAGCGGACCGGGGTCGGGGCATCATGCGCGGGGGACCGCCGCGGATCCAGCAGTTTCACTCTGGGAGAATCCATTGGCCAGCGGGCTGATAGCCAGTATGGTTACTAATAACAGCGAACGAGTTGCAGCCCGCCCCCCGGCGGGATTCGTCCGCGGCGGGCCCCTCCCGGGTGCCCGTTCTCCAGCAGATCAAGAGAAGGAGTTCTCATGGCTACGTACGACGTCAACGCACTGCTCTCGGCCACCGCCTACGACTCGGACGGCGACAAGATCGGCAAGGTCGAGCAGGTCTTCCTGGACGACAACACCGAGGATGTCACGTTCGTGACCGTCAACACCGGTCTGTTCGGCACCAAGGAGAGCTTCGTCCCGGTCGAGGGCGCCCGGCAGGACGGCGACCGCCTGGTGCTCCCCTACGCCAAGGGTGTCGTCAAGGACGCCCCGAACGTGGACGCGGACCAGCACCTCTCCCCGGCCGAGGAGGAGGAGATCTACCGCTACTACAAGATGAACTACTCCGGCACCGGCGGCGACCGTGACACCGACCGCGACCGCGACGGCCGGACGGACTACGCCACGACCGACTACACCGGCACCGGCACCACCGGCCGTGACGCCGGCGACACGCTCGGCACCGACCGCAACGCCGTGCCCGGCGCGGGCACCGCCGGCTACGCCGAGGTCGACCGCGGCACCGCCGACCGCGACGTCACCGACCGCGACCTCACCGACCGCGACCGGGACCTCACCGACCGCGCCGACAACGGCGTGGTCCGCCACGAGGAGCGGCTGCACGTCGGCAAGGAGCAGCAGGAGACCGGCCGCGCCCGCCTGCGCAAGTACGTGGTGACCGAGCGCGAGACCGTCGACGTCCCCGTCGAGCGCGAGGAGGTCCGGGTCGAGCGCACCCCGCTCAGCGGCACCGAGGCCACCACCGGCACCATCGGCGAGGAGGACGTCGAGGTGACCCTCCACGAGGAGCGCCCCGTCGTCGCCAAGGAGACCGTGGGTGTCGAGAAGGTCGGGATCGAGAAGGAGACCGTCCGCGACACCGAGCGCGTCGACGCCGACGTCCGCAAGGAGCAGGTCGAGGTCGAGACCGACGCCGAGCGCGGCACCGGCCTCACCGACCGCGATCGCCGCGACCGCATCTGATCGCACCGATCGTTCCGGGCCCCCGTCACCGCGAGGTGACGGGGGCCCGTCGTCGTGCCGGGCCCGTCGGAACACCGCCCGTACCGGGCCCGGCTCGGGCGGGGTCCCGCCGGGCCGAGGGCGCCGGACGCGGCCGCCCCGCGGGCCGGCCCGGCCTCACCGCCCCACCGGTCAGCACCGCACCGGACGGGTACCATCGATGCAGTGCGCGCCGCCCGCCGGTGCCGCTGCCTCGTGCCCCCCGTACGGGTGCGTGCCGTTGCCGACCGAAGGAGACCCCTCCCCATGACCACCGCGCCGGAGCACCAGCCCGAGTCCGCACCCCTCACGATCACCGTCGACGGCGAGCAGCGCACGGTGGGGGCCGGCACCTCCGCCGCGGAGCTGTACCGCGAGGAGCGCTCCGTGGTGGTCGCCCGCGTCAACGGTGTGCTGCGGGACCTCGCCACCGAGCTCGCCGACGGCGACGCCGTGGAGCGGGTGCTGATCTCGGAGCCGGAGGGGCTCGAGGTGCTGCGCCACTCCACGGCCCACGTGATGGCCCAGGCCGTGCAGCAGCTGCACGAGGACGCGAAGCTCGGCATCGGCCCGTACATCACCGACGGCTTCTACTTCGACTTCGACGTCGAGCAGGCGTTCACCCCCGAGGACCTCAAGGCGATCGAGAAGCGGATGCAGCGGATCGTCAACTCCACCCAGTCCTTCCGCCGCCGCGCCGTGAGCGAGGAGGAGGCCCGGACCGAGATGGCGGACGAGCCGTACAAGCTCGAGCTGATCGGCCTGTCCCAGGGCCCCGGCTCGGGCGGGGACGTGGACGCCGCCGCCGAGGGCGCGTCCGTGGAGGTCGCCGCCGGGGAGCTGACGATCTACGACAACGTGGACCGCAAGACCGGGGAGACGGTCTGGAAGGACCTGTGCCGCGGCCCGCACCTGCCGGACACCAAGCTGATCGGCAACGGCTACGCCCTCATGCGCTCGGCCGCCGCCTACTGGCGCGGGTCCGAGAAGAACAAGCAGCTGCAGCGCATCTACGGCACGGCGTGGCCGTCCAAGGAGGAACTGAAGGCCTACAAGGACCGCCTGGCCGAGGCCGAGCGGCGCGACCACCGCCGGCTCGGCTCGGAGATGGACCTGTTCTCCTTCCCGGACGAGCTGGGCTCCGGCCTGCCGGTGTTCCACCCGAAGGGGGGGATCATCCGCAAGACCATGGAGGACTACTCCCGCAGCCGCCACACCGAGGCCGGCTACGAGTTCGTCTACACCCCGCACATCACCAAGGGCCACCTCTACGAGGTCTCGGGGCACCTGGACTGGTACCGGGAGGGGATGTTCCCGGCCATGCACGTGGACGAGGAGCGCGACGCCGAGACCGGCCAGCTCACCAAGCAGGGCCAGGACTACTACCTCAAGCCCATGAACTGCCCCATGCACAACCTCATCTTCCGCTCGCGCGGCCGGTCCTACCGGGAGCTGCCCCTGCGGCTGTTCGAGTTCGGGCAGGTCTACCGCTACGAGAAGTCCGGCGTGGTGCACGGCCTGACCCGGGTGCGGGGCATGACCCAGGACGACGCCCACATCTACTGCACCCGTGAGCAGATGAAGGCGGAGCTGACCACCACCCTCACGTTCGTCCTCGACCTGCTCAAGGACTACGGGCTCGACGACTTCTACCTGGAGCTCTCCACCAAGGACCCGGAGAAGTTCGTGGGCTCGGACGAGCTGTGGGAGGAGGCCACGGCGACCCTGGCCGAGGTCGCGGCGGAGTCCGGGCTGAACCTGGTGCCGGACCCCGGGGGCGCGGCCTTCTACGGCCCGAAGATCTCGGTCCAGGCCAAGGACGCCATCGGGCGGACCTGGCAGATGTCGACCATCCAGCTGGACTTCAACCTCCCGGAGCGCTTCGACCTCGAGTACCAGGCCGCGGACGGCACGCGGCAGCGCCCGGTGATGATCCACCGCGCGCTGTTCGGCTCCGTGGAGCGCTTCATGGGCGTGCTCGTGGAGCACTACGCCGGGGCGTTCCCGGCGTGGCTGGCCCCCGTCCAGGTGGTGGCGATCCCGGTGGCCGAGGCGTTCAACGACTACCTGCAGGACGTGGTGGACACCCTCCGGGCCCGCGGGGTGCGCGTGGAGCTCGACGCCGGCTCCGACCGGTTCCCCAAGAAGATCCGCACCGCCTCCAAGGAGAAGGTGCCGTTCGTGCTCATCGCCGGCGGGGAGGACGCCGAGGCGAACGCGGTGTCCTTCCGGTTCCGCGACGGCTCCCAGGACAACGGCGTCCCGGTCGGCGAGGCCGTCGAACGGATCGTGGCGCACATCCAGCGCCGGGTGAACGAGGAGCCGACGGCCGCCCTGCCCGAGGACCCCCACGCCGCCGCGGAGACGGCCGGGGTCGGGCAGTGACCGGCCGGGCGCCCGAGGGCGGACCTCCGCACCACTGGATCCGCCAGGACGAGTTCGAGATCCCGGGGGTGCCCGACAGCTTCCAGCGGCTGTGGACCCCGCACCGGCTGGCCTACGTGCGCGGGGAGGACCCGTCCGTGCGGGAGGACCCCGGGTGCCCGTTCTGCCACGGCCCGCAGCGCGCGGACGAGGAGTCCCTGATCGTCCACCGCGGCGCGCACTGCTTCGTGATCCTCAACCTCTTCCCGTACAACCCCGGGCACCTCATGGTGTGCCCGTACCGGCACGTGGCCGACCTGACGGAGCTGGGGGAGGAGGAGCTGCGCGAGCTCACGGACCTGACCCGCACCGCCGTGTCGACGATCCGCCGGGTGGCCTCCCCGCACGCCTTCAACGTGGGGATCAACCTGGGGGCCGCGGCGGGCGGGTCGCTCTCCGGGCACCTGCACCAGCACGTGGTGCCCCGCTGGAACGGGGACGCGAACTTCATGCCCGTGCTCGCCGGGACCAAGGCGATCATGCAGACCCTCGGGGACACCCGCCAGGACATCGCCGACGCCTGGCCGGAGGCCTGAGCCCCGGCCCGCCGCGTCCCGCACCGGGCCACGGCCCCGCCGGGTGCCCGGACCGCTCCGGGCACCCGGTCCCGTGCGTGATCCGTCAGGGCCTGCCCGGCCGCGGGCCGCTCAGGCCCGGTCCGGGCCCCCGGCCTCCGGGGCCGGGGCGCCCCGCCGCCGGTGCACGAACTCCTCGCGGGGCAGCAGCCCGCGCCGCTGCAGCAGGGCGCTGAGGTGCGGGCGCCGGCCCAGCAGCGCCTCCACCGCCTCGAGGGGTGCCGTCTCGTTGCCGCGGGAGAGCACCTCCTCCGCGAAGCGGCGGCCGTTCTCCCGGGTGAGCCCGCCGTGGGCGGTGAACCACCGGGCGGTGTCCGCGTCGAGGATCTCGGACCAGATGTAGGCGTAGTACCCGGCGGAGTAGCCACCGGCGAAGATGTGCTTGAAGTACCCGGTCCGGTAGCGCGGGGCGATGCCGGGCACGTCGATCCCGGCCCGCTCCAGGGCCTCCTGCTCCACGGTGCGCGGGTCGGGCAGCCGGGACGGGTCCTCGATCCCGTGCCAGGCGAGGTCCAGCCAGGTCGAGGCCAGGTACTCCACGGTCCGGAAGCCCTGCCCGTGCGCGGCGGCCTGCCGCAGGGCGGCCAGGGTGGCCTCCGGGACCGGCTCCCCGGTGCGGTGGTGCCGGGCGTAGTGCGGGGCCACGTCCGGGTGCAGCACCCACATCTCGTGGACCTGCGAGGGGTACTCGACGAAGTCGCGGGGGACCTTCGTGCCGGAGAACGAGGGCAGGTGCACGTCCGAGAGCAGCCCGTGCAGGGCGTGGCCGAACTCGTGGAAGACCGTGACCACCTCGTCCAGGGTCAGCAGCTTCGGCCGCCCGGCGGGCGGGCGGGTGAAGTTCGCGTTGTTCACGACGACGGGCCGCTGCCCGGTGAGCCGGTTCTGGTGCACGAGCGAGCCCATCCAGGCCCCGCCCTGCTTGGTTGGCCGGGTGAACCAGTCGCCCAGGAACAGGCCCACCCCGTCCCCGTGCTCGTCGGTGACCTCCCACACCCGCACCTGCGGCAGATAGCCGCGCAGATCGGGGCGCTCGGTGAAGACCAGTCCGTAGAGCTCACGGGCGGTGCGGAATATCCCGTGCTCGAGCACCGACTCCAGCTCGAAGTACTCCCGCAGCGCGGAGGCGTCCACGCGGTAGCGCTCCCGGCGCAGCCGCTCGGCCCAGAACGGCCAGTCCCACGCCTCGATCGGGTGGCCCGCGAGCCGTTCCAGCTCGGCGCGCTCCTCGAGCGCGTTGCGCACCGCGGGCCCGGTGATCCGCTCGAGCATCTCCTGCACCGCCTCGGGGGAAGGAGCCGTGCTGCCCGCCATGACGTGGTCGCCGTGGCTGCGGTAGCCCAGCAGCCGCGCCTGCTCCGCGCGCAGCCGGGCGATCCGCGCGGCCAGGGGGCGCAGGTCCGTGCGGCTCTGCGAGCCCTCGCCGTCGGGCTCGCCGGTGCCCCGGTGGACGGCGGCCAGGTGGATCCGCCGGCGCAGCGCGCGGTCCGTGAGCACCGACAGCACCGGCTGGACGGTGAACAGCGCGGGCGTGAGCAGGTAGCGTCCCCGGTGGCCGTTCTCGGCGGCCGCGGAGGCGGCGGCCTCGATGTCCGCGGGGTCCATGCCGTCCAGCGCCTCGGGGTCGTCCACCACGACGGCGGAGGCGTTGACCTCCCGGAGCAGGTCGTTGCCGTAGCGGATGCTCAGCGCGGAGAGCTCGTCGTTGACCTCCCGCAGCCGCTGCTGGTCGTCCAGGTCCAGCTCCGCCCCGGAGTTCTGGAACCAGGAGACGTACTCGTCCAGCACCCGCAGCTGCCAGGGCTGCAGGTCCGTGCGGTCCACCCGCCGGACGCGGGAGTAGAGCTCCTTGTTGAGCGTGAAGTCCGCCTTGTGCTCGGACAGCCGCGGCGCGAGCTCCTGGTAGATCCGCTGGACGCCGGCGGTGTTGTGCGCGGCGGTGAGGGTGAAGAAGACCGACTCGACCCGGTCCAGGGCCAGCCCGCCGCGCTCGAGGGCCTCGACGGTGTTCGCGAACGTGGGAGGCGCGGGGTCGGCCAGGACCGCCCGCACGCACTCCAGGTCCTGGGCCATCGCGGCCTCGAAGGCCGGCAGGAAGTGCTCCTCCCGGATGCTCCGGAAGTCCGGCAGCTCGTAGGGCAGCTCGCTGGGGCGCAGGAGGGGGTTGTCCAAGGCTCAGTCCCTGTCGGACTCGATGGGCGGGCAGGTTCGGTGGAACACCCTACCGGGGCAGCGCCGTCCCCGGTCAGTCCGGGGGCGTGCCCGGGTCCTGGGGGGCACCGGGCAGGTCCACGGAGTACGGGGCCCGCGGCGCGCCCGGCCGGAGCAGCCCGTTGGCCGCGTGCGCCAGGAGGTCGCGCTGGAAGGGCGGCAGCCCCAGGCACTCGTGCAGATAGGCGTCGACCTCCACCGCGCCGACGTCACCGCCCAGGCTGAAGTAGTCCATCCACAGCCGGCCCAGACCGACCCCGGCGCCCTCCACGGCCAGGCGCAGCAGGCGGGCCTGCTGCGCGGCTCCGTCGTCGTCCACGGGGGCGCCCATCAGAGCTCGGGGTCCGGGGCGCGCTCGAGCACCCGGGAGGCGATGCGGGTCATGGGCAGGTCCAGGGCGCGGGAGGCGTGCAGCAGGGTGATCCGGGCGCTCTGCGCGTCCGTGCCGTGGCGCTCCATCAGCATCCCGGTGGCGAGGTCGACGGCCCGGCGGTCGGCCAGGGCGGCCCGGAGCGAGGCGCTGAGCCGGTTCGGCGCCTCCGGGGCCAGGGCCGAGCCCAGCAGCGTGGCCGCGGCCTCGGCCAGCAGGCCCAGCACCTGCTCCTCCCGGGCGGTGAAGGCGTGCGGGGCGGCGGCGTAGACCTTCATCGCCCCCAGGGCGCGGTCCTGCCGCACCAGCGGCACGCTGAGCACCGCGCGGATCCCCGCGCCGGCGGCGGCCGCGGACCAGGCCGGCCAGCGCCGGTCCTCGGTGGTGTCCTCGACCCGCTGGGCCACCCCGGTGGCCCAGGCGCTGAGGCAGGGACCCTCCCCGAGCTCGTACTGCAGGGCGTCGGCCGCGTCCACGGACGCGCCGGTGGACCCGGTCGTCCTCCGCCGGCCGGCCTCGTCCAGGAGCGAGACCCCCGCTCCCGTCGCCCCGTCGACGAGCACGCACGCCGCCTCCGCGAGCCGCCGCGCCGCACCGGCGGCGCCGTCCTCGCTCAGCAGCATGCCGCTCAGCCGGGCGAAGACCATGCTCAACTCGGCCATGGGGCTCTCGGTCTCCACCCGTTCCCTCCGTCCGCAGGTTCCGACCGAGGCCCCGGGGAACCACCGCGGCCACCGGCTCCGGTCTTGGTGCATCCAGGGTACGCGCACGTCCCACCGGGCGCACCCGATCACCCGCCGGTGCCCGCCGCCGCCCGGTCGCCGCATCGTCCGGTCGCTGCATCGTCCGGTCGCTGCATCGTCCGGTCGCCGCCGGACCAGGAACGGCCGGACCACGAACCGCCGGACCAGGAACCGCCGGACCAGGAACCGCCGGACCAGGAACCGCCGGACGCCGACCGGCCGGACGCCGAAGGGCCGGGCGCGGTGGCCGGGCCGGGCGCGGTGGCCGGGCCGGGCGCGGTGGCCGGGCCGGCGCGGCGGCCGGGACCGGTTCGCGGCCCGCCCGTGGCGCCGCGACGAGCCGCCGCGCCACGGGCGGACCGTCCGCACGCCCTAGGATGGAGCGCATGTCCAGACCCCACGTGCGCCTGCTCGGCCAAGGCATCCGGTACCTGACGACCCTGCGCGGAGGCGGCTCCGCCTTCCCCGGCCTCGTGATGGAGAAGCTGCACCCCGGGTTCGTGGCGGAGCAGCTCGGGCGGCTGCCGCACGGGGTCGTGGTCGTCAGCGGCACCAACGGCAAGACCACCACCACCAAGATGGCCGTCCAGCTGCTGCGCTCGCAGGGGTACAAGGTCTTCACGAACCGCACCGGCTCCAACTTCGTGCGGGGTGTGGCGGCGGCGCTGCTGGGGGAGATGAGCCTCACCGGCCGGCTCGACGCCGACATCGCCGTGCTCGAGCTCGACGAGGCCCACGCGGTGCACTTCGTCAAGCAGGTCAAGCCCCGCCACGCACTGCTGCTCAACGTCATGCGCGACCAGCTCGACCGCTTCGGGGAGATCGACACGACCCGCCGGATGCTCGCCCAGATCGCCGCGGCCACCACGGGCACCGTGGTGCTCAACCGGGAGGACCCCCGGATCGTGTCGCTGGCCGAGCACGTCCCGGACGGCACCGACGTGCGCTGGTTCGGCCTCGCGCCGGAGCTGCGCCGCATGTTCCCCTCCGACGACGACATGCGCTCCGCCGGCGGTCCCGAGGCCGGGGAGGACCACGAGCGCGAGCTCGCCCCGCGCCCGGCCGCCGAGGTGGAGCTGACCTCCTTCGCGGCGAACCGGGTGCACCTCACGGTGGGCGGCGAGGACGTCGAGGCCACCGTGGAGCTCTACGGCGTCTACAACATCTACAACGCGGCCGCTGCCCTGGCGCTGGTGCTCGCCGTCGCCGGCCCGGACGCCGACCGCCCCGCGCTGGTGGACGAGCTGTCCCGCGTCACCCCGGCCTTCGGGCGCGGTGAGACCATTCACGTCGACGGCCGGCCGCTGCAGCTGCTGCTCGTGAAGAACCCCTCCGGGTTCCGCCTGTCGCTGGCCTCGGCCCGGCCCGGCGACTACGCCACCATGGTCACCATCAACGACGAGTACGCCGACGGCCGGGACGTCTCCTGGCTGTGGGACGTCGACTTCCACTCCCTGCGCGACGCCGGGGTGGACGTCGTCGGCGGCACCCGGGCGTGGGACATGGCGCTGCGCCTGGACTACGACGAGGTCCCCGTGCACGACGTCGTCCCCGACCTCGGCGACGCACTGCGGCGCTTCGTGGCCGCCGCCGGCGACCGGCCCATGCGCGTCTTCTGCACCTACACGTCCATGCTCGAGCTGCGCCGGGAGCTGTCCCGCGTGGCCGAGGTCGCCGAGATCTGAGCGGAGCCCCCATGACCGACCGCACCGTCCACCTCGTCCAGCTCTACCCCCGGGACATGAACATCTACGGCGACTGGGGCAACACCCTGACGCTCAAGCGCCGGCTGGAGAAGTACGGCTACGCCGTGCGGCTGTCCGACCACGACCCCGGGGACCCCTTCCCCGCCGACGCCGACCTCCTCGTGGGCGGCGGCGGGCAGGACTCCGGGCAGTTCCGCGTCCAGGAGGACCTGCAGCGGATCGCCCCGGAGCTGCGCGCGATGGCCGCCGACGGCGTGCCGATGCTGGCGATCTGCGGGCTCTACCAGCTCTTCGGCCACGAGTTCCGCACCGGCGCCGGGCAGACCCTGCCCGGGATCGGGATCCTGGACCTCACCACGGTGGGCGGGCCGACGCGCCTGATCGGCAACATCGTCCTGGAGTCCCCGGAGTTCGGCACCGTGGTCGGCTACGAGAACCACTCGGGGATCACCCGGCTGGGCTCCGGGCAGGCCCCGCTCGGCACGGTGCGCAAGGGCGCCGGCAACAACGGCGAGGACGGCACCGAGGGCGCGCGCATGCACCACGTGGTGGCCTCCTACCTGCACGGGTCGATGCTGCCGAAGAACCCCGCCGTGGCCGACCACCTCATCCGGGCCGCGGTGGAGCGCCGGTTCGGGACCTTCGACGCCGAGCCGCTGGACGACACGCTCGCCGAGCGCGCCCGGGAGGTCGCCGTGACCCGTCCCCGCTGATCCGTCCGCCCTGCACCGTCCACACCGTCCGGGCCGGCCGGTTTCCGCCGGCCGGTTCCCCCAGGCCCGTTGTCGCCGGCCGGTTTCCGCCGGCCGGTTTCCGTCGGTCGCCGGGAGCGGGCGGCGCCGCACCCGGTAGGATGGAGCAGGACTTTTCCGGCCCGTCCCCGCCTGCCGCCCGGACGGGCCGCCCCGGGACGGCGGCCGGCGGCTCCCGAGCCCCGAGCACGACGTCCCGTCACGACTTCCGAGGAGGAACGCATGTCAGGTCACTCCAAGTGGGCCACGACCAAGCACAAGAAAGCCGCGATCGACGCCAAGCGCGCCAAGGCCTTCGCCAAGTACATCAAGGGCATCGAGGTGGCCGCGCGCATGGGCGGGCCCGACACCGCGGGCAACCCGGCCCTGGACCTCGCCGTGTCCAAGGCCAAGAAGAACTCGGTGCCGGTGGCGAACATCGACCGCGCGATCAAGCGCGGCGCCGGGCTGACCGGCGAGGTCGTCGACTACACCGAGATCCTCTACGAGGCCCGCGGCCCGCAGGGCACGGCCCTGTACATCGAGTGCCTCACGGACAACAAGAACCGCGCCGCCTCCGAGGTGCGCGTGGCCGTGACCCGCAACGGCGGCACGATGGCCGACTCCGGGTCCGTGGCCTTCCTCTTCGAGCGCAAGGGCGTCGTGGAGGTCACCCGCACCGACGGGCTCACGGAGGACGACGTCCTCATGGCCGTCCTGGACGCGGGCGCCGACGAGGTCGTGGAGCAGGAGGAGGTCTTCGAGGTCGTCTCCGAGGCCACCGACCTGCCCGCGATCCGCGCGGCCCTCGACGAGGCCGGGCTCGAGTACAACAACGACGACCCCCAGTTCCGCCCGAGCATGCTGGTCGAGCTGGACGCCGAGGGCGCCCGGAAGTTCCTGCGCCTGGCCGAGGCCGTCGAGGAGCTCGACGACGTGCAGAACGTGTACTCCAACGCGGACATCCCCGCCGAGGTCCTCGCCCAGCTCGACACCGAGGACTGACCACGGCCACGCAGCGGATCCTCGGGGTGGACCCCGGACTGACGCGGTGCGGGTTCGGCCTGATCGACATGGCCGGCAACCGCACCGCGTCCTTGGTGGACGTCGGCGTGGCCGGCACGGACGCCGCCGACCCGCTCGACGTGCGCGTGCTGCGGATCTGGGAGGCCACCGAACGGTGGATCGAGCGCTACCGCCCCGACGCCCTGGCCCTGGAGCGGGTGTTCGCCCAGACCAGCGTGAACACGGTGATCGGCACCGCCCACGCCTCCGGGGCCGTCATCGCCTCGGCCGCCCGCCACGGGGTGCCGGTGGCCTGGCACACCCCGTCCGAGGTCAAGGCCGCGGTCACCGGCGAGGGGCGGGCCGACAAGGCCTCGGTGGCCCGCATGGTGGTGCGGATCCTGCGGCTCGAGGAGGCGCCCCGGCCCGCCGACGCCGCCGACGCCCTGGCCATCGCCATCTGCCACGGCTGGCGCGGTGGCGGCACGGGCGTGGACGCCACCGCCCGCACCGAGACGCACCAGGGCGCCCGCCCCCTCGCCGCCGCCCGCTCCGGGATGACCCCGGCGCAGCGCGCCTGGGCCGAGGCGGAGGCGCGGGCCCGCCGGGGCGGGCGCGGCTGAGTCGGCGGCCCCTGCTAGAGTGGCGGCGAGTCGTCATTCGTAGATTTGTTCGAGCAACCGTTCCCGGCCCCGCCGGGGCACGGGAAGGAGGCGCGCGGTGATCGCGTCCATCACGGGACAGGTCGAGCACGTCGGCCTCACCACCGCCGTCGTGGCGGTGGGCGGCTTCGGCGTCCAGGTCCAGGCGACCCCCGAGACGCTGTCCGGGCTGCGGATCGGGGGAGAGGTCCGGCTCGACACGGCGTACGTGGCCCGCAAGGACGAGTCCCCGCTGCTCTTCGGCTTCCGCAGCCCCGCCGAGCGCGAGGTCTTCGAGATCATGCTCGGGGTCAGCGGCGTCGGCCCCCGCACCGCCCTGGCGGTGCTCTCCGTGCTCGGCCCGGACGACGTCCACCGGGCCATCGCGCAGGGCGACGCCAAGGCGTTCACGGCCGTTCCCGGCATCGGCCCCAAGGGCGCCCGCCGGATCGTGCTGGAGCTGGCCGACAAGCTGATCGTCCCCGACCGCCCCGCCCCGGCCGCCGCCGCGCCCGTGGAGCCCTGGCGGGAGCAGGTGCTGGAGGCCCTCGTGGGGCTGGGCTGGAACGAGAAGGACGCAGCCCGCGGCATCGCCGACGCCCTCGCCGGCCGCGAGGAGCTGGGCGCCTCCGGGGACGTGCCCGCCATCCTGCGCACCGTGCTCGCGTGGCTCGGCGCCGCCAAGGCCGGTGCCCGCACCGGCGCGGAGCGGGGGGCCTGAGCGTGGCCCGCGAGGACGGCGCCGCCGTGAACGCCCGCGACCGGCTCGTCTCCCCGGCCGACGAGCCCGACGAGAAGCAGCTCGAGTCGGCCCTGCGCCCGGCCAACCTGGACGAGTTCGTCGGGCAGAAGCGGGTGCGCCGGCAGCTGTCCCTGGTGCTGGAGGCCTCCCGGCTGCGGGGCCGCTCCGCCGACCACGTCCTGCTCTCGGGCCCGCCCGGGCTGGGCAAGACGACCCTCGCGATGATCATCGCCGAGGAGATGGGCGCGCCCCTGCGGATCTCCTCCGGCCCGGCCATCCAGCACGCCGGCGACCTCGCGGCGATCCTGTCCTCCCTCACCGAGGGGGAGGTGCTGTTCCTCGACGAGATCCACCGCATGTCCCGGCCCGCCGAGGAGATGCTGTACATGGCCATGGAGGACTTCCGGGTGGACATCGTGGTCGGCAAGGGCGCCGGCGCCACCTCCATCCCGCTGGACCTGCCGCCCTTCACCCTGGTGGGCGCCACCACCCGGGCGGGCCTGCTGCCCGGCCCCCTGCGCGACCGCTTCGGCTTCACCGGCCACCTGGAGTTCTACTCCGTGGAGGAGCTCGAGCTCGTGCTGCGCCGCTCGGCCGGGCTGATGGACCTGGCGATGACCGCCGAGGGCTTCACCGAGGTGGCCTCCCGGTCCCGGGGCACCCCCCGCATCGCCAACCGGCTGCTGCGCCGGGTGCGGGACTGGGCGCTCGTGCACGGCATCGACCGGATCGACGCCCGCACCTCCTCCGCGGCCCTGGACATGTACGAGGTGGACGCCCGCGGTCTCGACCGCCTGGACCGGTCGGTGCTCGAGGCGCTCGTGACGAAGTTCGGCGGGGGGCCGGTGGGCCTGTCCACGCTGGCCATCGCGGTGGGGGAGGAGACCGAGACGGTCGAGACCGTGGCCGAGCCCTACCTGGTCCGCGAGGGCCTGCTCGGGCGCACGCCCCGGGGACGGATCGCCATGGCGGCCGCCTGGGACCACCTGGGCCTGGCCGTCCCGGAGCACGCGGCGTTCCAGGACCCCGGTCTGCGGGCGGCCTTCGGCGCGGCGGCGAGCCCGGCCGCGGACGAGGACGCCCCGCCCCTGTTCGAGGACTGATCCGCGGCCGCCGCGCGGATCCGCCGGTGGACGTCCAGGACGCTCGGGGTTCCATCACCTACCATGGGACGGACACCCACCACCGATCGAACGGAAGTCCGTGAGCTCGCTCCTCCTCACCCAGTCCCTCTCCGCCCAGGCCGCCCAGCCCACCGGAGGCGGCACCTCCTGGCTGCTGCCGTTCATGCTCGTGGCCCTGGTGCTGCTGGTCTGGCTGCCCATGCGCCGGCAGAAGAAGGCGATGGCCCAGGTCAAGGAGAAGCAGGCGGCCATGGCCCCGGGCACCGAGGTCATGACGAACTACGGCCTCTACGGCACCGTCCGCTCGATCGACCGGGACGCGAACAAGGTCGTCCTGGAGATCGCCCCGGGCACCGCCGTGACCGTGCACCTGCAGACCGTCACCACCGTCGTCGAGGAGGCGGCCCCCGCCGCCGGCACCGCGGCGCCGGTCGAGCCCGGGGTGCGCGACGCCGACGGCACCGGGTCCGGTCCGGTCGACCCGCTGGACGACGACTCCCGGCGCGATCCCGGACCGCGCAACGACTGATCCCCCCTTTCGGGGCGACGGGCCGACCGCTGGTCGGCCCGTTCCCATGAGCAGGCCCGGGACGCCCGGGCCGTGGTGCGTAAGGAAGACCATGGCACTGACCACACGCAAGACCTCCGGCGCTCCCGCCGCCCCCGGGCGGGGCGGGGGGAGCACCGCGCCGGCGCGCTCCGGCGTGCGGGCCGCCCTCTCGGGCGCGCGCCGCTCCCTGATCGGGCTGCTCGTCCTGCTGGCGCTGCTGGGCGGGCTCCTCGCCTGGGGCGCGGGCACCGACCGCACCGGGTGGGGGCCCAAGCTCGCCCTCGACCTCGAGGGCGGCACCCAGATGATCCTCTCCCCGTCCCTGCAGGGCGAGGAGGCCGGCCAGGAGGTCACTCCCGAGCAGCTGGACCAGGCCGTGGAGATCATCCGCCAGCGCGTGGACGGCTCCGGCGTCGCCGAGGCCGAGATCGCCACCCAGTCCGGCAGCACCATCGTGGTCTCCATGCCCGGGGTGCCCTCGGCCGAGACCCGCGAGCTGATCCAGACCTCGGCGCAGATGAACTTCCGTCCCGTGCTCACCACCGCGGCCGCCGAGCCCGTGCCCGAGGACCAGCGCGTGCCCGAGGACGAGCTGCCCGAGCCCGCCGCCGAGCCCGCCGACTCCTCCGACCCCAACTGGATCACCCCGGAGCTGTACCAGCAGTTCGAGGAGACCGACTGCACCGCGCCGCAGTCCCCCGAGGAGCGCGAGGCCCAGGACGCCGACGCACCCGTGGTCGCCTGCGAGCCCGAGACCGGGACCAAGTACCTCCTGGGCCCCGTGGAGATCCAGGGCACCGGGATCGAGGACGCCTCCTACGGGACCGCGCAGAACTCCCAGGGGGCGTCCCTGAACCAGTTCGCCGTGAACCTGCAGTTCGGCCCGGACGCCACCGAGCGCTTCCGGCAGCTCTCGGAGCGCCTCTACGGCATCGGCCAGTCCACCCCCGAGGACCCCCGCAGCCAGTTCGCCATCCTGCTGGACGGCCAGGTGGTCTCCGCCCCGCAGATGAACGCGGTGATCTCGGACGGCCAGGCGCAGATCACGGGCAGCTTCACCGAGGAGCAGGCCCGCTTCCTCGCCGAGCAGCTGAAGTACGGGGCGCTGCCGATGAGCTTCGAGATCCAGTCCGAGCAGCAGATCTCCGCGACCCTGGGCGCCGACCAGCTGCGGATGGGCATCATCGCCGGGATCATCGGCCTGGTGCTGGTGTGCGTGTACTCCCTCTTCCAGTACCGGCTGCTGGGGCTCGTGACCATCAGCTCGCTCGTGGTCGCCGGCGTGCTCACCTGGCTGGCCATCAGCCTGCTGGGCTGGTCGGCGAACTACCGGCTCTCCCTGGCCGGCGTCGCGGGCCTGATCGTGGCGATCGGCCAGACCGCCGACTCCTTCATCGTCTACTTCGAGCGCATCCGCGACGAGATCCGCAGCGGCCGCTCCATCCCCGCGGCGGTCGACCACGGCTGGCGGCGGGCCCGGCAGACCGTGCTCGCGTCGAAGGCCGTGAACCTGCTGGCCGCCGTCGTGCTGTACTTCGTGGCGGTGGGCAACGTGCGCGGCTTCGCGTTCACCCTCGGGCTGACCGCGATCGCGGACCTGCTCGTGGTCTTCCTGTTCACCCACCCCGTGATGGTGCTGCTCGCGCGCACCCGCTACTTCGGCGGCGGCGGCACGCACTCCGGGCTGAACCCCGAGGCCCTGGACGCGGTGCCCCTGTACCGCGGCGCCGGGCGGCTGCGCGAGCCGGGGACCGGCGACGGGCTGACCATCGCCGAACGGCGCAGCCGTGCGGCGGAGGGGATCCCGCCGGACCGGCCCGGCGAGCCCGCACCGCAGGACGCCCCGGTCGGCGCCTCGTCGTCCTCGGCCCGCACCCCCGAGGAGAACGCCTGATGTCCCGGTTCGCTGATTTCGGCAACGCCCTGCACAGCGGGCGCACCTCCTACCCCTTCGTGGGGCGGGCGAAGCTGTGGCTGACGATCGCCGCCGCCCTGGTGGGGCTCTCCCTGCTGGTGCCCGTGGCCAAGGGCGGGTTCAACCTCGGCATCGACTTCACCGGTGGCTCCGAGTTCACCGTCTCCGCGGTGGCCGAGCCCGAGGTGGAGACCGGCCGCGAGGCCGTCGCGGCGTCCTCGGACGCCGCGGAGGTCGAGGTCACCAACATCGCCCCCGGCACGATCCGGGTGCAGACCGAGCAGCTCGACGACGACGAGACCCTCGCGGTCAAGGACGCCCTGGTCGAGGCCTACGGCGTGAGCGAGGACGAGGTGACCTCCACGTTCGTCGGACCCACGTGGGGCGCCGGCGTGACCCGGCAGGCGCTGCAGGGACTCGTGGCGTTCGTGGTGCTGGCGACCGTGCTGATGGCCCTGTACTTCCGGACCTGGAAGATGTCCGTCTCGGCGATCGCGGGCATGATCGCGTCCGTCGCGATCACCGCCGGGGTCTACTCCCTCGTGGGCTTCGAGGTCACCCCCTCCGCGGTCATCGGCTTCCTCACGGTGCTCAGCTACTCCCTCTACGACTCCGTGGTGGTCTTCGACAAGGTCCGGGAGAACACCGAGGGCCTGCTCGACGGCACGGCCCCGCCCGAACGGGCGGGGCGGCGGTTCTCCGACCAGGTGAACCTCGCCGTGAACCAGACCCTGGTGCGCTCCATCAACACCTCCGTGGTCGGCATCCTGCCCGTCGGCTCGATCCTGTTCATCGGCTGGCTCGTGCTCGGCGCGGGCACGCTCAAGGACCTGTCGCTGTCGCTGTTCGTCGGCATCATCGTGGGCACCGTCGCGACCCTGTTCGTGGCCTCGCCGCTGTACGCGCTGCTGCGCTCCCGGGACGCGGACGTGCGCGAGCAGGAGGCCCGGGCGGGCGCCCCGGCCGAGCGTGCCGCCGAGGAGGCCGCGGCGCACTAGACTGAGGTCCACCGCAGGGCGGACCGCGCAGCCGCGACCCGCCGCACAGCAGCACACGTCAGCTCGACGACCGGGGCGGCGGCCGCACGGCCGCCGCCCCGGTCGCATCGATGGGAAGGGAGCTACGGTCATGAGCTCGTCCGACGACGGGGGCGTCCCCGCCGGCCAGGGCACCGCCCCGACACCGCCGCGCCGCTCGGACATGGCCGGCACGCACTACGTCGTGCCCGCCTCCCGGCCGCTGCAGGGCCGGGCCGTGTTCCCGGGCCGCAGCGACCGCACCCGCTCCAGCCTGTCCTACCTCTCCGGCCGGCCGATGGACCACTCGCCGATCCTGGAGCCGCTGCTGCACACCGTGCGCGCCACCCACCCGGAGGAGGACATCGAGGTCCTGGCGCGCGCGTTCAAGGTCGCGGAGAAGTGCCACGAGGGGCAGAAGCGCAAGAGCGGGGACCCCTACATCACCCACCCCGTGGCCGTGACCACGATCCTCGCCGAGCTGGGCATGACGGGGGCCACCCTGGTCGCCGCGCTGCTGCACGACACGGTCGAGGACACCGACTACACGCTCGAGCAGCTGCGCGCCGAGTTCGGCGACGAGGTGGCCGCGCTCGTCGACGGCGTGACGAAGCTGGACAAGGTCCAGTACGGGGACGCCGCGCAGGCCGAGACGGTGCGCAAGATGATCGTGGCGATGGCCAAGGACATCCGCGTGCTCGTCATCAAGCTCGCCGACCGGCTGCACAACGCCCGCACGTGGCGCTTCGTCTCCCAGTCCTCCTCCTCGAAGAAGGCGCGGGAGACCCTGGAGATCTTCGCCCCGCTGGCCCACCGGCTGGGCATGAACACCATCAAGTGGGAGCTCGAGGACCTGGCCTTCGCGGCGCTCTACCCCAAGGTCTACGAGGAGATCGTGCGGATGGTGGGGGAGCGCCAGCCCCAGCGCGAGCGCTCCCTGGCCAAGATCCGGGAGCGGATCGCCCTGGACCTCTCCGAGGCGGGGATCGAGGCGACCATCACGGGCCGGCCCAAGCACTACTACTCGATCTACCAGAAGATGATCGTGCGCGGGAAGGACTTCGACGAGATCCAGGACCTGCAGGCGGTCCGGGTGCTCGTGAACACGGTGCGGGAGTGCTACGCGGCGCTGGGCGCCCTGCACGCGCGGTGGCGGCCGCTGCCGGGGCGGTTCAAGGACTACATCGCCATGCCGAAGTTCAACATGTACCAGTCCCTGCACACCACGGTGATCGGCCCGGACGGGCGGCCGGTGGAGATCCAGATCCGCACCCACGAGATGCACCGGCGCGCGGAGTACGGCGTGGCCGCGCACTGGAAGTACAAGGACCAGGCCAACCAGGCGAACTCCGCCACGCCTAAGGCGCAGGAGGGGGACCTCGCGTGGCTGAGCTCCCTGGTCTCCTGGCAGGAGGAGACGCAGGACTCCTCCGAGTTCCTCGACTCGCTGCGCTACCAGATCAACACCTCCGAGGTGTACGTCTTCACGCCCAAGGGCGAGGTCATGGCCCTGCCGGCGGGTTCCACGCCGGTGGACTTCGCCTACGCGGTGCACACCGAGGTGGGGCACAAGACCATCGGCGCCCGGGTCAACGGCAAGCTCGTGCCGCTGTCCTCGGAGCTGCAGCACGGGGACTGGGTGGAGGTGCTCACCTCCAAGTCCGAGCACGCCGGGCCCTCCCAGGACTGGCTGAAGTTCGTGAAGTCCCCGCGGGCGCGCAACAAGATCCGGCAGTGGTTCTCCAAGGAGCGCCGCGAGGAGGCCATCGAGAAGGGCAAGGACGCCCTCACCCGCGCCCTGCGCAAGCACCACCTGCCGCTGCAGCGCACCCTCACCCAGGAGTCCCTGCTGGCGGTGGCCCAGGACTTCCACCGCACCGACATCAGCTCCCTCTACGAGGCGATCGGCTCGGACGTGGTCAGCGCCCAGGACGTGGTGGAGAAGATCGTCGGCAACCTGGGCGGGGCCGACGGCGCGGAGGAGGACTTCGCGGAGACGACCATCGCCACCCAGCCGGTGCGCCCGCGCGTGTCCGACTCCGGGGTCGTGGTCAAGGGCGCCACGGACGTCTACGTCAAGCTCGCCCGCTGCTGCACCCCGGTGCCGCCGGACGAGATCATGGGCTTCGTCACCCGGGGCGCCGGCATCTCGGTGCACCGCAAGGACTGCGTCAACATGCTGGCGCTGACCTCCACCGAGCGGGTGGTCGAGGTGGAGTGGGCCCCGACGCAGTCCAGCGTGTTCCTGGTGGAGATCCAGGTGGAGGCCCTCGACCGGAAGTCCCTGCTCTCGGACGTCACCCGGGTGCTCTCGGAGAACCACGTCAACATCCTCGCCGCCTCGGTGCACACCTCCAAGGCCCGGCTGGCCATCTCCCGCTTCGCCTTCGAGATGGGCGACCCGCGCTACCTGGACCACGTGCTCAACCAGGTCCGCCGGATCGACGGGGTCTACGACGTCTACCGCACCTCCGGCAACCGGCCCATCTCGGAGCCGTCCTCCCGCTGAGCCGTCGGCACCGGTGCCACAGCCGGTGTCCGAGCCCCGGACGGTGCGCCGCCGGGCCCGGTGCCGAGGCGGGGTCACGGCACGGGCCGGCCGATCGCCCGGGCGGCGCGGCGCACCCGCAGCAGCGCCGCCTGCCGTCCGGGCATCCGCTCGAAGCTCTCGAGCGCGGCCTGCACCAGCGGCGGCGGGCAGTGCAGGTGCGGGGCGTGCATCAGCCGCTCCAGGGCCGCCAGCCCCTCACGCTCGGGGACGTGCAGGGCCAGGTCCACGGCCGTGCGCAGCGGTGTGGTGACCCGCACGGGCCCGGCGTCGTGCACGTCGTAGCCGCCCAGGGTGACCTGGTGCAGCGCCATGCCGTCCGGCACCGGGGACATCGTGGTGCGCCGCAGCTTGTCCAGCAGCACCGGGAGCACGGTGGGGCGCGGGGCGCAGTCGTAGAACCACGCGGCGGAGAGCCGGCCGAGCACCCCGCGGCCCAGCAGGTGCGGGGGCAGCTGCGCCTCGAGGGCCGCGAGCTTCACCGCCCGCGTCACCGGGCGCCCGCGCAGCACGTGGGCCTCCAGCACCACGGGCACGAGCACCCCGTCGCTCACGAGGGCGGAGAGCTCGGCGCGGGAGAAGGGCCGGTCCGGCAGCAGCAGGGTGTCCGGGGTCCAGGGCGGGTCGTGCATGGGGTCAGCCTCGCCGACGGGCCGGGCACGGGGAAGGCCCCGGGCCGGTGCTGTGGACAGCACGGGCCCGGGGCCTCCCGGGTCCCACCGACGACCGCCGCGGGCGGTGCGGGGCGGATGGTGCGGCGCGGACGAGGCGGGCGGTTCGGCGCCGGTGGTGTCGGCGCCGGTGGTGTCAGCGCAGGTCGGCGGCGGAGCGGTGCAGGGTCTCCAGCCACTGCCGGCTGGTGGCGAGCTCGCCCTCCAGCTTGGCCGCGCGCCGGGTGTCCCCGGCCGCCTGCGCCTTGGCCAGGGCGGCCTCCTGGTCCTCGATCTTCGTCTCGAGCTGGCTGAGCATCGAGTTGGAGCGGGCCTTCGTCTCGGGGTTGGAGCGCTGCCACTTCTCGTCCTCGGCCTGGCGCACGGCGTCCTCGACGGTGCGCAGCTCGGCCTCCACCCGGCGCATGTGGGCGCGCGGGACCTTCCCGGCCTGCTCCCACCGGTCGAGGATGTCGCCGAGGGCGCGCTTGGCGGCCTTGAGGTCCGTGATGGGCAGCAGAGCCTTGGCCTCGGCGAGCAGCTGCTCCTTCACCGCCAGGTTGCCCTCGAACTCCTCGTCGATCCGGTCGTTGTCGGCCTTGCGGGCCTCGAAGAACTTGTCCTGGGCGGCACGGAAGCGGGCCCACAGGGCGTCGTCGTCCTTCTTCGAGGCCCGCTTGGACTCCTTCCACCGGTCCATGAGCCGTCGGTACTCCGCGGCCGTGGCGCCCCAGTCGGTGGAGCCGGAGAGGGCCTCGGCCTCGGCGATCAGGGCCTCCTTGGCCTTCTTGGCCTCGGCGTTGTCGGCGTCGAGCTGGGAGAAGAACGCCCGGCGGTGGCGGTCGAAGGTGGTGCGGGCGGTGCGGAACCGCTTCCACAGGGCGTCCTCCGCGGCCCGGCCCAGCCGGATCCCGGACTTCTGGTGGGCCTTCCACTGGTCGAACAGCTCGGCCATCCGGGCGGAGGACTGCTTCCACTGGGTGCGCTGCGGGTCCTGGGCGGCGATCTGCTCCGCCTCCGCGACGATCGCCTCGCGCGCCGCGACGTTCTGCGCCCGCTGGGCCTCGTGGGCGGCCCGCTCGGCCGCCTCGAGCTCGCGGATCGCCGGGCGCAGGGACTCGAGCCGGCCCTCGAGGCCGCGGATGTCCCCGAGCATGTTGCGCTGGCCCACCTGCTCGGCGAGGTGGTCGACCGTGGTCAGCATGTCCGCCGACGGGGCGCCGGCGGACACCCGCTGCTCGAGCAGGGCGACCTGCGCCTCGACGTCGTCGTACTTGCGGGCGAAGTAGCCCAGCGCCTCGTCCTCCGTGGCGTCGGGGAACTGCCCGCACAGCACCTCCTCGCCGTCCACGACGACGTAGACGTGCCCGTCCTCGGTCACCCGCCCGAAGGCGCGGGCCCGGGCCACGGACTCCGGCGAGGCCAGCGCGGGAGCCGCCGCCGGCTGGGCCGCCACGGGCTGCGCGGCACCCGGCTGGACGGCCGCCGGGCCGGGGGCGGGGGCCGCCGGGACCGCGGGGCCGGTCGCACCGGGCTTCGGGGCGCCGGGCTTCACGGCGCCGGGCTTCACGGCGCCGGGCTTCGGCACGCCGGGCTTCGGCGCGGCTCCCGGGCCGGGAACGGGGCGGGGGGTGGGCTGGTCGTCGGATTCGAGACGTTCTGTCACCGCTACAACTCTTTCGCTCTCGCCGGACCGGCGCCGGGATCGGGTCCGGCGCCGTCGCCCGGCTTCGGACAATCGTCCTGTCCATACTACCGAGGCGGCGCCCGCCCCACGGCGGCCGGCAACCAGTCCCGGGCCCGCCGCGGCGCCCGACCCGGGGGGCGGGGCGGCGCCGGTGCGCCGGGCGGTGCTTCGGGCGGTGCTTTGGGCCGTGCGGGGGCGGCTCTCTAGGATGAGGGCGGAACCGTCCGGGCCGCTCGGCCCGCGCGCTCCGCCCGCCCACCACCGTCCCACCCGAGGAGCACCTCCCCATGGCCCGCAAGACCTCCCTGTCCGGTTTCCCCGAATGGCTTCCGGAGGAGCGTCTGGTCGAGCTGCACGTCCTGGACGTGCTGCGGGAGACCTTCGAGCTGCACGGCTTCTCCTCGATCGAGACCCGGGCGGTGGAGACGGTCGAGCAGCTGCTGCGCAAGGGCGAGATCGACAAGGAGGTCTACGTCGTCTCCCGACTGCAGGAGGACGAGGACGCCCCGGAGAAGGACGACGCCCGCCTGGCCCTGCACTTCGACCTCACCGTGCCCTTCGCGCGGTACGTGGTCGAGAACGGCGGGCACCTCACCTTCCCCTTCCGCCGCTACCAGATGCAGAAGGTCTGGCGCGGCGAGCGCCCGCAGGAGGGCCGCGCCCGCGAGTTCACCCAGGCGGACATCGACGTGGTCGGCGACGGCGCCCTGCCGTTCCGCTACGACGTGGAGCTGGCGCTGGTGATGATCGACGCGCTGGCGAAGCTGCCGATCCCGCCGTTCGTGCTGCGGGTGAACAACCGCAAGCTGGCCGAGGGCTTCTACCGCGGCATCGGCCTGCAGGACACGGCCGGCGTGCTGCGCAACATCGACAAGCTCGAGAAGATCGGGCCCGAGAAGGTCGCCCAGGCCCTCTGCGACGAGCTCGGGGCGTCCCCCGAGCAGGCCCGGGCCGCGCTGCAGCTGGCGTCCATCCGCACCGAGGACACCTCCTTCGTGGAGCAGGTCCGCGCCCTCGGGGTGAACACCCAGCTGCTGGAGGAGGGGCTGCAGGAGCTCGCCGAGGTGGTGGGCGAGGCCTCCCGCCGGGCCCCCGGGACGGTGGTGGCCGATCTGTCCATCGCCCGCGGCCTGGACTACTACACGGGCACCGTCTACGAGACCGTGCTGGTGGGCCACGAGCAGCTGGGCTCCGTGTGCTCCGGCGGGCGCTACGAGTCCCTGGCGTCCACGGGCAAGAAGACCTATCCCGGTGTGGGCCTGTCCGTGGGCGTCACCCGCCTGGTCTCCCGGATCCTCTCCCAGGGCATGGCCGAGGCCTCCCGGAAGGTACCCACCGCGGTGCTGGTCTCGCTCGTGGACGAGGAGTCCTGGTCGCAGGCCCAGGACGTGGCCGGGCAGCTGCGCGCCCGCGGCATCGCGTGCGAGGTCTCGGCCAGCGCCGCGAAGTTCGGCAAGCAGATCCGCTACGCCGAGCGCCGCGGCATCCCCTTCGTGTGGTTCACGGTCCGCGCCGAGGACGGGACCCTCACCCACGAGGTCAAGGACATCCGCTCCGGCGAGCAGGTCCGCGCCGACCCCGCCACCTGGACCCCGCCGGCCGAGGACCTGCGCCCCGTGGTGCGCTCCGCAGGCGCCTGACCGTCCCCGGTCCTCCCGCCGCCCGCCGAGTCCCCCATGTCCCGACCGGCCCGGGGCGCTGAGTCCCCATCGCCGGTGGGCTCGGGACACCGAGTCCCCAGTCCTGTCTCGTCTCCCCAGTCATTTCCCTGGGGAAACGCCGCGGTACTGGGGACGCGGCGGCGGTCGGCGTCGGTGGGCGGCACGGGGCGGGCCGTGGGCCTTGGGCTGTGGCGGCTGTTGTTCGGGGCGGGGTCAGCGCCGCCGGGACAGGGCCAGGGCGCGGCCGGTCAGGCCGACCGCGAACACCCCGAGCATCGTCAGCACCGAGACCGCCGGGAGCGTGAAGGCCAGCAGCAGGCAACCGGCCAGGCCCAGGGCGTTGACGGCCCGCGGGGCCCAGCCGGGGCGCTCGGTCAGCGTGAGGGCGGAGAGGTTGGCCAGGGCGTAGTAGACGAGCACCCCGAAGCTGGAGAACCCGATCACGGTGCGCACGTCCCCGGCCAGCACGAGCACCACCACGACCCCGGCCACGGCCAGCTCCGCGGCCCACGGGGCCCGGTGCCGCTGCGACACCGCGCCCAGCGGGCCGGGCAGGTCCCGCTGCCGGGCCATGGCCAGCACCGTCCGCGAGATCCCGGCGACCAGGGCCAGCAGCGCCCCCAGCGTGGCCAGGGCCGCGGCGACGGTCACCAGCACGGCGCCGGCGGTCGTGGCTCCGGCGGACCATCCCGCGTGCTCGACCACGGCGAGCAGCGGCGCGGTCGCCGCGGCGAGCCGGTCCACCCCCAGGAACCGGAGCAGGCCCAGCCCCAGCGCCGCGTAGAGCAGCAGGGTGAGTGCCAGGGCGCCGAGCACCGCCCGCGGGATGGTCCGAGCCGGGTCCCGGACCTCCTCGCCGAGGGTGGCCACGCGGGCGTAGCCGGCGAAGGCGAAGAAGAGGGTCCCCGCCGCGGGCAGCACGCCCCATCCGCTGCCCTCCCACCCGGGCGCCGAGCCGGCCGCCGGGCCGGGGACGGTGTGCAGCAGCACCGTCACGGCCAGCAGCACGGCCAGGACGGGGACGACCAGCAGCTTCGTCAGCCGGGCGGTGCGGCTCACCCCGCCGAGGTTCACCGCCGTGAGGCCCAGGACGGCGACGACGGCGAGCAGCCGCGCCCCGGCGTCACCGGCTCCCAGCAGCTCGGCGGCGTACAGGCCGAACGTCAGCGACATGGCCGCGGCGGAGGCGGTCTTGCCGGTGACGAAGCCCCACCCGGCCACGAAGCCCGGCCACGGGCCGAGCTGCCGGTTCGCGTAGAGGTAGGTCCCGCCCGAGGCCGGGTGCACGGCGGCCAGCTGGGCGGTGGACGTCGCGTTGCACCAGGCGACCACCGCAGCGAGCAGCAGGGCCGCGGGCAGCCACGGTCCGGCGTGGGCGGCGGCCGGGGCGAAGGCCACGAACACCCCCGCCCCGACCATGGAGCCCACCCCGATCACGGTGGCGTCGAGGGTGCCCAGCCGGCGGGCGAGGGCCGGGTGGCCGGGGGCGCTGCTCATGGGTGGTCCTGTCGTCGTCCTGGGGCCCGGAGGGCGGGCTGTAAACTCGTTCCCGAACGAGAGTAGGGGCACCGGGTGAATCCCGGGGAAACGTGCGATCCGCGCGGCCCCGTCCGGACCTCCCGAACAACGAAGGGTTTTTGAGTGCTGCGCACACACAACCTCGGCGAGCTGCGCGCCGAGCACATCGGAGAGACCGTCACGCTGGCCGGCTGGGTCGGCCGGCGCCGCGACCACGGAGGGGTGGCCTTCCTGGACCTGCGCGACGCCTCCGGGGTCGCGCAGATCGTGGTGCGCGACGAGGCGGACTTCCACCACCTGCGCAACGAGTTCGTGCTCCAGATCACCGGCACCGTGGAGCGCCGCCCCGAGGGCAACGAGAACCCCGCCCTGGCCACCGGCGAGGTCGAGGTCATCGCCGAGACCGTGACCGTGCTCAACACCGCCGCCGCGCTGCCCTTCCAGATCGACGAGCACGTGGAGGTCGGCGAGGACGCCCGCCTGCGGCACCGCTACCTGGACCTGCGCCGGCCCGAGCCGGCCCGCATCATGCGGCTGCGCTCCGACGCCAACCGGGTGGCCCGGGAGCTGCTGCACGAGGACGGGTTCACGGAGGTCGAGACCCCCACGCTGACCCGCTCCACCCCCGAGGGCGCCCGCGACTTCCTGGTGCCGGCCCGCCTGGCCCCCGGCTCCTGGTACGCCCTGCCGCAGTCCCCGCAGCTGTTCAAGCAGCTGCTGCAGGTCGGCGGGATCGAGAAGTACTACCAGATCGCCCGCTGCTACCGGGACGAGGACTTCCGCGCCGATCGCCAGCCCGAGTTCACCCAGCTCGACATCGAGGCCTCCTTCGTGGAGCAGGACGACGTCATCACCCTGGGCGAGCGCATCGTGGCCGCCCTGTGGCGGCTCATCGGGGTGGAGATCCCCACCCCGATCCGCCGGATGACCTACGCCGAGGCGATGGCGAAGTACGGCTCCGACAAGCCGGACCTGCGCTTCGGCCTGGAGCTCACCGAGCTCACCGACTACTTCCAGGACACCACCTTCCGCGTGTTCAAGGCCCCCTACGTGGGTGCGGTGGTCATGCCCGGCGGGGCCTCCCAGCCGCGCCGCACGCTGGACGCCTGGCAGGAGTGGGCCAAGCAGCGCGGCGCCAAGGGCCTGGCCTACGTGCTGGTCGGGGAGGACGGCACGCTGAGCGGTCCCGTGGCCAAGAACATCACGGAGACCGAACGCGAGGGCCTGGCCGCCGCGACCGGCGCGCAGCCCGGGGACTGCATCTTCTTCGCCGCCGGCGAGAAGAAGTCCTCCCGCGCCCTGCTGGGCGCGGCGCGCGTGGAGATCGGCCACCGCACCGGGCTGATCGACGAGGACGCCTGGGCGTTCGTGTGGGTCGTGGACGCGCCGCTGTTCGAGTCGGCCGCCGAGGCCGTGGAGTCCGGCGACGTCGCCGTGGGCGCCGGCCAGTGGACCGCCGTGCACCACGCGTTCACCTCGCCCAAGCCCGAGTTCCTGGACACCTTCGACCAGGACCCCGAGCACGCCCTGGCCTACGCCTACGACATCGTGTGCAACGGCAACGAGATCGGCGGCGGCTCCATCCGCATCCACCAGCAGGACGTCCAGCGGCGGGTCTTCGAGGTCATGGGCATCGGCCAGGCGGAGGCCGACGAGAAGTTCGGCTTCCTGCTCGAGGGCTTCAAGTACGGCGCGCCCCCGCACGGCGGCATCGCCTTCGGCTGGGACCGGGTGGTCGCCCTGCTGGCCGGGACCGACTCCATCCGCGAGGTCATCGCGTTCCCGAAGACCGGCAACGGCTACGACCCGCTGACGGCCGCCCCGGCACCGATCACGCCGCAGCAGCGCAAGGAGGCCGGGGTCGACGCCAAGCCCGAGCCCAAGGCCGCACCCCAGGGCAAGCAGGCCGAGGGCAAGCAGGCCCAGGGCGCTCAGACCGGGGTCGAGCAGGCCGACGGCCGGGCGTCCGGAGCGCAGCCGGGCGGGAACGTGCGCGCGGCACAGGACGTCACGGAGCAGGCCACCGGCGGCGGATTCGGGTCCGCGGCCACGTCCGCGCAGTAGGCTACGGCTCACCGGAGGGCCGGGTCCCGTCCTTCCGGACGGGGCCCGGCCCTCGCCGTGCTGCCTGACCCCGGCCGCCGCGACCCAGGGGGATGCCGTGACCCGAGACCCTGCCGCCGCCCGCGCCGCCTTCCTCGAGGCCGGGGCGTGGTTCGCCGAGCTCGTGGAGGAGCTGCGGCCGCACCACTGGACCCGGCCCGCGCTGGGCACCTGGGACGTCCGCGCCCTCGTGGGCCACACGCACCGGGCCCTGGTCACCCTCGCCGACTACCTGGGCACCCCGGCCGAGGAGGCGGTGTGCTCCGACACCGGGCAGTACTACGCGCTGTCCGCCGCGGCCACGGATCCCGCGGCGGTCGCCGCGCGCGGCACGGCGGCCGGCCAGGAGCTGGGCCGGCACCCGGGGGCCACGGTCCGGGCGTCCCTGGAACGGGCCCGCCAGGCGCTGGCCCGGGTGCCCGTGGAGGAGGACCCGGTGATCCGCACCGTCGTCGGCGGCACGCGGCTCGGCGCCTACGTCCCCACGCGCACCTTCGAGCTGGCCGTCCACGGCCTGGACGTCGCCGCGGCCTGCGGCCTGGACCGCCGGCCCCCGGAGGCCGTGCTGGCCGACGCCGGGCACACCGCGATCGAGATCGCGGCCCCGGCCGGCCGGCTGCCCGAGGTGCTGGTGGCGCTCACCGGCCGACGGGGGCTGCCAGGAGGGTTCACCGTGCTGCCCTGAGCCCGGTGCTGCGCTGAGCGCGCTACCCTTGTGCGCCCCGTCCCGCTGCATGCGTCCCGCTGCTGTGCACCGTGTTGCCGCGCGCCGTGCTGCGCGCCCCGTGCTGCGTGCGCCCTGCTGCTGTGCGCCGTTCCGCTGTGCGTCGGCGCTGCTGTGTGCCGTTCCGCCGTGGGCCGCTGTCGCCGCGACCCCGCCGCTCGGGGCCCCGTGCCGCCCCGGCACGCCGCTCAGTTGCGCAGGCTCTCCAGGTGCGGGGCGCGCTCGTGCGCGCCGGGCAGCGGCTCGCGGCCACGGCCCAGGAGGAACCACAGCGGCACCACCAGCAGCACGAGGACCGCACCGGCCCAGACCCAGGCGGCCGAGAGCACGTACTCCAGGCCGGTCAGCACCAGGGCCACGGCCATCAGGGCGGCCCCGGCCGCCCCGAGGAGTCGGGCGCCCGCCGTGCGCGCGAGCTTGGCGGTGGCCGCGCAGGCCAGCCCGTAGTACAGCGCCACGAGCACCGAGATCACCCCGACCGTGTCGTCGAAGAGCGGGCCCGAGAACGTCATCCAGGCCGCGGCCACGGCCGCGGTGGTCCACGTCGCGAAGGACAGGGACAGGAACCGCCGCGGCAGGTGCCCGCCGCGCGCCATGGACATCAGGCCGCGCGAGGTGGGGATCATGGTGGTCCCGATCGAGGCGGCCGCCGAGATCGCCACGAGGCCGGCCAGCAGCGGTGAGCCCACCGAGGCCCCGGGCACGTAGGACCAGCCGATGACGGCGTAGACGGCGGCCACCACGGTCAGCGCGATCCACGCCGAGACGCGCGGCGCGCGCTGGGTGGTGGACTCCTCGGTGAGGGAGAACGTCGAGTCCCAGCCCCAGTACAGGAACAGGGCCAGGAGCAGGGCGGCGGCCACGTTGCCCGCCGTGAGCTCCCCGCCGGCCAGGACGGCGGTGTAGAACCCGCTCCACTCGCCCTCGCCCTCGGCCGCGCCCTCGACGACGGGGGCCGTGCGCGTGGCCCACACCAGCAGCCCCACCCCGACGAGCTGCAGGGCGGCGAAGACGGCCTGCACCGCCGCCGAGACGCGGATCCCGGTCGAGGAGATCGCGGCGAAGACCGCCATGAGCGCCGCGGCCACCGCGGTGACGGCCCACGGGCCGGGCTCGGCGCCCAGGGCGAAGAGCGCCGAGTCGGCCGTGACCCAGGCCAGGGAGGCGAGCACGAGGGTCGCGGAGAGCCACAGCCCCCACCCGCCCAGGAAGCCCACGAATGCTCCGTAGGCCTCCCGGGCCCAGCGGTAGACGGTGCCCTGGTCCTCGTAGAGCTCGTCCAGCCGGGCGAAGCAGACGGAGACCACCGCCATCGGGACCACCGCGGCCACCAGCACCACCGGGGTCCACCGACCCACCAGGGCGTGCATGAGCCCGAGCGTGACCACCACGGAGTACAGCGGGGCGATCGAGGTCGCGCCGATCACGGCGGAGGTGGCCGTGGAGATGGACCGGGGGAGCAGGTGGGCGGTCACAGCAGGCCCTTCTTGTCGATGATGTTGGGCACGAAGCGGCACCAGTAGTCGGTGAGCGGGCCGTCGGACTCGCGGATGCCGATGCCGGCGGCCCCGTCGTCGCCGACCACCCAGGAGCCCACCACCGGGTGGTTGGGCGCCCCGTCCGAGCCGGGGAAGTTCCGCAGCGGCACGTAGGCCTGCCACACGTCCATCGGGGAGTCGTGGGGGCGCGGGGAGCGCACGTGCACGTCCCGGGCGCGGATCTCGATCCCGTCGCCCTCGCGGCCGAAGATGGGCTTGCGCACCCACTCCGCCAGTCCCTGGGGCCCGTCCGTGTAGGCGGGCAGCAGCAGGGGGTGGTCGGGGAAGCACCGCCACAGCGCCACGAGCAGCAGCTTGGTGGAGCAGAACATCTTCCAGGCCGGCTCGTACCAGTGGTGCATCAGCAGCGGGTCGTGCAGCACGAAGCCGCCCGGCTCGTCGTCGACCATCACCTCCCACGGGTGCAGGGCGAAGAGCTCCTCGATGGCGGAGACCACGGTGGGGTCGTCGACGTCCCCGGAGGCGTGCACCCAGGTGTTCGAGCGGGTGTCGAAGCGCACGTCCTCCACGGGCAGCAGCACCGTGCGGTACCCGGCCTCCGCGGCGGTCGCGGCGAGCACCGCCGCGTTCGCGGCGTCCTCCCCGCTCTCCTCCGCCCGGGTGTAGGCCACGTGCAGGGTTCCCGAGGCCGACGACGGCAGCCGCTGCCGCCAGCGCTGCACGAGCATCGGCCACAGGCCGTTGAGCTGGTCGAACTCCGCGTGGTCCTCGCCGAGTCCGGGATGCAGCGCCTCCACGCGGGACCACTGGCACACGGCGCCCTCCACCAGGCCGGTGGGGGTGTCGCCGTTGAACTCGAGCATCTTCGCCGGGCCCGTGCCGTCCCAGGCCAGGTCGAAGCGGCCGTAGATCGAGGGCTCGCGCAGGCTCAGGGAGTGCTGGGCGAGCTCGAACGCGGCCTCGGAGAGCCCGAGGGTGCCCAGCGCGCCGGTGGCCATGTAGCGGGCGGCCTCCAGCGTCATCCGGTACAGCTCGTCGGTGGCGGACTCCAGCTCCGTCACCTCGGCGGGGGACAGGACGTAGGCGGCCGTCTCGTTCCAGTAGGAGAACCGGGTGCCGTCCGGGCGCTCGGTGAAGGCATAGGTGAGACCCTCCTCGTGCACGGTCCGCTCCCACCCGGGCCGGGGCGGGAGCCCGTCGACGCGCCGCATCAGGAGCCCCAGCCGCTCGAGGAGCCGCCGAAGCCCTTCGACACCCCGGACCGGCCCACGGAGGTCCCGGACGGGGCGAAGCCCCGGGCCACGGTGGCGGAGGCCGGCGGGCGCGTGGTCGTGAAGCCGGAGGAGGGCGGCACCGGGGAGCCCACCGGCGGCACGGCGAAGGAGCGGCCGGCGTTGAGGAACAGGAACATGGGGATGAACGAGCCGCGCGGGCGCCCGGCGTCGTCGCACTCGTCGTCGTCCACGCGCACGTCCTCGCCCGTCTCCGGGTCCTGCTGCACGCAGATCTGGGCGTAGTCGGCGTCGACCTCCTGCGCGTCCTCGCCGCAGCCGGTGAGCGCGACGACGAGGGCGCCGATCGAGGCGGCGCTCATGATGCGGGTCGTGGGGCGTGGTGACACGGCAGGTCCTCGGGTCTCGGGTCGTCGGGGCGGCCGGGAGCCGCCCGCCCTCCCATCCTCGGGCACGCGGGCCCCCGCTGTCGCGCGGCCGCGCCGCTGCCGCCGGAGCGGGGCCGGCGCGGGCGGCGGTGCGGGGCCGGTGCGGGCGGCGCCGGCGCGGGACGCCGGCTCAGCGCAGCGAGGCGACGGCGGCGGTGTAGGCCAGTCCGATCAGCACGCCGATCAGCGCCCCGACCACCGTCTGCGCCGGGGTGTGGTCGCCGGTGCGCACCCGGGACAGGGCCACCAGGACCGGGACCGGCGCCGCGAGCGGCACGGCCCACGGGGCGGCCAGGGCGCCGAGGCCCACGGCCCAGCACGCCGCCATCGCCACGTGGGCGGAGACCTTCCAGCGCAGCGTCACGGCCAGCAGCACCAGGAGGCCCAGCACCAGCGGGGCGGGCGCGAACACCTCCGCCACCAGGGCGGCGGGTCGTGCCCGCGCGGGTGCGGGTGCCGCGGGGGACGTCATGGCACGAGGGTAGCCGGGAACCCGCCCCGCGCCGCGCCTGTGGTGGACTGGGCCCATGCGCATCGTTCTGCAACGGGTGGCCCGGGCCGCCGTGACCGTCGAGGGCTCGGTGGTGGGCCGGATCGAGGAGCCCGGGCTGGTCGCCCTGGTGGGCGTCACCCACGACGACGACGCCGCCACCGCGGCGAGGCTGGCCGAGCGCACCTGGCACCTGCGGCTGCTGGAGGGCGAGCGCTCCTGCGCGGAGCGCGGCGCCCCGGTCCTGGCGATCAGCCAGTTCACCCTCTACGGCGACGCCCGCCGGGGCCGGCGCCCCTCGTGGTCGGCCGCCGCGCCCGGAGCGGTCTCGGAGCCGCTGTTCGACGCCTACGTGCACGCGCTGCGCGAGCTCGGTGCGCACGTGGAGACCGGCCGGTTCGGGGCCCGGATGCAGGTGGAGCTGGTCAACGACGGCCCGGTCACCCTGGTCCTGGACAGCGCCGAGCTGGACCGGCCGCGGCGGGCCTGAGCACTCCGTCCCGGTCCGGGGTGACCGGGGGAACCACGGACGGGTCCGGAGGAGCGTGTTCCCCTGGCGCGCGGCCGAGCGCGGCGTGGGCAGGGGGCAGGCCCGGCCGTCGGGGACGGGGGCTACGCTGGACGGCGTGACCGGCTCCCTCTTCGACGACCTCGACCCCACCGGCTCCGGCGCGAGCGGGCCCCGCGAGGAGGCCCCTCCCGGCCGGGCACGGCGGTCCCGCGGCCGCTCCCCGCTGGCGGTGCGGATGCGCCCGCGCAGCCTCGACGAGATCGTCGGCCAGCAGCACCTGCTCCGCCCCGGGTCCCCGCTGCGGGTGCTGGCGGGGGAGGACCGCGGCCCGGCCGGACCGTCGTCGATCATCCTCTGGGGCCCTCCGGGCACCGGCAAGACCACGCTGGCCCACGTGATCGCCCGCGGGGTGTCCCGGAAGTTCGTGGAGCTGTCCGCGATCACCGCCGGGGTCAAGGACGTGCGGAAGGTGATGGACGAGGCGCTGACCGACCGGGACCTGCACGGGCGCACCACCGTGCTGTTCCTGGACGAGATCCACCGCTTCACCAAGGCCCAGCAGGACGCCCTGCTGCCCGGGGTGGAGAACCAGTGGGTGGTGCTGGTCGCGGCCACCACGGAGAACCCGTCGTTCTCCGTGATCTCCCCCCTGCTCTCGCGCTCGCTGCTGCTGACCCTGCAGCCGCTGCAGCGGGCCGACATCGCCGGGCTGCTGGAGCGCGCCGTCGCCGATCCCCGGGGCCTGAACGGGGAGGTGGAGCTGTCCGCGGAGGCGCGCGAGCACCTGCTGGACCTGTGCGGCGGGGACGCCCGCAAGGCCCTGACCTCCCTGGAGGCCGCCGCGGGCGTGGCCTTCTCGGAGCTGGAGCAGGAGACCGACCCCGAGCCGGACCAGGAGCAGGCGGACGGGGGCGGTGCGACTCCCGTGATCACCCGCGAGCACGCGGAGGAGGCCCTGGACCGGGCGGCCGTGCGCTACGACAAGAACGGGGACCAGCACTACGATGTGGTCAGCGCCTTCATCAAGTCGATCCGCGGCTCCGACGTCGACGCCGCCATGCACTACCTCGCCCGGATGCTCGAGGCCGGGGAGGACCCGCGGTTCATCGCCCGCCGGCTCATCATCTCCGCCTCGGAGGACATCGGCACCGCCGACCCCACCGCGCTGCAGACCGCGGTGGCCGCCGCCGACGCCGTCCAGCTCATCGGGATGCCGGAGGGACGGATCCCGCTGGCCCAGGCCGTCGCCCACCTCGCCACGGCGCCGAAGTCCAACGCCGCCTACACCGCGCTCAACGAGGCGGTCGCCGACGTCCGGGCCGGCCGGGCCGGACCCGTGCCGCTGCACCTGCGCGACGCCCACTACCCGGGAGCCGGCCAGCTCGGCCACGGCCGGGACTACGTGTACTCCCACGACGAGCCCAACGGCGTGGCCGCCCAGCAGTACCCGCCCGACGAGCTCGTCGGCACCGACTACTACCGGCCCGTCGACCGGGGGCGGGAGCGCCAGATCGCCCAGCAGCTGGAGGTGCTGCGCGGCATCGTCCGGGGCCGGTGACCGCCCACCGGCCGCACCTCACCGGCCGAACAGGTGGCGCACCACCGAGGCCGCCGTGCGCTCGTCGATCACCAGGTCGGTGACCACGCCGGCCCGCAGGGCCCCCACCACGCCCGGCACCTTGTGGTCCCCGGCCACCACGCACAGCCGGCGCGGGATCCGCCGCAGCTCCATCGGCGTGGGACCGCTCGCCCGGCGGTTGAGGTCCAGGTCGGCGTAGGTCCCGTCCTCGCGCAGGAAGACCGTGCACACGTCCCCGACCACCCGCTGCGCCGCCAGCTCCCGGAAGTCCTCGTCCGAGAGATAGCCGTTGCTGTAGACCTGGGAGATCATCGGCCCGCGGAACGCCCCCACGCTGAACACCGCCAGGTCCGCGCCGTTGCGCGCGGCCAGGACCCGGCGCACCGAGGACTCCTGCCACATCAGCATGCGGGTCTGCACGTTGTCGAAGAACGCGGGAGTGGGGAAGGGCAGCAGCGCCGCCCCGAACGCCGTCGACATCCGGCCCAGCAGCGCCGAGGACTGCGCCGCCCCCGGGGAGCGGGCGCTGAACGCGCCGTTCATCTGCACCACCAGGGTGTCGCGCGTCGTCTTGGGGTGCAGGTGCCCGGCGATCGCGGAGGTCGTCGTGCCCCACGCGACCGCCAGCGTCATCCCGTCCCCGAACCACTCCCCGAGCAGCCCCGCGGCCGAGCGCGCCACCGACTCCAGCCGCTGCGGGTCCGTGGCCCCCCGCGGGGTGCCCGTCACGTGCACCGTGACCCCGAAGGCCTCCCGCAGCCGGTGGGACAGGTCGTGTCCGGCGTCCGGGGGAGCGGAGAGGCTGATCCGCACGATGCCCCGGTCCCGCGCCGCCTGCAGCATCCGCGAGACCGTGGGACGGGAGACGCCGAAGCGGTCCGCGACCGCCTCCATCGTCATGCCCTGCACGTAGTACAGCTCCGCCGCGTGGTGGAGCTCGGCATCACCGTGCACTGTTACGCCCCTTCCCTGCACGTCCGTTCATTCCATTTGAGCATAGGTGCACTACCCCGCAGAGTGTGAAGCAGACCACAGCACAGCCCCACGACCCGTCCGAAAGGCTCTCCACCATGGCCCATCCCACCCTGTCCCCCGCCGCACGGGACCACGCGCTCGCCGAGTTCGCGGACGGCCCCGAGCTGGACGTCCTGGTGGTGGGCGGCGGCATCACCGGCGCCGGCATCGCCCTCGACGCCGTCACCCGCGGCCTGCGCACCGGCATCGTCGAGGCGCAGGACTGGGCCGGCGGCACGTCCCAGTGGTCCTCCAAGCTCGTCCACGGCGGACTGCGCTATCTCCAGCAGCTCGACTTCAAGCTGGTCTCCGAGGCGCTGCGGGAGCGCGAGCTGCTGCTGGACTTCCTCGCGCCCCACCTCGTGAAGCCCGTGCCCTTCCTGTACCCGCTGACCCACCGCTTCTGGGAGCGGCCCTACGTGACCGCCGGGATCGGCCTCTACGACGCCCTGGCCCACATCGGCGCCAAGGTCGCGACCCTGCCCTACCAGCGGCACTACGGCTTCAAGGGCGTCCAGCGGGTCTTCCCCGACGTGAAGCCCGGGTCCATGGTCGGCGCCGTGAAGTACTGGGACGGCCAGGTGGACGACGCCCGCCTCGTCGTGACCATCGTGCGCACCGCCGTGCGCTACGGCGCGCTGGCCGCCAACCGGACCCGGGCGGTGGCCTTCCCGAAGGACGAGTCCGGCCGCGTGGTCGGGGCCACCGTCCAGGACCTCGAGACGGGGGAGGAGCGCACCGTCCGGGCGAGGACCGTCATCGCCGCCACGGGGGTGTGGACGGAGCAGACCCAGGACCTGGCCCACGCCGAGGGCGGGCTGAAGGTGCTCGCCTCCAAGGGCATCCACATCATCGTGCCGCGGGAGCGGATCCGCGGCGAGAGCGGGCTGATCCTGCAGACCGAGAAGTCCGTGCTGTTCATCATCCCGTGGGCGCGCTACTGGGTCATCGGCACCACCGACACGCCCTACCACCAGGACCTCGTGAACCCGGTGGCCACCGCGGAGGACATCGACTACGTCATCGACCACGCCAACGTGGTCCTGGACCGCCCGCTCACCCGCGAGGACGTCATCGGCACCTATGCCGGGCTGCGGCCGCTGCTGCAGCCGGGCACGAAGAAGGGCGGCGGGGACGCCCAGTCCACGAAGATCTCCCGCGAGCACACCGTCACGGAGGTCGCCCCCGGACTGATCACGATCGCCGGAGGCAAGCTCACCACCTACCGGGTGATGGCCGAGGACGCCGTGGACCTCGCCCTGGGCGAGGAGCGGGCCAGGGCCGTGCCCTCGGTCACGGACCGCACGCCGCTGCTCGGCGCGGAGGGGTACCTGGCGCTGAGCCGCCAGGCCGCGTCCCTGGGCGCCCGGTACGACTGGAACGAGGAACGGGTGCAGCACCTGCTCGGCCGCTACGGGTCGGCGATCACCGAGATCACCGAGCTCGTGGAGGACCGCCCCGACCTGGGCCGCCCCCTGGAGGGCGCCCCGGCCTACCTGCGGGCGGAGGTCGTCCACGCCTGCACCCACGAGGGCGCGCTGCACCTGGAGGACCTCTACGACACCCGCACCCGGCTCACCTGGGAGCGGGCGCGCCACGGGCTGGACGCGGTCGAGGAGATCGCCGACCTGGCCGCCGAGGCCCTCGGCTGGGACGCGCGCCGGCGCGCGGCGGAGGTCGAGGCCTACCGGGCCCGCTGCCAGGCGGAGGACGCGGCCGCGGCCGCCCCCGACGAGACCACGGCCGCGGCGGCCCGGGCCGCCGCACCCGACGTGCTCGACCTCGTGCGCCCGTCCGGCGGCTGAGACCGCTCCACCAGACACCACCTCTCCACCCCGGCCCGCCCGACGGGCGGGCCGGTCCGTCCCACCCACCGAGGAGTCGCAGTGCTGTCCATGTCCAACGTCCTGGCCCAGACCGTGGTGCCATCCGTTCCCATCCCGCTCTCCACCGTCTTCTGGTCCGAGGTCGCCGGCACCGCGATGCTGCTGCTGCTCGGCTGCGGTGTCGTCGCCAACGCCGTGCTGCCCAGGACCAAGGGCCTCGGCGGCGGGTTCCTGATGATCAACTTCGGCTGGGGCCTGGCCGTGTTCGCCGGCGTGTTCGTGGCCTACCAGTCCGGGGCCCACATCAACCCCGCCGTGACCGTGGGCCTGTGGGCCAGCGGCGCCGAGGAGTACGCCCCCGGCGTGGCCATCACCCCGGTCAGCACCATCGTCTACTTCGCCGGTGAGATCCTCGGGGCCATCCTGGGCGCCGTCCTGGCGTTCCTGGCCTACAAGAAGCACTTCGACGAGGACATCGAGGAGGAGGTCCTCGGGGAGACCAAGCTCGCCGTGTTCTCCACCGGGCCGGCGGTGCGCTCCTACGGCTGGAACCTGGTCACCGAGATCATCGGCACCTTCGTCCTCGTCGCGGTGATCCTGCTCTTCGGCAACACCCCGTCCGAGCTGGGCCCGCTGGCCGTGGCCCTGCTCGTGGTCGGCATCGGCGCCAGCCTCGGCGGGCCCACGGGCTACGCCATCAACCCCGCCCGTGACCTCGGCCCGCGCATCGCCCACGCCCTCCTGCCGATCCGCGGCAAGGGCGGCAGCGACTGGGGCTACGCCTGGGTCCCGGTCCTGGGACCGATCCTCGGCGCCCTGCTCGCCGGCGGCTTCTACCAGCTCTACGCGAATCCGCCGGCCTGATCCGGCCACCGCACCCGTCCGACCCGCAGCACACCACAACGAAGTGAGGTACTACCCGTGAGCACCGAACCGCAGCACGTCATGGCCATCGACCAGGGCACCACCAGCACCCGGGCGATCATCTTCGACCACCGGGGCACCATCGTCAGCACCGGCCAGCTCGAGCACGAGCAGATCTTCCCGCGGGCCGGCTGGGTGGAGCACGACCCGATGGAGATCTGGCGCAACGTCCGCAAGGTCGTCGCCGACGCCGAGGCCTCCGCCGAGATCGGCGCCCGGGACCTGGCCGCCGTGGGGATCACCAACCAGCGCGAGACCACCGTGGTCTGGGACCGCACCACCGGCGAGCCCGTCTACAACGCCATCGTCTGGCAGGACACCCGGACCCAGAAGATCGTCGAGGAGCTCGGCGGGGACGCCGGCCCCGACCGCTACAAGGACCGGGTGGGGCTGCCGCTGGCCAGCTACTTCTCGGGCCCGAAGGTCAAGTGGATCCTGGACAACGTGGACGGCGCCCGGGAGCGCGCCGAGCGCGGGGACCTGCTGATGGGCAACACCGACGCCTGGCTGGTGTGGAACATGACCGGCGGCGTGGACGGCGGGGTGCACGTCACCGACGTCACCAACGCCTCGCGCACCATGCTGATGAACCTGGAGACCCTCGACTGGAACGAGGAGATCTGCGCCGACATGGGCATCCCCCTGTCGATGCTGCCCCAGATCCGCTCCTCCTCCGAGGTCTACGGCAAGGGCCGCACCCGCGGCTTCCTCAAGGACGTGCCCATCGCCGGCATCCTGGGCGACCAGCAGGCCGCGATGTTCGGGCAGGCCTGCTTCGAGAAGGGCATGGGCAAGAACACCTACGGCACGGGCAGCTTCGTGCTGATGAACGTGGGCACCGAGGTGGTGCACTCCCAGAACGGCCTGCTCAGCACCGTGTGCTACAAGATCGGCGACCAGGACGCCGTCTACGCCCTGGAGGGCTCGATCGCGGTGACCGGGTCCCTGGTCCAGTGGCTGCGCGACAACCTGGGGATCATCTCCTCCGCCCCGCAGGTCGAGTCCCTGGCCGCCTCGGTCGAGGACAACGGCGGGGCCTACTTCGTCCCGGCCTTCAGCGGGCTGTTCGCCCCGTACTGGCGCCCGGACGCCCGCGGCGCCCTCGTGGGGCTGACCCGCTACGTGAACAAGGGCCACATCGCCCGGGCCGCCCTGGAGGCCACGGCCTACCAGTCCCGCGAGGTGGTGGAGGCGATGAACGCCGACGCCGGGGTGGACATCACCGAGCTCAAGGTGGACGGCGGGATGACCGCCAACGAGCTGCTCATGCAGTTCCAGGCGGACCAGCTCGGAGTGCCCGTGATCCGCCCGCAGGTCACCGAGACCACGGCCCTCGGCGCCGCCTACGCCGCCGGCATCGCGGTGGGCTTCTGGTCAGGGACGGAGGAGGTCACCGCGAACTGGGCCGAGGACAAGCGCTGGGAGCCGCAGGTGGACGACGCCGAGCGCGGGCGACTGTTCCGCAACTGGCAGAAGGCCGTGACCAAGACGTTCGACTGGGTGGACGAGGACGTCGACTGAGCCCCGCCGCCACGGCGGGCTCGCAGCGGGCCGCCACCCGGCACGTCCGGGTGGCGCCCCGCCGCGTTCCCGGGGCGCGCCGCGGGCCCGTGCACGCTATACTGGACCGTCGGCCGGCAAGGCCCGTGCTCCCGCACGTCCGGCGCACCGCCTCAACCACGGTGCGCGGCGCGCGGCCACGGCGCTTGTAGGACCGGAGGATTGCGGCTGATCCTCACCTCTCCGGCGGGACCGATCCCGTCCTCGGAGGCCGGACCGAACAGAACACGCTTCCCCCGCACCGCACCCCGGACGGGGGAGAGCACCGCATTGTGAAAGGTAAACGTGGCTAACAACACGCGTGCGCGCCGTCAGGTGCGCAAGTCCCGCGCCCTCGGGATCGCCCTGACCCCGAAGGCCGAGAAGTACTTCGAGCGCCGTCCCTACGGCCCCGGTGAGCACGGCCGTGCCCGCCGCAAGGCCGACTCGGACTACGCCGTCCGTCTGCGCGAGAAGCAGCGTCTCCGCGCGCAGTACAACATCCGCGAGAAGCAGATGCACATCGCCTACGTGGAGGCCAAGCGCCAGGAGGGGCAGACCGGTGAGAACCTGGTCGCCCTGCTGGAGTCCCGCCTCGACGCCCTGGTGCTGCGCTCCGGCTTCGCCCGGACCATGGCCCAGGCCCGCCAGATGGTCGTGCACCGCCACATCATGGTGGACGGCCAGCGGGTGGACCGCCCCTCCTACAGCGTGAAGGAGGGTCAGCTCATCCACGTGCACCCCAAGTCCGAGAAGATGGCGCCCTTCCAGGTCGCCGCCGCCGGCGCGCACCAGGCCGTGCTGCCCGACACCCCGGGCTACCTCGACGTGTCGATCGAGAAGCTGCAGGCCAAGCTGGTGCGCAAGCCCAAGCGCGCCGAGGTCCCCGTGACCTGCGAGGAGCAGCTCGTGGTGGAGTACTACGCCCGCATGGCCTGATCCCTGCGGGCTCCCGTCCCGGCACCGCCGGGACGGGGCCTCACCGGCGGAGAGCCCGCGGCGCCAGCGCCGCGGGCTCTCCCGTTCGGTACAGTTGATCCCCGGGCACCGCACCGGTGCCCGCGCCGCACGCCCGGGGCGGTCCCGCCGCCCCGTCCCCCCTCGGACCCGACCAGCAAGGAGCGCGCCGCCCCATGACCGGTGGAGAAATCGCAGGACTGCTCGCCGCGGGGGTGTTCGCCGTGCTGGTGCTCCTGCTGGCCGTGCCGATCCTCAAGCTCGGCAGGGTCTTCGACGAGCTGCGGCTGACGATCCGCTCGCTCAACAACGAGACCGTCCCGCTGATCGACGAGGTCACCCGCACCGTGTCGACCACGAACTCCCAGCTCGAGAAGGTCGACGGCATCACGACCAACGTCTCCGACGCCTCCGCGAACGTCTCGGCGCTGTCCTCCCTGGTGGCCTCCACCGTGGGCCAGCCCCTGATCAAGGTCGCGGCGTTCTCCCACGGGGTCCGCCGCGCGTTCACCGGCGACACCGCCCCCCAGGGCGCCCACCGGGCAGAGCGCTTCGGTCCCGCCGACGGGACCGGCCGCGCCGAGGGGACCGAGAGCCCGGGGGAGGACCGACCATGAGCTTCTGGGGCAAGATCGCCCTCGTGGCCGCCGGTGGCCTGCTCGGGGCCGCCGCCACGCGGATCCCCCGCACCCCGGGCCGGGACCTCTCGGTGCCCGGCGCGGCCGGGACGGGACGCACCCCGCGGGCCGGCGACTGGCGCTCCCGGCTCTACCGCTTCGCCGCCACCGTCAGGGCGGGGATGGACGAGCGGGAGGCCGAGCTGCGCGAGTCCTTCGGCGTGCGCGCCCCCGGGGCCGGGTCCGCCCGCCTGGCCGGCGGCACGGCGACCCGGCAGGTGCTCGACGGCACCGCGACCCCGCAGGAGGGCCGCCCCCCGGCGGAGCCCACCGACCCCTCGACACCCCCGTCGACACCCCCCTCGACCCACCGCGAAGGAAAGCACCGGTAATGCTGTCTCAGGAAATCACCAAGCGCTGGCTGGACTACTTCGAAGGCCAGGGCCACACCGTGGTGCCCTCCGCCTCGCTGATCTCCGGCCAGCCCGGTGCCATGTTCACGATCGCCGGCATGGTGCCGTTCATCCCGTACTTCCTCGGTCAGGAGACCGCCCCCTACCGACGGGCCACGTCCATCCAGAAGTGCATCCGCACCCTCGACATCGACGAGGTCGGCAAGACCGCCCGCCACGGCACGTTCTTCCAGATGGCCGGCAACTTCTCCTTCGGCGACTACTTCAAGGAGCGCGCCATCCCCATGGCGTGGGAGCTGCTCACCAGCCCGCTCGAGAAGGGCGGCTTCGGCCTGGACCCCGAGCGGCTGTGGGTGACCGTCTACGAGGGCGACGAGGAGTCCTACGCCCTGTGGAAGGACACCGTGGGCGTGCCCGCCGAGCGGATCCAGCGGATGGGCCGCGACGAGAACTACTGGGACACCGGCCAGCCCGGCCCCGCGGGCCCGGACTCCGAGATCTTCTACGACCGCGGCCCCCGCTACGGCCGGGAGGGCGGCCCGGCGGTCGACGACGACCGCTACATCGAGATCTGGAACCTCGTGTTCATGCAGTACCAGCGCGGCGAGGGCTCCGGCAAGGACTACGAGATCCTCGGCGACCTGCCGGAGCAGAACATCGACACCGGACTGGGCGTCGAGCGCCTGGCCATGCTGCTGCAGGGCGTGGAGAACTTCTACGAGACCGACCAGGTCCGGCCCGTGCTCGACAAGGCGGCCGAGCTGTCCGGGAAGCAGTACCACGGGTCCGAGAAGCCGGGGGAGGAGGGCTACGACGACGACGTGCGGATGCGCGTGGTCGCCGACCACGTCCGGTCCTCCCTGATGCTCATCGCCGACGGCGTCACCCCGTCCAACGAGGGCCGCGGCTACATCCTGCGCCGCCTGCTGCGCCGGGCGATCCGCGCGATGCGCCTGATGGGCGTCACCGAGCCCTGCCTGCCCGTGCTGCTGCCCGCCTCCCGCGACGCCATGCAGGGCGTGTACCCCTACGTGGGCGAGGACTTCGAGCGCATCTCCCGGATCGCCTACGCCGAGGAGAAGGCGTTCCTGAAGACCATCGAGTCTGGCACCACGCGGCTGAACGAGGCCGTGGCCGGGGCCAAGCGGCAGGGCCAGGCGGTCTCCGGGGCCGAGGCCTTCGCCCTGCACGACACCTACGGCTTCCCGATCGACCTGACCCTCGAGATGGCCGCCGAGGCCGGCGTCGCCGTCGACGAGACCGCCTTCCGCGGGCTCATGGAGGAGCAGCGCCGCCGCGCCCAGCAGGACGCGCGCGCCAAGAAGGGCGCCCACGCCGACCTCTCGGTGTTCCGCCGGCTGGTCGACGAGGGCGGCTCCGTCTTCACCGGCTACGACCGGCTGCGCGGCGAGACGGTCCTGCGCGCCCTCCTGCAGGACGGGGTGACCGTGCCCGCCGCCTCGGCGGGGGCCGCCGTCGAGGTCGTCCTCGACGAGACCCCGTTCTACGCGGAGGCGGGCGGCCAGGCCGCCGACCGCGGCACGATCACCGGCGACGGGTTCGTCCTCGAGGTCACCGACGTGCAGCAGCCGGTGAAGGGCCTGTCCGTGCACAAGGCCGTCGTGCGCGAGGGCGAGGTGGTCTCCGGCAGCACGGTGCTCGCGCAGGTGGACGTGGCCCGGCGGCGCGCCGCCGAGGCGGCCCACTCCGGCACCCACATCGTCCACGCCGCCCTGCACGACATCCTCGGCCCGGAGGCCGTGCAGCGCGGGTCCTTCAACAAGGAGGGCTACCTGCGCTTCGACTTCGCCTGGGGCGAGGGCCTGCAGGAGGCCCAGCGCCAGGAGATCGAGGAGGTGTCCAACGCCGCGATCCACGAGAACTACGAGGTCGTGACCCAGGAGATGGCCCTCGCCGAGGCCAAGGCCATGGGCGCCACGTCCCTGTTCGGGGAGAAGTACGGGGACCGCGTGCGGGTGGTCGAGATGAACGGGCCGTGGTCGCGCGAGCTCTGCGGCGGCACCCACGTGGGCAGCACCGCCCAGATCGGCTCGCTCACCCTGCTCACCGAGCAGTCGGTGGGCTCGGGCAACCGCCGCGTGGAGGCGCTGGTGGGCCTGGACTCCTTCCGGCACCTGGCCGCCGAGCGCACCCTGGTGCACCAGCTCACCGACATGCTGAAGGTGCAGAGCTCCGCCGAGCTGCCCGAGCGGCTCGCCGCCACCCTCGACAAGCTCAAGTCCGCGGAGAAGGAGCTCGCCGGCCTGCGCCGCGAGAAGCTCCAGGCCCAGGCCGGCGCGCTGCTGGACGACGCCCGGCGGATCGGCCCGGTCACCGCGCTCGTGCACGACGCCGGTGACGTGGCCGGCGCCGACGACGTCCGCGCCCTCGCCCTGGACCTGCGCGGCCGCCTCGGTCAGACCGCCGCGGTCGTCGCCGTGGCCGGTGTGGCCAAGGGCCGCCCGCTGGTCCTGGTCGCCACCACCGAGGGTGCCCGCGAGGCCGGGGTCAAGGCCGGCCGTCTGGTGCGCACCGCCGCGCAGGTCCTCGGCGGCGGCGGCGGCGGCAAGGACGACATCGCCCAGGGCGGCGGGCAGGACGCCTCGCAGATCGGGGCGGCGCTCGACGCGGTGCTGGCCGAGGTCACCCGCGCGACAGGCGGCGCCGCCGCGTGAGCGACGACTACGTGCGGGGCCGCAGGATCGGGGTCGACGTCGGCCTGGTCCGCGTCGGGGTCGCCCTCAGCGACCCCGACGGCATCCTCGCGACCCCGCTGACCACCCTGCAGCGGGACCCCCGGAAGGGCTTCGACGTGAAGCTGCTGGCCGGGCTGGTGCAGGAGCACGGCGCCGTGGGCGTCTACGTGGGCCTGCCGCGCAGCCTGGACGGCGGGGAGAACGCCTCGACCGCGATGGCCCGGGACTACGCCGCCGCGCTCGTGCGGCGCCTGCGGGCCAAGGGCTGGGAGGTGCCGGTGCGGCTGGTCGACGAGCGGCTGAGCACCGTGGACGCCCACCGGGCCCTGCTCGAGGCCGGGGTCTCGCGCCGGGAGCACAAGGACAAGGTCGACCAGGTGGCCGCGGCCACCATCCTGCAGAGCGCCGTGGACCGGGCCCGGTCCACCGGCGTGGAGCCCGGCGTGCCGGTGGATCCGGCCGGGCCCGGCCCGGTGCGGGCCACCGTGGCGGAAGACGTCGCGCATAATGGGGGAGACCTCGACGCGGACGGTCCCGTCGCGGAGCACCCCGGGCACGCCTCCACCCACCCCCGGGGCACCGCCGAGGACACCGCCGGACCGCCCGACCGGGCGCGGACGGAACCGTTGACGACCACCGATCCGGACGGAGAGCATTCGTGAGCGACGACCCGTACGACCAGTCGGCGCCCCGCCGCCCCGAGACCGCCCGCGAGTCCTCCGGCTCGGGCGGCCTGGGCAGCCTGTTGGACGCCCCGTCGTCGCGGGAGCCCTCCACGGGCCTGCGCGGCGTCTTCGAGCACGAGGAGCTGACCCCCGAGCAGGTCAAGCGCCGGCGCCGCCGCGGCCGGGTCTCCCTGACCACCGCCATCGCCCTGTTCCTGCTGGCCGGGCTGATCACCGTGTCCGTGCTGGCCTCCACCTTCGGCTGGTTCGAGGTGCGCGACTACCGCGGCGACGGCAAGGACCCGGTGACCTTCGCGGTCAGCGAGGGCGCCACCACGGGCCAGGTCGCCGTGGCCCTCGAGCAGCAGGGCATCGTCGCCGACGCCGAGACCTTCCTGGAGAGCTTCCAGGAGGAGCACTCCGGGAAGTTCATCCAGCCGGGCGAGTACGAGCTGCGCACCGAGATGAGCTCGGAGGCCGCCGTCGGCGCGCTCATGGAGGAGGACGAGGCCACCCACTACGCGGCCATCAACCAGACCCTGCGCATGTCCGACGTCTTCGGCGTCCTCAGCGAGTCCACCGGCATCCCGGTCGAGGAGTTCGAGGCCTACGAGGAGGACACCGAGACCTTCGGCATCCCCGCCCGCTTCCCGACCCTCGAGGGCTGGCTGCACCCGGGCGAGTACCGGTTCCCGCTCGACGCCACCGCCGAGGAGGTCCTGCGGTCCATGGTCGACCGCACCCGCACGACGCTCGACGACAACGGGATCACCGGGGACGACGAGATCTTCGAGGTGCTCACCATCGGCTCGATCATCGAGTTCGAGGTCCAGCCCGAGCACTACGACGTCGTGGCCGGGGCCATCGAGAACCGGCTGGAGAACCCCGACGGGGAGACCTCCGGGTTCATCCAGTCCGACGCCTCCGTGACCTACGGCCTCGGCCGGAAGAGCTACGACTTCTCCGAGGAGGAGCGCCGCGACGAGTCCAACCGGTACAACACCTTCGCCAACCCGGGGCTGCCGGTCGGACCGATCGGCTCCCCGGGCGACGCCGCGATCAAGGCGGCCGCCGACCCCGAGGAGACCGACTACTACTTCTGGGTGACCGTCGACCTGGAGACGGGCGAGACCAAGTTCGCCGAGACCTACGCGGAGCACCTGGAGAACGTCGAGGAGTACAACCAGTGGTGCAGCGAGAACGAGGGCCGGTGCGGGTGAGCCCCGCCCGCGCCGCCGTGGTGGGCCACCCCATCGGGCACTCGCGCTCCCCGGACCTGCACCGGGCCGCGTACGCGGTGCTCGGCGAGGCCGTCGACTACGGCGCCCACGACCTCGTCGAGGAGCAGCTGCCGGCGTTCGTCGACGCCCGCCGGGGCGACCCCGCCTGGCGCGGGCTGTCGGTGACGATGCCGCTGAAGTCGGTGGCCGCCGCGTGCGCCGACGAGCTCACCCAGCTGGGCGACGCCGTCGGCGCGGTCAACACCCTGGTCTTCCGCCCCGACGGCACGGTCCTGGGGCACAACACGGACGTCGCCGGGATCGTGGGCGCGGTCCGGTCCGCCGGGCCCGTGCCCGCGGCGCCACGGGCCGCGGTCCTCGGCGGGGGCGGGACCGCCACGGCCGCCGTGGCCGCCGCCGGACGCCTGGGCGCCCGCGCCGTCGACGTCTTCGTGCGCTCCGCCGCCCGCGCCGGGCGCGCGGTGGAGGCCGGACGCCGGCTGGGGGTCCCGGTGCGCCTGCGGGCGTGGGACGAGGCCCCCGCGGCCCTGCCCGGCTACGACGTCGTCGTCTCCACCCTGCCCCCGCACGGGGCCGACGAGCTCGCCCGGGCCACGGCCCGGCTGTCCCCGGTCACCACGGGCGTCCTCCTGGACGCCGCCTACGACCCGTGGCCGTCGACGATCGCACGGACCTGGGCGCAGGCCGGGGGAGCGGTGGCCCCGGGGATCGATATGCTGATCTTCCAGGCGGTGGACCAGATCCGCCTGTTCACCGGCCGCGGCCCGGGCGCACCCCTGCCCCGCGAGCAGGACGTGATCGCGGCGCTGTGCACGGCGGTGGGCCGGCCCGTGCGCGGCGTCCCGCCCCTGCCGGCCTCCTGACCCCTGGCGGCAGGACGCGCCCCCGGGCAGCGTCCGCCGCCGAGACCACGAACGGAAAAGAGTTGCTATGTTGCGTTGGCTCACGGCCGGCGAGTCCCACGGCGAGGCGCTCGTCGGGATCATCGAGGGCGTGCCGGCGGGGGTGCCCCTGACCAGTCAGGACATCCGCGACGCCCTGGCCCGGCGCCGGCTCGGCTACGGGCGCGGGGCCCGGATGAAGTTCGAGCAGGACGAGGTGCGCCTGCTGGGCGGGGTGCGCCACGGCGTGACCCAGGGCGGGCCGGTGGCGATCGAGATCGCCAACACCGAGTGGCCCAAGTGGCGCGAGGTCATGTCGGCCGACCCGGTGGACCCGGCGGTGCTGGACGGGCGGGCCCGCAACGCCCCCCTGACCCGGCCCCGTCCCGGCCACGCCGACCTCACCGGGATGCAGAAGTACGGCTTCGACGAGGCCCGCCCCGTCCTGGAGCGGGCCAGCGCCCGCGAGACCGCCACCCGGGTGGCCCTGGGCGCGGTGGCCGCGAAGCTGCTCGAGGCCCTCGGGGTGCGTCTGGTCTCCCACACGACCGCGGTCGGGGCGGTGAGCGCCCCGGTGGACGCCCCCCGCCCGCTGCCCGCGGACGTGGCCGCCCTCGACGCCGATCCGCTGCGCTGCCACGACCCCGCCACCGCGGAGGCGATGGTGGCGGCCGTGGACGCCGCGCACAAGCAGGGCGAGACCCTCGGCGGCGTCGTGGAGGTCCTCGCCTACGGCCTGCCGCCGGGACTGGGCTCCTACGTGCACTGGGACCGCCGGCTGGACTCGCGCCTGGCCGGGGCGCTCATGGGCATCCAGGCCATCAAGGGCGTGGAGGTCGGGGACGGCTTCCTGACCGCCGCGCGGCCCGGCTCCGCGGCCCACGACGAGATCGCCCGCGGCGACGACGGCCTCGTGCGCCGGGTGAGCAACCGGGCGGGCGGGATCGAGGGCGGCATGTCGATCGGCGACGTGCTGCGGGTGCGGGCGGCCATGAAGCCCATCGCCACCGTCCCCAAGGCCCTGCGCACCGTCGACGTCGCCACCGGCGAGGCGGCCCGCGCCCACCACCAGCGCTCCGACGTCTGCGCGGTGCCCGCCGCCGGCGTCGTGGCCGAGGCGATGGTCGCCCTCGTCCTCGCCGACGCCGTGACGGAGAAGTTCGGCGGGGACTCCGTCGCCGAGCTGGCCCGCAACAAGGACGCCTACCTCGCGGCGATCCCCGAGTCCCTCGCCTCCGCGGGCGAGCTCGGCGTCCTCGACGACGACGTGGCCGCGGCCGCCGGGGACCACATGGGCGACCCCCTGGTCGCCCCGGCCGAGACGCCCGCCGATCCCCCGGCGGGCGCCGAGGGAGGCCGCGCGTGAACGCGCAGTTCCCCGCCCCCGCCCCCGCCGACGCCGCGCCGGCGCCGCAGCGGCCCGTGGTCCTGATCGGGCCCATGGCCGCCGGCAAGTCGTTCCTGGCGCTGCACATGTCCAAGTTCTACGGCTACGACTTCGTGGACGCGGACCAGCTGATCGTCTCCCGCCACGGGGTGATCTCGACGATCTTCCGCGAGCACGGCGAGAAGTACTTCCGCGACCTCGAGGCGGACACCGTCGCGGAGGTCCTGCGCGACCCCGACCACGCCAACGCGATCTTCTCCGTGGGCGGCGGCGCCCCCATGACCCCGTCGGTGCGGCGGATGCTGCGCGACGAGCTGGTGGCCTACCTCGAGGTGGACGCCGAGACGGTGCTGCCCCGGATCAGCGGCAACCGCACCCGCCCCATGCTCCAGCCCGACCCGGAGCGGCGCTGGCAGGAGCTCTACGAGTCCCGGCGGGCCTGCTACGAGGAGCTGGCCGACATCCGGCTCGACGGGACCCGCAACCGCCCCGTCGCCGAGATCGGCGCCGACCTCGAGGAGGCCCTCGTCCGGCTGCGCGCCCCGCGCGCCGGCCGGGGCGCCCCCGCGGCCGACCGATCCGCGACCGACCGATCCGCGACCGACCAGGAGGCCCAGGCATGAGCGAGCCCGCTCCCGGCACCGTCACGACCATTCCCGTCACCGGCACCGGCCCGGCCGACCACTACGACGTCCTCGTGGGCCACGGCCTGCTCGGGGAGGTCCCCCGGGTGCTGGGGGACCGCGTCCAGCGGGTGCTCGTCATCCACCCGCGGGCCCTGCGCAGCACCGGCGACGTGGTGATGGAGGAGCTGCGCGCCCAGGGGTACCAGGCCTTCACCGCCGAGATCCCCGACGCCGAGGAGGGCAAGCACATCCAGGTGGCGTCCTTCTGCTGGCAGGTCCTGGGCCAGAACGACTTCACCCGCTCCGACGCGATCGTCTCCGTGGGCGGGGGAGCGGTCTCCGACCTCGCCGGCTTCGTGGCCGCGACCTGGCTGCGCGGCGTGCGCGTGGTGCACGTGCCCACGACCCTGCTGGGCATGGTCGACGCGGCCGTCGGGGGCAAGACCGGCATCAACACCGCCGAGGGCAAGAACCTCGTGGGCGCCTTCCACCCGCCCGCGGCCGTGCTGTGCGACCTCGACACGCTCCGCACGCTGCCGGAGAACGAGCTGCTCACGGGCATGGCCGAGGTGGTCAAGTGCGGCTTCATCGCCGACGAGCGGATCCTGGAGCTGATCGAGGCGAACCCGGAGGCGGTGCGCGACTCGCAGTCCGCGGTGGTCCGCGAGCTCGTGGAGCGCGCCATCCGGGTGAAGGCGGAGGTCGTCTCCGGGGACCTGCGGGAGGCCGGACGCCGCGAGATGCTCAACTACGGGCACACCCTCGGCCACGCCATCGAGCACAACGAGCGCTACCAGTGGCGCCACGGCGCCGCCGTGGCGGTCGGGATGGTCTTCGCCGCCGAGCTCGCCCGCACCGCCGGCACCCTCGCCGACGACGTCGTCGAGCGCCACCGCAGCGTCCTGACCGCCCTGGGCCTGCCCACCACCTACCGGTGGGACCAGTGGCCGCGGCTGCTGGAGGTCATGAAGCGGGACAAGAAGACCCGGGGCAGCCTGCTGCGGTTCGTGGTGCTGGACGCCGTGGCCCGGCCGCGGATCCTCGAGGTCCCGGACCAGGCGATCCTCTTCGCGACGTACCAGGAGATCGCCGAGGGCGCGCCCAGCTAGACTGGTCGGCGGTCCGGGGGCGACGCCCTCCGGCCCCACCGACCTGCCGACCGCGCCGACGGACCGACGCGGACCCACCGGCGCAGACCGAACCGCGCAGACCGAACGACCCAGACAGAACGACGCAGACAGAACGACGCCGACCGAACGGCGCCGACCGAACGGCGCGGACTGACCAGAGAGAGAACCTGTGGCTACCACCAACGACATCAAGAACGGCACCGTGCTCAAGCTCGAGGGCAACCTGTGGAACGTCATCGAGTTCCAGCACGTCAAGCCGGGCAAGGGCGGGGCGTTCGTGCGCACCAAGCTGCGCAACGTGACCTCCGGCAAGGTGGTCGACAAGACCTTCAACGCCGGCGCCAAGGTCGAGACGGCCACCGTGGACCGCAGCGAGTACCAGTACCTGTACCAGGACGGCGCCGACTACGTCTTCATGGACAACAAGACCTACGACCAGATCACCGTCCCCGGTGAGGTCGTGGGCGACGCCGCCAACTTCATGCTCGAGAACCTCAACGCGACGATCGCCATGTACGAGGGCGCCCCGCTGTACATCGAGCTGCCCGCGTCCGTGGTCCTGGAGATCACCTACACCGAGCCGGGCCTGCAGGGCGACCGCTCCACCGGCGGCACCAAGCCCGCCACCGTGGAGACCGGCTACCAGATCCAGGTGCCCCTGTTCCTCGAGCAGGGCACGAAGGTCAAGGTCGACACCCGCACGGGTGACTACCTGGGCCGCGTCAACGAGTGAGCGCCCGGGGCAAGGCGCGCCGCCGCGCCGTGGAGATCCTCTTCGAGGCCGAGCAGCGCGGGGAGAACGCCCGTGAGGTCATGGAGCGGCGCCGGCTGCACAGCGACGCGCTCGTCTCCCCGTACGCCGAGGAGCTGGTGCTCGGGGTGACCATGCGCCGCGGCGAGCTCGACGAGTACCTCGAGACCTACTCCCAGGGCTGGACGCTGGAGCGGATGCCCGCCGTGGACCGCAACGTCCTGCGCGTGGGGGCCTGGGAGCTGCTGTTCAACGACGACGTCCCCGACGGCGTCGCCGTGGCCGAGTCCGTGAGCCTGGCCAAGGACCTCGGCGGGGACGACTCCCCGCGCTTCGTCAACGGCCTGCTCGGCCGGCTGCAGAAGATGAAGCCGACGCTGCTCGGCTGAGGCCGGCCCCGCCGCCGGCCGGCACCCCGTCCCGCCCGGACCCCCGGGCGGGACGGGGTGTCCGTCGTCGCGGGCCCTGACCGGCCCGCCCCGGGCGCGCTACGATCCTGGCAGGACGAGCACGGGAGGCTGCCATGACGGCTCCGGCGCTCCGCCTGCGGAGCCTGTCGAAGCACTACGGTCCCGTGCCGGCCGTGCAGGGCGTCGACCTCGAGGTGCGGGCGGGGGAGATCTACGCGCTGCTGGGGCTCAACGGCGCCGGGAAGACCACGCTGATGCGGATGGTCCTGGGCATGGTCCGCCCCGGTGCCGGTTCGGTCACCGTCCTGGGCCGCGGGCCCCGCGAGCGCTCGGCCCGGGCGGGGGTGGGCTATCTGGTGGAGGCCGCCACCGCCTACCCGGAGCTGACCGTGCGCGAGAACCTGGAGGTCGCCCGGCGCCTGCACCGGGTGCGCGCCCCGCACGCGGTCGGGGACGCGGTGGAGCTCTTCGGCCTCGGCGAGCACGCCGACCGCCGCGCCCGCGAGCTCTCCCAGGGCAACCGGCAGCGACTGGCCCTGGCCCGGGCGGTGCTGCACCGGCCGTCCGTGCTGGTGCTCGACGAGCCGGTCAACGGCCTGGACCCGGCCGGCGTGGTGGAGGTCCGCACTCTCCTGACGGACCTGGCCCGCCGGCACGGGACCACGGTCCTGCTCTCCAGCCACCTGCTGGGCGAGGTCGCCCGCCTGGCCACCCGGGTCGGGGTGCTGCACCGGGGCCGGCTGCTGGAGGAGTTCCCCACCCGCTGCCTGCCCGAGCGGGTGCACCGTCACCTCGAGCTCACCACGCGCGACGACGACCGCGCCGTGGAGGTCCTGGCCGCCGCGGGCTTCCCCGCCCGCCGCCGGGCGGGAGTCGTGGTGCTCGCCGGGGACCGGGCGACGAGCCGGCCGGAGGACGTGGCGGCCGCGCTCGTGCACGCCGGGGTGGCCCTCACCGGGCTCACGGAGGTCCGGGAGGACCTCGAGAGCCACTTCCTGCGCTTGGTGCAGGCGCCCCCCGGGGCGCCCGGAGCCGGGGAGGGACCCCGTGCGCGGTGACCTGGCCGCGGCCCTGCACGCGGAGGCCCTCAAGCTGCGCCGCTCCCGGGTGCCCTGGGCCACCGCGGGGGCCACGGTCCTGGCCGGGCTGGTCGGCGCCTTCTTCATGTTCGTGCTCCAGGACCCGGACCGGGCCCGGACCCTGGGACTGCTCGGCGCCAAGGTTCAGCTCGCCGGCGGCACCGCCGACTGGCCCGGGTACTTCTCCCTGGCCGCCCAGACGGCCGCCGTGGGCGGGCTGCTGATCTTCGGCACCGCGGCCATCTGGCTCTTCGGCCGGGAGTTCTCCGACCGCACCGTCACCGACCTGCTGGCCGTGCCCACCTCCCGCACGGCCGTGGTGCTGGCCAAGCTGCTCCTGGGCCTCGTGTGGTGCGCGCTGCTCACGCTGCTCCTCGTCGCGCTCGTGCTGGGGCTGGGCGCGCTGCTCGGGCTGCCCGGCTGGTCCGCGGCGACGGCCGCCCGCGGCGCCGGGACGGTCCTGGGCGCCGGCCTGCTGACCGCCGGGCTGGCGGCCGGCTACGGTCTGGCCGCCAGCGTGGGACGCGGCTACCTGCCCGCCGTCGGCGTGCTGTTCCTGACCGTCCTGCTGGCCCAGGTGCTGGCGGCCGTCGGTCACGGCGGGTGGTTCCCGTGGGCGGTGCCGGCCCTGCTGGCCGGGGCGGCCGGGCCCGACCGGTCCGGGGTCGGCTGGGCCGGCCTCCTGGGCGTCGTGCTCGTGGCCCTCGGCTCGGCCGCCGCCACCGCGCTCTGGTGGGAGCGGGCCGACCACCGGTAGCACCGGGACGCGGGACGGGCCCCGGGGGGCGGCGCCGCCTGTGAGACTGCCCACGTCAGGGCCGGTGCGCGGAGGCCGGCGGCCCTCCGGCTCCGGCGCGCTGTGCTAGTTTGGGGCGAGCAAGCAACCTTTAAGTCCGTCCTGTGAGGCGGGGAAGGAGGCGGCACCCATGATCGACGACACCTCCGCGGACGGTCCCTCGACGGGACCCGCACCCGCGCGCGTCATCCTCTCGGCAGCCGACATCGACCGCGCGCTCACGCGCATCGCCCACGAGATCCTCGAGGCCAACAAGGGCAGCTCGGACCTCGTCCTGCTCGGCATCCCGCGCCGCGGCTATCCGCTGGCCCAGCGGATCGCCGCCAAGATCGCCGCGACCGACCCCGGCTTCGACGCCGCCGCGAGCCTCGGCCAGCTCGACGTGACGATGTTCCGCGACGACCTGCGCAAGAACCCCGCCCGCGCCCCGCAGCCCACCCGCATCCCGGTCCAGGGCATCGACGGGCGCACCGTGGTGCTCGTCGACGACGTGCTCTACTCCGGGCGCACCGTGCGCGCCGCCCTCGACGCCCTCGTCGACGTCGGCCGGCCCCGCGTGGTCCGCCTCGCCGTGCTGGTGGACCGCGGCCACCGGGAGCTGCCCATCCGCGCCGACCACGTGGGCAAGAACCTGCCCACCTCCTCCCAGGAGAAGGTCCGGGTCCGCCTCGCCGAGACCGACCCCGACCCGCGCCCGGCCGAGCACGCCGACTGCGTGGTCATCGAGACCCCCGTGCCGGCGGTCCGCGCATGAGGCACCTGCTGTCCACCCGGGACCTCTCCCACGCCGCCGCCCTGACCGTGCTCGACACCGCCGACCAGATGGCGGAGGTGGGCCACCGGTCGGTGAAGAAGCTGCCGGCGCTGCGCGGGCGCACCGTGGTCAACCTCTTCTTCGAGGACTCGACCCGCACCCGGATCTCCTTCGAGACGGCCGCCAAGCGGCTCTCCGCGGACGTCATCAACTTCTCCGCCAAGGGCTCCTCCGTCTCCAAGGGCGAGTCGCTGAAGGACACGGCCCAGACGCTGGCGGCGATGAGCGCCGACGCGGTGGTCATCCGGCACTCGGCCTCGGGCTCCCCGCAGCAGCTGGCCGCCTCGGACTGGATCGACGCCGCGGTGGTCAACGCCGGCGACGGCACGCACGAGCACCCCACCCAGGCCCTGCTCGACGCCATGACGCTGCGCCAGCACCGGGCCCGCACCGAGGGCCGGGAGAGCACCCGCGGGCTCGACCTCGAGGGCATGCACGTGGTGATCGTCGGTGACGTCCTGCACTCCCGCGTCGCCCGCTCCGACCTGTGGCTGTTCACCACCCTCGGCGCCCGGGTCACGTTCGTGGCCCCGCCCACGCTGCTGCCGGTGGGCATCACCGACTGGCCGTGCGAGGTCGTCTACTCCCTCGACCAGGCGCTGGACCCGGCCCCGGACGCGGTGATGATGCTGCGCGTGCAGCGCGAGCGGATGCACGCGGCCTTCTTCCCCACCGCCCAGGAGTACGCCCGCGAGTGGGGCCTGACCCCCGAGCGCGTCGCGGCCCTGGACGCCGCCGGGGCGCCCACGGCGATCATGCACCCGGGGCCGATGAACCGCGGCCTGGAGATCTCCTCCGCCGCGGCCGACTCCCCGCGCTCCACGGTCCTGGACCAGGTCCGCAACGGCGTCTCCGTGCGGATGTCGGTGCTCTACCTGCTGCTGGCCGGCGACGACCTCGACGCCCCCTCCACCCCCGCATCCCCAGGAGTTCTCATCCCATGACCTCGTACCTCATCCAGGGCGCCCGGCCGTACGGCGAGCAGCCGGCCGACCTCCTCGTCGAGGACGGCCTGATCCGGCGCGTGGGACCCGGCTCCGCCGCCCCGGAGGGCGTGCAGGTCGTCGACGGCACCGGGCTGGTGGCCCTGCCCGGGCTCGTGGACATCCACACCCACCTGCGCGAGCCCGGCCGCGAGGACGCCGAGACGGTGCAGACGGGCACCCGGGCCGCCGCGCTGGGGGGCTACACCGCCGTGTTCGCCATGGCCAACTCCGACCCCGTGGCCGACACCGCCGGGGTCGTCGAGCAGGTCCACGAACTGGGCCGGGCCGCCGGCTGGGTGGACGTCCGCCCGGTCGGGGCCGTGACCGTGGGCCTGCAGGGCGAGCGGCTGTCGGAGATCAAGGCGATGGCCGACTCCCGCGCCGCGGTGCGGGTCTTCTCCGACGACGGCATGTGCGTGCACGACCCGGTGCTGATGCGCCGGGCCCTGGAGTACGTCAAGGGCTTCGACGGCGTCGTGGCCCAGCACGCGCAGGAGCCGCGGCTCACGGAGGGCGCCCAGATGAACGAGGGCGCCGTCTCCGCCGAGCTGGGGCTGACCGGCTGGCCGGCGGTGGCCGAGGAGGCGATCATCGCCCGCGACGTGCTGCTCGCCGAGCACGTGGGCTCCCGGGTGCACATCTGCCACCTCTCCACCCGCGGCTCGGTGGACATCGTGCGCTGGGCCAAGCAGCGCGGCATCGACGTCACCGCCGAGGCCACTCCCCACCACCTGCTGCTCACCGACGAGCGGGTCCGCAGCTTCGACCCCGTCTTCAAGGTCAACCCGCCGCTGCGCACCGACGAGGACGTGCACGCGCTGCGGGCGGCCGTGGCCGACGGCACCATCGACGTCATCGGCACCGACCACGCCCCGCACCCGGCCGAGGACAAGGAGTGCGAGTGGTCGTGCGCGGCCAACGGGATGACCGGGCTGGAGACCGCCCTGTCCGTGGTGCAGCACACCCTCGTGGACACCGGCCTGCTGACCTGGCGCGACGTCGCCCGGATCACCTCCGCGACCCCGGCCCGGATCGGGCGCCTGTCCGGTCAGGGCCGGCCCCTCGCGGAGGGCGAGCCGGCGAACATCGTGCTGTGGGACCCGGCGGCGACCACCGTGGTCGATCCGGCCCGGCACGCCTCGAAGGGCCGCAACAGCCCCTACCGCGGGATGGAGCTGCCCGGCGCGGTGCGCGCCACCTTCTTCCGCGGCCATCCCACGGTCCTGGACGGCGCGCTGAACAGCCCCTCGCCGCGCGCCTGAGCCACCGCACCCCGCCCCGTCCACCCCTTCCACCGCCCGGAGGCCCCCGCCCCATGGACCAGCTCACCACCGTGCTCGGCACGCTGCTCCTGCTCGCCGTGCTCTTCGCCCTGATCCGCCGGGGCTGGGCCGGGCGCGTGCGACGCCAGTCCGGGATCCCGGCGCCGCCGGCCCCGCCGGCCGGCGCCGAGGAGCGCGAGCCGCGGCTGGCCGTGCCGGGCATGTACGTGGCCACCACCGAGACCGGCGCCCCGCTCGAGCGGATCGCCGCCCACGGGCTGGGCGTCCGCGCCCGGGCGCGGGCCCTCGTCCTGGACGAGGGCGTGCTCTTCGAGCGGCAGGGCGCGGCCCCGCTGTTCGTGCCGGCCGCCGACGTCGTGGCCGTGGGCACCTCCTCCGGCATGGTCGGGAAGTTCGTCGAGAAGGACGGACTGGCCGTGCTGACCTGGTCCCTGGGCGGCACCGTGGTGGACACCGGGTTCCGCACCCAGCGCGCCGAGGACAAGCGGCGCCTGCTCGCCGAGGTGGAGGCGATCGCCCCCGCAGCGCGCTCCTGACCTCCCCGCGGCTGCCCGCAGCCGCCCGCAACTTCCCGACCCGCAGACACGAACGTGAGGACGACCTTGAGCTCGATCACCACCGAACCCGCCGTGCTGGTGCTGGAGGACGGCCGCGTCTTCCGCGGCCGCGCCTACGGCGCCCTCGGCACCGCCCTCGGCGAGGCGGTCTTCTCCACCGGCATGACCGGCTACCAGGAGACCATCACCGACCCCTCCTACGCCGGCCAGCTGGTCGTGCAGACCGCCCCGCACATCGGCAACACCGGCGTCAACGCCGCCGACGCCGAGTCCCGCCGGATCTGGGTGTCCGGCTACGTGGTGCGCGACGCCGCCCGCCGCCCGTCCAACTGGCGCTCCGAGGGCTCCCTCGACGAGCAGCTGCGCGCCCAGGGCGTCGTCGGCATCCAGGACGTCGACACCCGGGCGGTCACCCGCCACCTGCGCGACCGCGGCGCGATGCGCGGCGGCATCTTCTCCGGGGACGCCGCCCTCCGGCCCGAGCCGGAGCTCGTGGCCGCGGTGGCCGCGGCCGAGCGGATGGAGGGCCGCAGGCTCGCCGAGACGGTCTCGGTGACCGAGGCCTACGTGGTGGAGCCCGCCGAGCACGGCTGGGAGGGGGAGGTCCGGCACGAGCTCGTGGCCGTGGACCTCGGCATCAAGTCCATGACCCCGCACCGGTTCGCCGAGCGCGGCGTGCGGGTGCACGTGGTGCCGGCGGACACGACCTTCGAGCAGATCCGGGCCCTGCGCCCGCGCGGAGTGTTCTTCTCCAACGGCCCCGGCGACCCGGCCACCGCCGAACGCCAGGTGGAGACCCTGCGCCAGGTGCTGCGCGCCGGGATCCCGTTCTTCGGCATCTGCTTCGGCAACCAGCTGCTGGGCCGGGCCCTGGGCTTCGGCACCTACAAGCTGGTCTTCGGCCACCGCGGGATCAACCAGCCGGTGCTCGACCGCCGGACCGGGCGCGTGGAGATCACCGCGCACAACCACGGCTTCGCCGTGGACGCCCCGCTCGAGGGCCCGGTCACGGCGCCGCTGGAGGAGTTCGGGCGCGTGGAGGTCAGCCACGTGTGCCTCAACGACGACGTGGTCGAGGGCCTCAACTGCCGCGACCTGCCGGCGTTCTCGGTGCAGTACCACCCCGAGGCCGCCGCCGGCCCGCACGACGCCTCCTACCTCTTCGGCCGGTTCATCGAGCTCATGGACAGCCACCGGGACGGCAGCGCCGACCCGACCATCGACAACGCCGTCCCCGGCGGCGCGCAGGGCGCGCGGCCGGACCGGGACGCCAGCACGGAAGGGCAGCACTGACATGCCGCGCAGGACAGATCTGAACAGCGTTCTGGTCATCGGCTCGGGGCCGATCGTCATCGGCCAGGCCGCGGAGTTCGACTACTCGGGCACGCAGGCGCTGCGGGTGCTCCGGGAGGAGGGGCTGCGGGTCATCCTCGTCAACTCCAACCCGGCGACGATCATGACCGACCCCGAGTTCGCCGACGCGACCTACGTGGAGCCCATCACCCCGGAGGTGGTCGAGAAGATCATCGCCAAGGAGCGCCCGGACGCGCTGCTGCCCACCCTGGGCGGGCAGACGGCGCTGAACACCGCGATCGCCCTCGACGCCAACGGCGTGCTCGAGAAGTACGGGGTCGAGCTGATCGGCGCCAACGTCGAGGCGATCAACCTCGGTGAGGACCGGGAGAAGTTCAAGGGCGTCGTGGAGCGCTGCGGCGCCGAGTCCGCCCGCTCGGTCATCGTGCACTCCATGGCCGAGGCCCTCGCCGCGGCCGACGAGCTCGGCTACCCCATGGTCGTGCGCCCGTCCTTCACCATGGGCGGGCTCGGCTCGGGCATGGCCTACGACGAGGAGGACCTGCACCGCATCGCCGGCGCCGGCATCCAGTACAGCCCGACCTCCGAGGTGCTCCTGGAGGAGTCCATCCTCGGCTGGAAGGAGTACGAGCTGGAGATGATGCGCGACAAGCACGACAACGTGGTGGTCGTGTGCTCCATCGAGAACTTCGACCCGGTGGGCGTGCACACCGGCGACTCCATCACCGTGGCCCCGGCCATGACGCTGACCGACCGCGAGTACCAGAACCTGCGCGACATCGCGATCGCCGTGATCCGCGAGGTCGGGGTGGACACCGGCGGGTGCAACATCCAGTTCGCGATCGAGCCGGACACCGGCCGCGTGGTGGTCATCGAGATGAACCCGCGGGTCTCCCGCTCCTCCGCCCTGGCCTCCAAGGCCACCGGTTTCCCGATCGCCAAGATCGCCACGAAGCTGTCGCTGGGCTACACCCTGGACGAGATCCCCAACGACATCACCCGCAAGACCCCGGCCTCCTTCGAGCCGACGCTGGACTACGTCGTCGTGAAGGTCCCGCGCTTCGCGTTCGAGAAGTTCCCCGCGGCGGACCCCACGCTGACGACCACCATGAAGTCGGTGGGGGAGGCCATGGCGATCGGGCGCAACTTCACCGAGGCCCTGCAGAAGGCCATGCGCTCCCTGGAGCAGAAGGGCTCCTCCTTCTCCTTCGTGCGCCCCGAGCTCGACGCCGCCGCCCTGGACCGCCTGGTCGAGGCCACCCGCACCCCGACCACGGAGCGGATCCGGCAGGTCCAGCAGGCCCTGCTGGCCGGGGCGTCCGCGGAGCGGCTCTACGAGGCCACCGGCATCGACCCGTGGTTCCTCGACCAGCTGGTGCTGCTCAACGAGGTCGCCGCCGCGGTGGTCGAGGACGGCGACCTGAGCGAGCGCACCCTGCGCCTGGCCAAGCGGCACGGCTTCTCCGACCGGCAGATCGGCGAGCTGGCCCACCTGGACGAGGCCGTGGTCCGCGGGGTGCGCCACGCCCTGGGCATCCGCCCGGTGTTCAAGACCGTGGACACCTGCGCGGCGGAGTTCGAGGCCTTCACCCCGTACCACTACTCCTCCTACGACGAGGAGTCGGAGGTCGGCCGGCACGAGCAGCCCTCCATCATGATCCTCGGCTCGGGCCCGAACCGGATCGGGCAGGGCATCGAGTTCGACTACTCCTGCGTGCACGCCTCGATGGCCCTGCGCGCCGCCGGCCACGAGACGGTGATGGTCAACTGCAACCCGGAGACCGTCTCCACCGACTACGACGTCTCCACCCGGCTGTACTTCGAGCCGCTCACCTTCGAGGACGTCATGGAGGTCGTGGAGACCGAGCGGCGCACCGGCGGACTGCTCGGGGTGTTCGTGCAGCTGGGCGGGCAGACCCCGCTCAAGCTGGCCGCCCAGCTCAAGGCCGCGGGCGTGCCGATCCTGGGCACCACCCCGGAGGCCATCGACCTGGCCGAGGACCGCGGCGAGTTCGCCCGGGTGCTCGGGGAGGCCGGGCTGCGCCAGCCCAAGAACGGCACCGCCTCGACCTTCGAGGACGCCAAGCGGATCGCCGACGAGATCGGCTACCCGGTGCTCGTGCGCCCCTCCTACGTGCTCGGCGGGCGCGGCATGGAGATCGTCTACGACGAGCCGGCCCTGGCCCGGTACCTGCAGAACGCCACGGAGGTCTCCTCCTCCCGGCCGGCGCTGATCGACAAGTTCCTCGAGGACGCGATCGAGATCGACGTGGACGCCCTCTACGACGGCGAGGAGCTCTACGTCGGCGGCGTCATGGAGCACATCGAGGAGGCCGGGATCCACTCCGGGGACTCCGCGTGCACCCTGCCCTCGATCACGCTGGGCCCGGACGTCGTCGCGCGGGTGCGCGAGGCCACCCTGGCGATCGCCCGGGGCGTGGGCGTGCGCGGGCTCATCAACATCCAGTTCGCCGTGGCCTCCGACGTCCTCTACGTCATCGAGGCCAACCCGCGCGCCTCCCGCACGGTCCCGTTCGTCTCCAAGGCCACGGGCGTGCAGCTGGCCAAGGCCGCCGCCCTGATCGGCACCGGCACGACCATCGCCGAGCTGCGCGCCCACGGGCACCTGCCGGAGCGGCTGGACGGGTCCACCCTGCCGGCCTCGGCCCCGGTGGCCGTGAAGGAGGCCGTGCTGCCCTTCGCCCGGTTCCGCACCGCCGAGGGCGCCGTGGTGGACTCCCTGCTCGGTCCGGAGATGCGCTCCACCGGCGAGGTCATGGGCCTGGACAAGTACTTCGACACGGCCTTCGCCAAGGCCCAGGCCGCGGCCAACGTGTCCCTGCCGACGTCGGGGCGGATGTTCGTCTCCGTGGCGAACAAGGACAAGCGCTCCTCGATCGCCTACGTCCGGATGTTCCGCGACCTCGGCTTCGAGATCCTGGCCACCAGCGGCACGGCGCAGGTGCTGCGGCGCAACGGCATCGAGTCCACCGTGGTCCGCAAGATCAGCGAGACGGCCCCCGGGGAGCGGACCATCGTGGACCTCATCGGCGACGGGGAGATCGACCTGATCTTCAACACCCCCGCCGGCGGCGCCGCGCGCGGGGACGGCTACGAGATCCGGGCGGCGGCCACGAGCGTGGGCGTGCCGCTGATGACGACCGTCTCCGTGCTCGGGGCCGCCCTCCAGGCGGTCACCGCGCTGCGGGCCTACACCTGGGACGTGACCAGCCTGCAGGAGCACGAGCAGCGGCTGCACGCCCTCACCGCCCCGGCCGAGCCCGAGGTCGTCGGTGCCTGAGCACCCGGGCGCGCAGCTCCCGGCACCCGGCCGCGCCCCCTTCGGGGCGCGGCTGGCCCGGGCGATGGACGCCCACGGCCCGCTGTGCGTGGGCATCGACCCGCACCCGGGGCTGCTCGAGGCGTGGGGGCTGCCCCGCACCGCGGAGGGGCTGCGCCGCTTCTCCCTGACGGTGCTCGAGGCCGCCGCCGGCCGGGCCGCGGCCGTGAAGCCGCAGGTGGCCCTCTACGAGTCCTACGGGGCCGCGGGCTTCGCCGTGCTCGAGGAGCTGCTCGGCCGGGCCCGCGCCGCGGGGCTGCTCACGGTGGCCGACGCCAAGCGCGGGGACATCGGCTCCACGATGGAGGCCTACGCCGCCGCGTGGCTGGAGGAGGGGTCCCCGCTCGCGGCGGACGCCGTGACCCTGAGCCCCTACCTCGGCTTCGAGTCGCTGCGCCCGGCCCTGGACCTGGCCGCGCGCACGGGCCGCGGCACGTTCGTGCTCGCGCTCACCTCCAACCCGGAGGGGCGCTCCGTGCAGCACGTCGGGGGCGCCGGGTCGGTGGCCCGGGCCGTGTGCTCGGCGGCCGCGGCGGAGAACGCCCGGGTGCTCGCCGGCGCGGGCGGTGCCGAGCCCCCTGCCGGCACCGCCGCCGCGCCCCGCACCGGCCTGGGCCCGTGCGGGCTGGTGGTCGGCGCCACGGTCGGCGACGCCCTGGCGCAGCTGGGCATCGACCTGGCCGGGGTCCGCGGGCCGTTGCTGGCTCCCGGCTACGGGGCCCAGGGCGCCCGCGCCGAGGACCTCCCGGCCGTGTTCGGTGCCGCTGCCGGGCAGGTGCTGGCCACCTCGAGCCGGGCGATCCTGCGCCGCGGCCCGTCCGTGCCCGCCCTGCGGGAGGCCATCGAGCGCTCCGCGGGGGAGCTGGCGGCGGCCCTGGGCTGAGCGGCAGCGGTCCCTCCGGCTCCCGGCGGACTCCCGACGGGGGCCGGAGGCGACGACACCCCTGGTCACGCCCCGGTCGTGTCGCCTTGCGGTGGATTGTTAATCATGTAGTTTCTTTAGCAAACGGGCTGGCCGTCCTGCTGCGGGACGGAGGCTGCAGTCCGTGGCGACGAGGAGGAACCACATGGCACTGCGTCCGCTGACCGACGACGAGCGAGCCGCCGCGCGGGAGAAGGCCACCCGGGCACGGACGGCGCGCGCCGACGTGAAGAAGGGGCTGCGCGAACGCCGGATGACGGTGGCCCAGATCCTCGAGCGCGCCGACCAGGAGGAGGCCGTGAGCCGGCTGAAGGTCTCCGACCTGCTCGAGTCCACCCCGGGGATCGGGAAGGTCCGCTCGGCCGCCATCATGGAGGAGATCGGCATCGCCCGCACGCGGCGGCTGCGCGGGCTCGGCGTGCACCAGCGCAAGGCCCTCATCGAGTACCTCGACCGCTGAGCCCGCCCGGCGGGCGCCGGGGGAGCGGGCGCCGGGGGACGGGCTCGATCCGGTAGATTGGGGTGTTCCCCACCCCGTTCCCAGGAGGTTGCCCGTGACTCCCGACGCGCCCCGCCCCGCGCGCCCGTCCCTGACCGTGCTCGCCGGACCCACGGCCGTGGGCAAGGGCACGGTCTCGACCTACGTCCGGGACCACTATCCGCAGGTGTGGCTGTCCGTGTCGGCGACCACCCGCGCCCCGCGCCCGGGAGAGGTCGACGGGGTGCACTACTTCTTCGTCTCCGACGAGCAGTTCGACGCCCTGGCCCGGGACGGGCAGCTGCTGGAGTGGGCGGTGGTGCACAACTCCCACCGCTACGGCACGCTGCGCTCCACCGTGGAGCAGGCGCTGGCGGGCGGGCGCTGCGTGCTGCTGGAGATCGACCTGCAGGGGGCGCGCCAGATCCGCAGCACCATGCCGGAGGCCAACTTCGTCTTCCTGGCCCCGCCCAGCTGGGACGAGATGGTCGCCCGGCTGGTCGGCCGGGGCACCGAGACGCCCGAGGAACAGCGGGTCCGGCTCGAAACCGCTAAACTGGAGCTCGCGGCAGAGCCGGAGTTCGACCACACCGTCGTCAACGACAGCGTCGAGCGGGCCGCCGCCGAACTCGTGCAGCTCATGGGGGCCGACCCCGAGCAGGCATCCTGATACCCGTCCACCGCGTTTGGAGCAACAGCTTGTCTACCCACACCGAAGGCATCATCAACCCGCCGATCGACGCCCTGCTGAAGAAGTCCGACTCCAAGTACGGACTCGTGATCTTCGGCGCCCGGCGTGCCCGGCAGATCAATGCCTACTACTCGCAGCTGCACGAGGGGCTGTTCGAGTACGTCGGTCCGCTCGTCGACACGCAGCTCAACGAGAAGCCGCTGTCCATCTCCTTCCGCGAGATCGACGCGGGCCTGATCGAGGGCCGCCCGGTCGAGCACGCCGGCTTCGCCGAGAACGGCCAGCTCACCACCGAGGCGGACCTCGCCGCCGACGTCTTCGGCGCCGACTTCTTCGCCCAGGGCACGGAGGAGGACTTCTCCACCGGCACGGCGTTCTCCGACGACGCGACCGTGGACTTCTCCGCGGGCGAGTCCAGCACCCCGCTCGAGCCGCTGGGCGACCTGCCCGGCAGCGGCGAGGACAACCCGGTCAACGGCGCCGGTGACGCCGCCGACGCCGCCCCGGAGGAGCCGGGGCGGGAGCCCGGGGACCTCCAGGACCTGTGAGCCGCCCCCGGCCCGTCCGGCGGGGCGGCACGGCGTGAAGGTCGTCCTCGGCATCGGCGGGGGCATCGCCGCCTACAAGGCCGCGCTGCTGCTGCGGCTGTTCACCGAGGGCGGCCACACGGTCGTGCCCGTGCCCACCGAGTCCGCCCTGCGCTTCGTGGGCGCCCCCACCTGGGAGGCCCTGTCCGGCCAGCGCGTCAGCACGGGGGTGTTCGAGCGGGTGGACGAGGTCAACCACGTCCACCAGGGGCAGAGCGCCGACCTCGTCGTCGTCGCCCCCGCGACCGCCGACCTGCTCGCGCGCGCGGCGCACGGTCTGGCCGACGACCTGCTGACCACCACGCTGCTGGCCACCCGCGCCCCGGTGCTCTTCGCCCCGGCCATGCACACCGAGATGTGGCTGCACCCGGCCGTCCAGGCCAACGTGGCCGCCCTGCGCGGGCACGGGCACACCGTCCTGGAGCCCGCCGTGGGCCGGCTGACCGGCCGCGACTCCGGGCCCGGCCGGCTGCCCGAGCCGGAGGACATCCACGCCGCCGCGCTGCGCCTGGCCCGGCGCGGGCAGACGCCCGAGGGGCCCCTGGCGGGCGCCCGGGTGCTGGTCAGCGCCGGCGGCACCCGGGAGCCGCTGGACCCGGTCCGCTTCCTCGGCAACCGCTCCTCCGGCAAGCAGGGCGTGGCGATCGCCGCCGCCGCCCGCGACGCCGGGGCGGAGGTCACCCTGGTGGCCGCCCACCTCGAGACCCCGGTCCCGGCCGGGGTGGAGGTCGTCCACGCCGGCACCGCCGAGCAGCTGCGCCGGGCGTGCGTGCGGGCGGCCGCGCGGGCCGACGTGGTCGTGATGGCCGCCGCGGTGGCCGACTACCGCCCGGCCCGGGTGGCCGACGCGAAGCTGAAGAAGGCCGAGGACGGCACCGACCCGGTGCTCCAGCTGGTGCGCAACCCCGACGTCCTGCGCGAGCTCGTGGACCTGCGCAACACCGCCCGGCGCCGCCAGCTGCTCGTGGGCTTCGCCGCCGAGACCGGCGACGCCGAGGCCGACCCGCTGACGTTCGGGCGGCGGAAGCTCGCACGCAAGGGCTGCGACCTGCTGGCCGTCAACCACGTGGGCGAGAACCTGGTCTTCGGCCAGGACACCACCTCCCTCACTGTGCTCAGCGCCGCCGGGGGCCCGGAGCAGGTGCTCGAGGGGCCCAAGGAGGAGGTCGCCCGCGGTCTCGTGCAGCGGATCGCGCAGGAGCTGGCCGGCGTCCGCGGCTGAACCGCCCCCGGCCCGCCCGGCCGCGCCCCGGTGCGGCCGGGCCCGGGCGGGCGCGCTGTGCCGTCCGGGGCGGACGGTAGTGTGGTCTCCCGTGAGCGAGACGACCCAGCACCTGAGACTGTTCACCTCCGAGTCCGTCACGGAGGGCCACCCCGACAAGATCTGCGACCAGATCAGCGACTCGATCCTCGACGACCTGCTGCGCCAGGACCCCGAGTCCTCCGTGGCGGTCGAGACGATGGTGACCACCGGGCTGGTCCACGTGGCCGGGGAGGTGAAGACCCGGGGCTACGTCGAGATCCCCAACGTGGTGCGCAAGACGCTGCTGGACATCGGCTACAACTCCTCGGTGCACGGCTTCGACGGGGAGTTCTGCGGGGTGTCCATCAGCGTGGGCGAGCAGTCCCCGGAGATCTACGAGGGCGTCTTCCAGTCCCTCGAGGTCCGTGAGGGCACCGCCCGCGACGCCCGGGACGCCCAGGGCGCCGGGGACCAGGGCATCATGTTCGGCTACGCCTCCGACGAGACCGAGGTGCTGATGCCGGCGCCGATCTTCATCGCCCACCGCCTCTCCGAGCAGCTCACCCGGGTCCGCAAGACCGCGGTGCTGCCGGGCCTGCGCCCCGACGGCAAGACCCAGGTCACCCTCGGCTACGACGGCCACCGCCCGGTCGCCGTGGACACCGTGGTGGTCTCCGCCCAGCACGTGGAGGGCTACGACCTCGACCAGCTGGCCTCGGACCTGCGCCAGTGCGTCATCGGGCCCGTGCTCGAGGAGACCGGCCTGGACCTGTCCGCCACCAAGCTGATCATCAACCCGGCCGGCAACTTCGTGCGCGGCGGTCCGGTGGGCGACGCCGGGCTGACCGGGCGCAAGATCATCGTGGACACCTACGGGGGCATGGCCCGCCACGGCGGCGGGGCCTTCTCCGGCAAGGACCCCTCGAAGGTCGACCGCTCCGCGGCCTACGCGATGCGCTGGGTCGCCAAGAACGTCGTGGCCGCCGGTCTCGCCGACCGCGTGGAGGTGCAGGTCGCCTACGCGATCGGGCGCGCCGCCCCGGTGGGGCTCTACGTGGAGACCTTCGGCACCGCGCACGTGGACCCGCTGCGGATCGAGCGGGCCGTGGACGAGGTCTTCGACCTGCGCCCGCTGGCGATCATCGAGGACCTCGACCTCAAGCGCCCGATCTACGCGCGCACCGCCGCGCACGGGCACTTCGGCCGGACCGAGCCCGAGTTCACCTGGGAGCGCACCGACCGCGTCGCGGACCTGCGGTCGGCCGCCGGGCTCTGAGCATGACCCGGGAGGACGCCGAGGCCGCCGCGGAGGCCCCGCGGCAGCTGTCGCTCCTCTCGGGCTTCCCGCCGCGCCCGCCGCGGCCGGACACCAAGGGCGTGGGCGCGGCGCTGCTGGCCGACCCCGACCCCGTGGCCCGGGTGCTGCTGGACACCCACGTCCCCCACCTGGACCGGCCCTTCGACTACGCCGTGCCCGCCGAACTGGCGGCCACGGCGGTGCCCGGAGCCCGGGTGAAGGTCGGCTTCGCGGGCCAGGAGCTGACCGGCTACGTGCTCGAGCGGGCCGCCGACTCGGAGGTGATGGCCCGGATCCAGCCCCTGCGCCGGGTGCTGTCCCCGCTGCCCGTGCTGACCCCCGAGATCGCCCTGCTCGCCGAGGACATCGCCGCGCGCGCGGCCGGCACCACCGCCGACGTCGTGCGGCTGGCGGTCCCGCCGCGGGTCGCCCGGGTGGAGAAGGAGGTCGAGCAGCGCCTGGCGGAGGCGCCGGGGCACTCGACCGGTCTGTCCCCGCACGCGCCCGGGCCCTCGCACGACGCCGCCCTGGCCGACTACGCGGGCGGGCCGGAGTTCCTGGCCGAGCTCGGCGCCGGGGGCGCCCCGCGCGCCGTCGTGGAGGTGCTGCCCGCCCATCCCGCCCACGACTGGACGGACGTGCTGGCGGCCGCCATCGGCGCCGCCTGGCGGGCCGGCCGCGGGGCGGTCGCGGTCGTGGCCGACCAGAAGGCGCTGGCCCGGCTGGAGCGCTCGGTGGTGGACGAGATCGGGGCCGAGCACCTGGTGCGCCTGCACGCCGAGGACGGGCCCACCCCGCGCTACCGGGCGTTCCTCGCCGCCGCCACGGGCCAGGTCCGGGTGGTCCTGGGCACCCGGTCGGCCGCCTACGCGCCCGTGGACGACCTCGGGCTCGTGGCCTGCTTCGACGACGGCGACGAGAACCTCGTGGAGCAGCGCGCCCCCTACCAGCACGTGCGCGACGTGCTGCTGCTGCGGGCCGGGCGCAGCGGCTGCGCGGCCCTGTTCGCCGGGCACGCCGTCAGCCCCGAGGCCCAGCGGCTCGTGGCCTCCGGCTGGGCCCGGCGGCTGGCCCCGGCACGGGAGGTGCTGCGGGTGCACATGCCGCGGATCGTCTCGACCGCCGACTCCTTCCACGCCGCCCGGGACCCGCTGGCCTCCCGCGCCCGGCTGCCCGAGACGGCCTACCGGGCGGCCCGGGAGGGCCTGGAGCGGGGCCCGGTCCTGGTGCAGGTGGCCCGCGCCGGCTACGCCCCGCACCTGGCCTGCGAGCGCTGCCGGGAGCCGGCCCGCTGCACCGCCTGCGACGGCCCGCTCGGGGTGGTGTCCCGGCGCGGGGTGCCCCGCTGCGGGTGGTGCGGGCGCTCGGCGCACTCCTGGGCCTGCGCCGCGTGCGGGTCCCGGCGGATGCGCCTGGTCACCGTCGGGGCGCTGCGCACGGCCGAGGAGCTGGGGCGGGCCTTCCCCCAGGTGCCCGTCGTCGCCTCCTCCGGGGAGGCGGTGCGCGCGGAGGTGCCCGGCAGCCCGGCCCTGGTGGTGGCCACCCCGGGGGCCGAGCCGGTGGCGGAGGGCGGCTACGCGGCGGCGCTGCTGCTGGACGGCAACCAGATGCTCATGCGCCCGGCCCTGCGCGCGGCCGAGCAGACGCTGCGCCGGTGGTTCAACGCCGCGGCGCTGGTGCGCCGGGCCCGGGACGGCGGGGTCGTGGTGGTCACCGCCGAGCACGAGAGCGCCGTGGGGGCGTTCGTGCGCTGGGACCCGGCCGGCCACGCCGAACGCGAGCTGGTGGAGCGCCAGTCCCTGGGGCTGCCCCCGGCGGTGCGCTCGGCGGCGCTGACCGGGCCGGCGGCGGCGGTCGCGGCGTTCCTGGCCGACCTCGAGCTGCCGGCCGCGGTGCGGGTGATCGGGCCCACCCCGCTGGAGGACCACGTGGCGGGCCCGGACGGGGAGCCGGCCCCGCACCGGGCGCTGCTGTTCTTCGGCTACGGCGTGGCCGGGGAGGTGACCCGGCGGCTGCGGGCGACCCGGGCCCAGGCCTCCGCGCTGCGCAAGCACCCGCCGGTGCACGTGCGCTGCGACGTCACCGACCTGCTCTAGCGCTGTCCTGCTCTAGCGCTGTCCTGCTCCGGCGCCGGCCTGCTTCGCGCTGACCTGTTCTCGCTCGGACCTGTTCCGGTGCCGGTCCGCTCCGGCGCGCGTCGTTCCGGCGCGGGTCCGGCCGGGTCCGGTCACAGCGCGCGCTTCTCGAACAGTGCGGCGGTGCCGATGCCGCCGGCGGAGCTGATCATCGCCAGCAGCAGGCTGCCCTCCGGCAGGTCCCGGGCCCGCGCGAGCAGGCGGACCACGGACACCGCTCCGGAGGCCCCGTAGGCGTGCCCGAGGGCCAGGGCGCCGCCGTCGGCGTTGAGCACCTCCTCGTCCACCCCGAGCAGGTCGGTGCAGGCCAGCACCTGTCCGGCGAAGGCCTCGTTGAACTCCACCGCGGCCAGCCGGTCGGCGGCCACGCCCTGGGCGCGCAGCAGCTCCTGGGCGGCCACGGCCGCGCCCAGCCCCAGCCGGGCCGGGTCCACGCCCACGGTCGCCGCGCCGCGGAAGGCGAGCCCGGTGCGCAGGCCCAGCTCCCGTGCCGCGGCCGGGAGGGCGACCAGGACGGCGGCCGCCCCGTCCGCGTCGGCGCAGGAGTTGCCGGCCGTCACGGTCCCGCCGCGGGCGAAGGCGGCGGGGAAGCGGGCCAGCAGGGCCGCGTCCAGCCGCGGCCGCGGGCCGTTGTCGGCGCCCACGGTCCCGTGCGGACCGGCCACCGCGACCAGCTCGTCGTCGAACCTACCCTCGCCCGCGGCGGCCAGCGCCCGCCGGTGGCTGCGCAGGGCGTAGGCGTCCTGCCGGTCCCGGCCGATCCCGTGCTCCCCGGCGACCGTCTCCGCGGCCGGTCCCATGTCAGGGTCGCCCAGGTGCTCGGGGGCGAAGCGGGCCCGGCGGAAGAACTCCACGCCGCCGTCCGCCCGCCGGTGTCCGCGCAGCGGCGCGGTGCTGATGCTCTCCGCACCGCCGGCCAGGAAGGCTGCTCCGGCGCCCGCCCGCGCGAGCCGGCAGGCCAGCACCACGGCGTCCAGGCCCGAGCCGCACTGCCGGTCCACGGTCAGCCCCGGCACGGACAGCGGCAGACCGGCCTCGAGGGCGGCAAGCCGGGCGAGGTTGCCGCCGGCGCCCACGGCGTTGCCGACCACCACGTCGCAGATCTGCCCGGGGTCCGCACCGGAGTCCTCCACGAGGCGGCGCAGCACCGGGGCCAGGAGCCGGTGCACGGGCACGTCGGCGAGCAGGGTCCCGGCGCGGGCCAGGGGCGTGCGCCGACCCAGCAGCAGCAGGGGAGCGGCCGCCCCGACGGCGGGCTCAGCCCAGCGGCCGGACACGGCGGTCTCCGTCCAGGACCCAGTCCCGCAGCAGCCGGCGGCTGAGCTTGCCGTGGCCGGTGAGGGGCAGCTCGCCGAGCTCGACGTATTGCCGGGGGCGCTGGGGCGGGCCCAGCCGCGCCGCCGCGGCCTCCCGCAGCCGGGCCGGGCGCACCCCGCCGGGGCCGGGGACGATGCCGGCCAGCACCCGCTGCCCGTGGGAGGCGTCCGGCACCCCGGTCACCACCGCGTCGGCCACTCCGGGCACCGCGGCCAGGACGGCCTCGACCTCCTGCGGGTAGACGTTGTGCCCGCCGGTGACGACCATGTCCGAGAGCCGCCCCAGCACGTGCAGCTGCCCGCCGCGCAGGGCGCCCTGGTCCCGCACCGTGGCCATGCCGCCGAGCTCGCCGAGGGCCCGGCCGTCGTCGCCCCACAGGTAGCCGTCGCAGACCAGCTCGGAGCGCACGCACACGGTGCCGGGCACCCCCTCCGGCACGGGGTGGCCGGCGTCGTCGAGGACGGCCAGCGCCACCCCGGGAAAGGCCGCGCCCACCCCGGTGCCGGCCGGCGCGGCGGGCTCCCCGGGGCGGCGCCGGCGGGCGGCCACGAAGCCGAGCTCGGCGGCGCCGTAGTACTCCCAGACGGTCGCCCCGGGGGCCCAGCGGCGCACCGCCTCCAGCGTGCGCGCGTCCAGGGCCTGCCCGGCGCTGAGGACCGCGCTGAGCCCGCCGGCGTCGGCGCCGGCGGTGACGCCGCGCTCCGCGAGGACCCGCAGCACGGCGGGCACGCCGACCAGGCGGGTGACGCCCCGGCCGGTGATCTCCGCGTGGGCGGCGGCGACGTCCAGGCGCGGCAGGGTGTGGAAGGCGGCCCCGGCCCAGAGGCACTCGGAGAGCGTGTAGAGGTTCAGGCTCGCCGACAGCGGCCCCGGGGCCAGCACGCGGTCCCCGGGACGCAGGCCGAAGCATCCGGTGGAGACCTCGAAGGAGCGCTGCCAGGAGCGGCGGCTGCGGCTGAAGGCCTTGGGCACGGCGGTGGTGCCCGAGGTCAGGCCGATCAGAAAGGCGGAGCCCGGGTCCCCGTCGCGCAGCCGCGCCGGGGCGGGGGCCGCGGGCAGCCGGGCCGCCAGGCGCCGACGCACCTCCTCGGCGCGCTGCTGCGGCTCGAGGGGGTCCAGCACGGCGCACACCCGCTCCTCGGCCACCCCGGCCGCCCACCGGACGGCGAAGTCCACGCCGTTGCCCTGCCGCAGGAGGCCCGTGGGTTCGCCCGAGGCGGCCAGCGCCGCGGCCCGGGCGCGCAGCCGCGCCCAGCTCAGCTGCTCGGGGCCGCACACCACGGCGGGCTCGTCCGGGCGCTGCCCGGCCCAGTGCGAGACACGGTCCAGGAACGGCATCCCCTCATCCTAGGGCCCGGCCCGTCACGGTCCCGGAGGTCTTGGCCTGCGCCCGCCGGTGTGGTGGGGTGGGACCGAGCGGCAGCGCCGCCGCCGTCGTCCGGGGAGGTCACCGTGGGAGAAGAGGTCCGGTCCCGCAGCTACACGCGCGAGGAGCGCCAGCGCTACCGGGAGAAGGTGCGGCAGGACCTCGACGTGTTCGAGCTCATGCTGCACCGCAGCTCCTTCGAGTTCGACCGGCCCATGACGGGCCTGGAGATCGAGCTGAACCTCGTCGACGAGCACTTCGAGCCGTCCTTCCACAACGCCGAGGTCCTCGCCGCCATCGCCGACCCCGGCTACCAGACCGAGCTCGCCCGCTACAACATCGAGCTCAACGTCCCCCCGCGCCCGCTGCCCGGACGGGCCGCGCTCGAGCTCGAGGAGGAGCTGCGCGCCTCGCTCAACGCCGCCGACGCCCGCGCCCGGGAGACCGGCTCGCGGATCATGGCCATCGGAATCCTCCCGACGATCCGGCCCGAGCACTACCAGCGGGAGTGGATCAGCGCCAACAACCGCTACAGCGCGCTCAACGACTCGATCTTCGTGGCCCGCGGCGAGGACATCCGCCTGGACCTCCAGGGACCGGACGGGGAGCGGGTCGACGCCTACTGCGACTCGATCGCCCCCGAGTCGGCGTGCACCAGCGTCCAGCTGCACCTGCAGGTCGCCCCCACGGGCTTCGCCGCCCACTGGAACGCCGCCCAGGCGCTGTCCGCCGTGCAGGTCGCGCTCGCCGCGAACAGCCCCTACTTCTTCGGCCGGCGCCTGCACGCGGAGACCCGGATCGCGCTGTTCCAGCAGGCCACCGACACCCGGCCGATCGAGCTGAAGAACCAGGGGGTGCGGCCGCGGGTGTTCTTCGGCGAGCGCTGGATCACCTCGATCTTCGACCTGTTCGAGGAGAACGTCCGCTACTTCCCGGCGCTGCTGGCCGACTGCTCCGACGAGGACCCGGCCGCCGAGCTGGCGGCGGGACGGGCCCCGCGCCTGGCCGAGCTGCGGCTGCACAACGGGACGATCTACCGGTGGAACCGCCCGATCTACGACGTCGTCGGCGGCGTGCCGCACCTGCGGGTGGAGAACCGGGTGCTACCGGCGGGACCGACGATCGTCGACGTGCTGGCCAACGCCGCGTTCTACTACGGCGCGGTGCGCGTCCTGGCCCGGCAGGAGCGCCCGGTGTGGACGCGGATGAGCTTCGCCGCCTGCGCGGAGAACTTCGCCCGGGCGGCGCGGGACGGGATCGACGCCCGCCTGTACTGGCCCGGCTTCGGCGAGCTGTGCGTCGACGAGCTCGTGCTGCGCCACCTGCTGCCCCTGGCGCACCAGGGCCTGGAGGAGTGGGGCGTGGCCCCGGAGGTCCGGGAGCGCTACCTCGGCATCGTCGAGGCCCGGTGCGTGGCCGGGGTCAACGGGGCGACCTGGCAGACGCAGGCGGTCCAGCGCCTCGAGGCGCAGGGCGCCGACCGGCCCACCGCGCTGCGCGCCATGCTCGCCCGCTACGCCCGGCACATGGCCGACAACGACCCCGTGCACACCTGGCCGCTGCCCTGAACCCGGCCGCCGAGGAGGACCCGGCCGGGGCGGGCCCTCCTCACCGGCGGGTCGAGCGCCGCTCGTGCACGCCCCGGGCCACGGCCAGCAGCTCCCGCGCGGAGTCCGCCCAGGACCAGGACCGGGCCCGCTGAAGCCCGGCCAGCACCTGCGCCCGGGCCCGGGCGGGGTCCTCCAGCGCCCGGACCGCCGCGGCGAAGCCGGCGTCGTCGTCGGGCGCGGCGTAGGCGGCGGCCTCCCCGGCGACCTCCCGGAAGATCGGCAGGTCGCTGCACACCACCGGCGTCCCGGCCGCCATCGCCTCGACCACGGGCAGCCCGTAGCCCTCGGCCCGCGACGCCGTCAGCAGCGCCGCCGCCTGCCCCAGCAGGGCCGCGTACTCGGCCTCGTCCACCCCGTCGTGGAACACCACGCGCGCCCCGTCCGGCACCAGGGCCTCCAGCTGCGCCCGCCGGGCGGGGGCAATGCGCGAGAGCAGGTGCAGCTCGTGCCCGGGCAGCCGCCCCGCCGCGCGCACCAGGGTCTCCACGTTCTTGTAGGGCAGGAACGACCCCATGTAGAGCAGCAGCCGGCCCCGCCGCGGCAGCCGCGCCAGGGCCTGCTCCGGGGCCAGCACCGCCCCGGGCGGGGCGGCGTTGGGCACCACGTGCACCGGACGCCGGGTGAGCTGGTGGGCGGACATGAGCTCCCGGGTGGTCCGCGAGACGGTGACCACGGCGTCGGCGCGGTCCAGCAGCACCCGCTGCGGCCACCACGCCCGGTGGTAGGCCCGCCAGCCCGCGCGCACCGCCGCGGGGAGGTCCCCCGGCGGGGTGGGGTGGTCGTAGTAGATGAGATCGTGCAGGGTCAGGATCAGCCCGTGCCGCCGTCCCGCCGAGCCCATGGTCTGCATCGGCGAGAACACCACGTCCGGCGCGTACCGGTTGAGCACCAGCGCGGTGGCGGCCTCCGCCGCCGAGACCGGGGAGGGCCCCCGCACGTGCGGGACCTCCGGCAGCATGTCCAGCTGCCGCGGATCGCTCACCAGCATCGCCAGCTGCAGGTCCGCCGTGCTCCCCGCCAGCCCGGCCATCGCCTCGATCAGCCCGGCCCCGTAGCGGCTGATCCCGTCGTGCCGCCCGATCCGCGTGTAGCGGGCGTCCATCAGCAGCCTCACCGGCGCCGCCCCCGCCGCACGATCCGCTGCAGCCCCGTGAACGGCGCGGTGAACGGCCCGGTGTCCGGGCCCGCCAGGTCGGCCGCCGGCAGCTGCTCGTGCAGCTCCACCGGCTCCGGGGCCGGGGAGGTCAGGAACTCGTGGACCAGCTCCGCCGTGCGCGCCGGCGCCTCGTAGTGGATCAGATGACCCACCCCCTCCAGCACCTCCAGCCGGTGCCGCGGCACCCACGAGGCCATCCGCCGCTGCGCCGCCACGGACCCCAGCGGGTCCTCCGCCCCCACCACCAGCAGGGTCGGCATCGCCAGCTGCATCGCCACCTCCGCCACCGTGTGCGAGACCGACGTCTCGTAGGCCTCCAGCAGCACGTCCCGGTCGGCGAACGCCGAGAAGTAGGCCCGGTGCTGGTGGCGCACGTAGCCGCGCACCCGCGGATCCCGCGACGTGGTCATCACCGCCGTCATCGCATCCGTCACCCACCAGCTCGACAGCAGCCGCCGCCCCAGCCGCCGCGGCAGCACCCGGCCCAGCCGGTAGTAGCCCACCGTCAGCCGGCTCAGCAGCGCCTGCCCGCCCTCCAGCGCCGGCTCACAGATCGGGTTGACCAGCACCAGCCGCTCCACCATCCCCGGGTGCGCCGCGGCGAAGTGGGCGGCCACCACCGACCCGAACGAGTGCCCCAGCACCACGATGCCGCGCCGGTCCCCGCCGTCGCGCACCGCCCCGCCGGTGAGCTCCTCCACGAAACGGCGCAGGAAGTCCACGTACCCGGCCACGTCGTGGCGCCGGTCCGGGAAACGCTCCGAACGTCCGAACCCCGGCAGGTCCGGCACCACCACGTGGTACCGCGAGCGCAGCCGGTCGGCCAGCAGCTGCAGCCCGTGGTGGTCCCCCCGGAACCCGTGCACCATCACCAGCAGCGGCTTGGGCGTCCGGTCGACGTCGTAGAACCAGTAGCGCACCTTGTACCCGTCCAGCACCACGCTGCGCCGCTCCGCGTACGGGTTCTCCACCGCACTGCCCGGCACCCCCTCGCCCGGCCCCGCCTCCCGCGCGCCGGTCCCTGCCGCCATGATGTCCTCCCTGAGGGCCCGCGAGCACCCGGTGCGCCCCGGCCCGCTGTCGATGCTAGCGGCTGCCCCCGGGCGCTCGCGGGCCGGGCGCGGGGGCCGCTGGGCTAGGATGGGACGGATTCCACCACCGTCGGCGCACCGCCGGGTCCCTGTGATGCCCGGGTGCACCCACGCGACCGCCCGCCGCCCGCTCCGGGGCCGGCGGCGGTCCACCACCGCGAAGGCGAGGACCGTGACCGAACAGCAGCACACGACCGAGAGCACCGGATACGACTTCCGCGCCATCGAGGCGGCGTGGCCGTCGTTCTGGGCGGAGCAGAAGGTCTACGAGCCGCTCGACGACGGCTCCCGGGAGCGGCGCTACGTGCTCGACATGTTCCCGTACCCCTCGGGGGACCTGCACATGGGCCACGCCGAGGCGTTCGCGATGGGCGACGTCGTGGCCCGGTACTGGCGCCAGCGCGGCTACGACGTGCTGCACCCGATCGGCTGGGACTCCTTCGGGCTGCCGGCCGAGAACGCCGCCATCAAGCGTGACGCGCACCCGGCGGAGTGGACCTACGCCAACATCGAGACGCAGAAGGCCTCGTTCCAGCGCTACGCCATCAGCGCGGACTGGACCCGGGAGATCCACACCTCCGACCCCGAGTACTACCGGTGGACGCAGTGGCTGTTCCTGCAGTTCCACGCCAAGGGCCTGGCCTACCGGAAGAACTCCCCGGTGAACTGGTGCCCCAAGGACCAGACGGTGCTGGCCAACGAGCAGGTCGTCAACGGCGCGTGCGAGCGCTGCGGCACCCCGGTGACGAAGAAGGCCCTGAACCAGTGGTACTTCAAGATCACCGACTACGCGGACCGTCTGCTCGACGACATGGCCGCGCTCGAGGGCCACTGGCCCGAGCGGGTGCTGGCCATGCAGCGCAACTGGATCGGCCGCTCGGAGGGCGCCCACGTGCGCTTCGCCATCGAGGGAGCCGGCGAGGACGGCGCCGACCGCCAGGTCACCGTGTTCACGACCCGCCCCGACACCCTCCACGGCGCCACGTTCTTCGTGGTCGCCGCCGACGCCGAGCTGGCCGGGGAGATCGTCGCCCCCGAGCACGCCGAGGAGCTCGCCGCCTACCGCGAGCAGGTCAAGGCGCTCTCCGACATCGAGCGCCAGGCCACCGACCGGCAGAAGACCGGGGTGTTCCTGGGCCGCCACGCGGTGAACCCGCTGACGGGGGAGAAGCTGCCCGTGTGGGCCGCCGACTACGTGCTGGCCGACTACGGCACCGGCGCGATCATGGCCGTGCCCGCCCACGACCAGCGCGACCTCGACTTCGCCCGCACCTTCGACCTGCCCGTGCGCGCGGTCCTGGACACCGGCGAGGAGGACCCGGCCGTGACCGGGATCGCCACCACGGGCGAGGGCACCCTGATCAACTCCGGCGAGCTGGACGGGCTGGAGAAGGCGCAGGCCATCGAGCGGGCCATCGGCATCGTGGAGGCCGCCGGCACCGGCAATCGGCAGGTCAACTTCCGCCTGCGCGACTGGCTGCTGTCCCGGCAGCGCTTCTGGGGCGCTCCCATCCCGATCGTGCACTGCCCGGCCTGCGGGGAGGTGCCCGTGCCCGAGGAGCAGCTGCCCGTGCGCCTGCCCGACGACCTGCGCGGGGAGCAGCTCGCACCCAAGGGCCGCTCCCCGCTGGCCACGGCCGAGGACTGGGTCAACGTCGAGTGCCCCGCCTGCGGCGGACCGGCCCTGCGCGACACCGACACCATGGACACGTTCGTGGACTCCTCCTGGTACTACCTGCGCTTCGCGTCCCCCGACGACGAGAACGCCGCGTTCGACCTCGAGCAGACCCGCAAGTGGCTGCCCGTGGACCAGTACGTGGGCGGGGTGGAGCACGCCATCCTGCACCTGCTCTACTCCCGGTTCTTCACCAAGGTCCTGTTCGACCTCGGTCTGGTGGACTTCACCGAGCCGTTCAAGGCGCTGCTGAACCAGGGGCAGGTGCTCAACGGGGGCAAGGCGATGTCCAAGTCCCTGGGCAACGGCGTGGACCTGGGCGAGCAGCTGGACGAGTTCGGCGTCGACGCCGTGCGGCTGACCATGGTCTTCGCCTCCCCGCCCGAGGACGACGTGGACTGGGCGGACGTGTCCCCGCAGGGCTCCCAGAAGTTCCTGGCCCGGGCCTGGCGCCTGGCCCAGGACGTCACGAGCGCGCCCGGGGCCGACCCGGCCTCCGGGGACCAGGGCGTGCGCCGCGCCGCCCACCGGGCCGTGGACGACGCCGGGCAGCTGCTGGACGCGGGGAAGTTCAACGTGGTCGTGGCCAAGACCATGGAGCTGGTCAACGTGGTCCGCAAGGCCATCGACTCCGGCTGCGGTCCGGCCGACCCGGCCGTGCGGGAGGCCGTCGAGGCCGTCGCGGTGGTCCTCTCGCTCGTGGCCCCGTACACCGCCGAGGACATGTGGCACACCCTGGGCCACGCGGGCTCCGTCGTGGTGGCCGGCTGGCCCGAGGTGGACCCGGCCCTGCTGGTGGACGACACCGTGACCGCCGTGGTGCAGATCAAGGGCAAGGTCCGGGACCGGCTCGAGGTCCCGGCGGACATCGCCGAGGACGCCCTGCGCGAGCTCGCCCTGGCCTCGGAGACGATCCGCCGCCAGCTGGGCGACGCCGAGATCCGCAAGGTGATCGTGCGTGCGCCCAAGCTGGTGAACATCGTCGCCTGAGCCGGCCCCGCCCGTGCGCAGCCCCGGCCGGCGGATCGCGGTGGTGACCGACGACGCCGCCGTGCGGGCGGGCGGGCTCGAGGTGGTCGGGATGCCCGTCGCGATCGACGGTCACCCCGTCCCCGGCGCGGACGGGGAGCACGACGGCGTCCCGCCGGCGCTGCTGCTGGCGCTGGCCGAAGGACGGCCCGTCACGACCTCGCGGCCCTCGCCGGGACGGTTCCAGGCCGTCTACCGGCGTCTGCAGGAGGCCGGGTACGAGGGGATCGTCTCCGTGCACCTGTCCGGGGAGCTGTCCGGGACGGTGGACTCCGCCCGGCTCGCGAGCCGGGCCGTGGACGTGCCCGTGACCGTCGTCGACTCCCGGACCGTGGCCATGGCCCAGGGCTTCGGGGTGCAGGCGGCGTGGCGCGCCGCCGGCACCGGGGCCGGGCCGGAGGAGGTCGCCGCCGCGGCCCGGGACGGCGCCCGCGACGACCCGCTGCTGCTGTGGGTGCCGTCCCTGGAGACCCTGCGCCGGGGCGGGCGGATCGCCCCTGGTCCGGCGGTGCTCGGCGCGGTGCTGAGGATCGAACCGCTGCTCACCGTCGACGGCGGACGGCTCGTGGCCGTGGAACGTCCCCGGACCCCGTCTCGGGCGAGGGCCCGGTTCTCGGCGCTCGTGGGGGAGGCGCTGGCCGCCTCCGCCCACGCGCACCCCGTGCTGGTCCTGCACCACCTCGGCGACGAGGACGGGGCGCGCGAGCTGGGCGCGGCCGTGGCCCGGGACCACCGGCCCGACGCGGTCCTGGTCGTCTCCCCGCTGCCGCCGGTGCTCGCCGCGCACGTCGGTCTCGGCGCCCGCGCGGCGGTCGTGCAGGGCCCCACGGCGCGGCCCGGTTCCCGCCCGGTCCGCGGCCGGCGCTGACCCGGCACCCGCCCTCCCCAGGCGCGGGCCTGCCGCGGGCGGTCCCCACCGGGCCCCGGACCGACCCCGCGGTCCGTCCGGCCGGGGTGGGCTGGAGCCATGACCGGCACCGTGCCCCGCGGCCGAGACCGCACACCCTCCGCCCCGCCCGACCCGACGACCTCCTCCGGGCACCCGGGCCGGCCCGGCCTGCCCGCCGAGCGGCTGGCCGCGCTCCTCGCCGAGGCCGCGTCCGGAACGCGTCCCGCTCCGGGGCCCGGTCCGGACGACGGGGCCGCGACCCGGAAGGGCCCGGACCACGGGACCGGCCCCGGGAGAGGAACCGGGGGAGGAGCCGGCGCGGCGAGCACGACCGGCGCCGGCAGCGGCGCAGGCGTCGACAGCGATGCGGGCACCCGCGGGGGAGCGGCGGGGCCCGGCCCGCGCGGGGCGGACGCGCCCGCCCGCCCGGACGCCGCCCACCGCTGGGAGACCGCCGCCCGGACCCGGGTCCCGCGGTCCCTGCTCGTGCTCGCGGCCGCCGCGGTGGCCGGGCTCGGGTGGGCCGTCCTCGGCCCCGGAGGCCCCGAGGAGGACGCCGGCGGGGAGACCGCCCTCGCCGAGGTCGGGGTCTCCGCGGCCCCCGCGCCGTCCGCGGGCAGCCCCGCCCCGGTGGCCGGCGGCGCCCCCGGAGGCGGTGCGGGGGCCGCGGCCTCCTCGGCCCCCGGGAGCGACGGACCCCTGCACGTGCACGTCGCCGGAGAGGTGGCCCGGCCCGGTGTCGTGGAGCTCGCACCCGGAGCCCGGGTGGTGGACGCGGTCGAGGCCGCGGGCGGGCTCACGGACGCCGCGGCGGACACGGTGAACCTCGCCTCGCCGTTGACCGACGGCCAGCAGGTGCTCGTCCCGGACGAGAGCGCCGCACCCCCGGCGGGCACCCCGGCGCCGGCCGTTCCGTCGGCGGGCGGGACGGACGCCGCCGCGGCCGGCGGGACGGACGCCGCCGCGGCCGGCGGCACCGGCGCCGCGGCCCCCGGCGGCACCTTGAACCTGAACACCGCCAGCGCCGCGGAGCTCGAGGCACTGCCCCGGGTCGGCCCGGTGCTGGCCGGGCGGATCGTGGAGTTCCGCGACCAGCACGGCGGCTTCGCCGCCGCGACCGATCTCGACGCCGTGCCGGGCATCGGCCCCACCCTGCTGGAGGCCCTCCTCCCGCTGGTGACCGTGTGAGGAACCCCGCCGCCCGCTGGGCGCGGGCCCTGGAGCACCAGGAGCACCGCGACGCCCGTGCTCAGGGCCGCACGTGGGACCTCCGGCTCGTCCCCGCCGCCGTGGGCGCCTGGCTCACCGGACTGCTCGGCACCCACCTCACCCCGGCAGGCACCGCGGCCGCCGCGGCCGGGTACCTCGCCGCCCTGGTCCTGGCCGCCGTCCTGCTCCGGGTCGTCCTCCTCCGGGCCGGTCTCGTCCGGGCCGGTCTCGTCCGGAGCGGGGTCCGTGCCCCGACGGCCGCCCGGCCGGACCGGGCGCCGCACGGGCCGCCCTGGTCGAGCGTCGCGCTCAGCGCCCTGGCGATGGCCGCCGTGCTGCTCAGCGCCTCCGCCGACCGGCACGGCAGCACCTCCGGCGCCCTGGGCGAGGCCCTGGCCGGCGGAGGGCGCCTGGTCGTCACCGCCGACGTGGCCGAGGGGCCCCGCCCGTGGACCGCCCCCGCCGCCGGCCCCGCCGGGAAGGACCGCGCCGGGGTGGTGCTCGAGCTCGCCCTGCACGAACTCACCCACCGCGGCCGCACCGGGCCCGCCGAGGCCACGGTCACCGTCTTCGCCGACGGCCCCGCCTGGTCCGCGCTGACCCCCGGCCGGCGGATCACCGCGGTGCTCGTGGCGACCGGCGAGCCGGTCCCCGGGCCCGTGACCCTGCGCGCCGCCGCCCCGCCCACCGTCCTCCCGGCGGCCCCGCCCACGGCGCGGGACCGGGTGCGGGGACGCTTCCTGCTCAGCACCGCGGAACTCGGCCCCGACGCCGCCGGACTGCTCCCGGGCATGACCTTCGGCGAGCGCTCCGCCCTCGGCCGGGAGCTGGAGCAGGCGATGCGGGACACCGGGCTGACCCACCTGACGGCCGTCTCGGGCGCCAACTGCGCGCTCGTCACGGCCCTGGCCGGCCACGCCGCGCTGGCCCTCGGCGCCCGCCGCCGCAGCTGCCTGCTCACCGGCCTCGGTGCCCTGGCCGCCTTCGTGCTGCTCGTGGGCCCCGACCCCTCCGTGCTGCGCGCCGCGACCATGGGCGGGCTGGCCGCGCTCGGCCTGCTGACCGGGCGCACCGCCGTGTCCCTCGCCACGCTCTCCGGCGCCGTGCTCGTGCTCGTCGTGCTCCACCCGGCCCTCGCCGCCGAGTACGGCTTCGTCCTGTCGGTGCTGGCCACCGCCGGGATCGTCGTCACCGCCCGGCCCCTGACCCGGTGGCTCGGCCGGTGGATGCCGGACGCGCTGGCGCTCACGGTCGCGGTCCCGGCCACGGCCCAGCTGTGGTGCGCGCCGGTGCTCGTGCTGCTGCAGCCCGCCGTGCCCGTCTACGCCCTGGCCGCCAACGTCGTGGCCGCGCCGGTCGTGCCGGCGGTGACCGTGTGCGGGCTCGCGGGGCTGCTCGTGCTGCACCTGCCGGCCGGGGACACCGCGGCCCTCGTGCCGCTCACCGTGGGCGGCTGGGGCACCCAGCTGATCGCCGGGACCGCCCGCACCCTGGCCGCGGCCCCCGGCGCCCTGGTCCCGTGGCCGGCCGGCGCCCCCGGAGCCGTGCTGATGGCGGCGGCGAGCGCAGCGGCGGTGGGGGCCGTGCACCTGCTGGACGTGCGTCGGCGCCGCCCCCGGCCGGTGGCCGGTGCCCTGCGCGGGGGACCGGCCCCTCCGGCGTTGCCGGAGCAGCACTGGCGGGAGCGCGACCGCCGGCGGCGACGGCGGCGCACGGCGACGGGGGCGCTGCTGCTGGTCGTGCTGGCCGGGCTGGTCCTGCGCGCCGTCACGGAGGCCCGCCGACCGGCGCCCCCGTGGGAGGCGGTGCTGTGCGACGTGGGGCAGGGTGACGCCGTGCTGCTGCGCACCGCCCCCGGGCGGGCCGTGCTCGTGGACACGGGCCCGGACCCGCGGGCGCTGCAGCGGTGCCTGGAGGACAGCGGGGTGGACCACCTCGACCTGGTGGTCCTCACCCACGCCCACGCCGACCACATCGGGGGGCTGGCCGCCGTGGCGCGGCTCGGGGGCGCGGGGGAGATCTGGTACGCCACCGCCGACCCGGACCCGCCGCGGGAGCTGGGCGAGGACCTGCCCGGCGCGGCGGCCCACCGCCCGCCGCCCGCGCAGACCCGCACCGTGGGCGGTCTGCGCCTGACCGTCCTCGCCCCGGCGCCGGCCGCCCCGCGCCGGTGGGGCGGCGCGTCCTCCGCCGAGGAGAACAACGCCTCCCTGGTGCTGCGCGCCGAGCTCACCGGGTCGGACGGGAGCACGACGTCCTGGCTGCTCGCCGGCGACCTCGAGGAGCAGGGCGCCCGGGCCCTGCTGCGCTCCGCCGGGGCGCAGCTGGACGTGGACGTGCTCAAGGTCTCCCACCACGGCGCCCGCAACGGCGGGACCGCGATCATCGACGCGGCCACCCCGGCGCTGGCGGTGGTCTCGGTGGGCCGGGACAACGACTACGGGCACCCGCACCCGCAGATCCTGGGCCACCTCCGGGAGGCCGGGGTGCCGCTCGTGCGCACCGACCAGCACGGCAGCGTGCGCCTGCTGCGGGAGGGCGCCCGGCTGCGCGCGCTGCCCGTCGACGGCTAGCGCGGTGGGACGCGCGGTCCCCTCCCGGGCCCTCCCCGCCCGGGCCCTCCCCGCCCGGGCCCTTCCCGCTCCGGGGCGCCGGGCGGCGTCAGCCGGCGCGGATCACCTTGTGCGGTGCGGCCTGGGCCACGGGCTTGATGGTGACGGTGTCCAGGTCCACGTGGTGGGGCAGCTCCACGGCGAAGGCGCACACCTGGGCCACGTCCGCCGCGGTCAGCGGCTTCTCGACGCCCGCGTACACCGCATCCGCGGCCTCCTGGTCCCCGCCCAGCCGGTTGAGGGAGAACTCCTCCGTGTGCACCAGCCCGGGGGCGATCTCCACCACGCGCACGTTGTGCTCGGCCTCCTCCAGGCGCAGCGCCTCCGTCATCGCCCGCTCGGCGAACTTCGCCGCGTTGTAGCCGGCCCCGCCCTCGTAGGCCCGGTGGGCGGCCAGGGAGGTGAGGTTCAGCACCGTGCCCTGTCCGTTGCCCCGCAGCGCCGGCAGGAAGGCCCGGGTGATCCGCATCGTGCCGAGCACGTTGACCTCGTACATCCAGGCCCAGTCCTCCGTGCTCGCGTCGGCCACCCGGTCGGTGCCGCGGGCCCCGCCGGAGATGTTCAGCAGCGCGTCGACCCGGCCCTGCTCGGTGAGCACCTGCTCCCGCAGGGCCTCCACCTCGTCGTCGACGGTGATGTCGCACGGGGCCGGCACGGCCCCGGTCTCCCGGGCCAGGGCCTCCAGCCGCTCGGCGCGGCGGGCCACCGCGTAGACGGTCCAGCCGGCGGCGCGGAGCCGACGGGCGGTGGCCTCCCCGATCCCGGTCGAGGCCCCGGTGACGACCGCGACCTTCCCGGTGTGCGTGCCGGTGCTCTGCTCTTCGGTGCTCGTGTTCTGCGTCATGGACCCCACGCTAGCGAGCCGCGGGGCCGATCGGGGACCGCGCCGCGATGTCGGCCACCGTCGGGTCGCCGCCGGGCAGCTGCCGGGTCGCCGGGTCGCCGGGGCGCCGTCGGGCCACCGGTGTCCCGCCCCCGTGAGAAACTGGGGGCGACCCCACCCGCGGCCGCCCGGCCGTCAGCACAGGAGGACGCGGCCATGACCCCAGCACGGCGCCCCGCACCCGCCGCCGGCCCCACCTGGCGCGACGTCGAACCGGCCCCGCTCGTCCTGCTCACCGGGCCGGAGGACTACCTCGCCGCCCGCGCCCGCGACCGGGTCCGCGCGCTCCTCAAGGACCGCCGCGGGCCCGTGGAGCTCTCCACGGTCGACGCCGCCGCCTACGCCCCCGGTCAGCTCACCGCCCTGGCCAGCCCGTCCCTGTTCGACGACGCCAAGCTGATCCACGTCACCAACCTCGCGGCCATGAACGACGACTGCCTGGCCGACGGCCTCGCCTACGTCCAGGCCCCGGACCCGGACGTCGTCGTGCTCTGGGAGCACAGCGGCGGCAACCGCGGCAAGAAGCTGCTCGACGCGCTCAAGGCCGCCGGCGCCGCCGTGGTGGAGTGCAAGCCCCTGAAGAACGACCGCGACAAGTCCGAGTTCATCGTCACGGAGTTCCGCACCCACCGCCGCCGGATCGAACCGGACGCCGCCCGGGCCCTGGCGGCGGCGGTCGGCAGCAGCACGGCGGAGCTCGCCGCCGCGTGCGCGCAGCTGCTCTCGGACGGGCCGGAGAGCATCACCTTCGACGACGTCGAGAAGTACTACGGCGGCCGGGTCGAGGCCACCGCGTTCAAGGTCGCCGACGCCGCCCTGGCCGGCCGCGCCGAGAACGCGCTCAAGCTCTGGCGCCAGGCCCTGGACACCGGCGTGGACCCCGTGCCCATGGTCGGGGCGCTGGCCGCCAAGCTGCGCACCATCGCGCAGGTGCACGGCACCCGCGGCGGCGCCGGCCAGCTCGCGCAGCGGATCGGCGCCGCCCCGTGGCAGGTCGAGCGGGCGCAGGAGGAGTCGCGCCGCTTCTCCGAGGAGGACCTGGTGCGCGCCCTGCGGGCGCTGGCCGAGGCCGACGCCCAGGTGAAGGGGGAGGGGCGGGACCCGGCCTACGCCGTGGAGCGGGCGATCACCACGATCGCGCTGTCCGGGCGCCGCTGAGCCGCCGGCGGCAGCCGCGCCCGGTGAAGGTGCCCGGGTGGCCGCCCGGGCACGACGGAGGCCCCGTCCCTGCGCGGGACGGGGCCTCCGGTGCGGCGATCGCGGGAACGCGGATCAGATCTTGGCGACCAGCTTGGCCAGACCGGACTTCTTGTTCGCCGCGTTGTTCTTGTGCAGCACGCCCTTGCTGACGGCCTTGTCGAGCTTGCGGGAGACGACGCGCAGCGCGTCCTGGGCGGTCTGCTTGTCCGAGGCGCTGACGGCCTCGTCGACGCGGCGGACGAGCGTCTTCAGCTCGGACTTGTAGGCGTTGTTGCGCAGGCGCGCCTTCTCGTTCGTGAGGTTGCGCTTCTTCTGGGACTTGATGTTGGCCACGTGTGACTCCTTGGCAATGGGTGCGGAATACGGTCAGTGAGGGCAAACAGGCCGGCCATGTGACTGAGTGGGAGTGGGGACGCCCGTGTGGCGACCGCCCTGCAGTGCCCGACGACCAGCGCGGACACACAGCAGAAGAGTCTAGCAGACCGCACCCGGTCGTCGGGCGGCGGCGACACGCGCCCGGCCGGGAGCCCGGGGAGTTCAGCCGCGCCGGCGGACGAGCCGCGCGGCCACCCGGTCGAACAGGTCCTCGGGCAGGACCGCGCCCTCCCGGCGCACGTCCGCAGGCAGCACCCGGACCACGCGGTCGAGCTTGACCTCGGAGGGCCGGCCCCGGGGGTCCCACGGTCCCGCACCGACGTCCACGTAGTCGGGGTCCTGCCCGAGCCCGTCGGTGCGGTCCCGGGAGGTGAGCATCAGGCACAGCAGGTGGTCCCCGGCGCGGTCCACGACCAGCACGGGCCGGTCCTTGCCGCGGCGGTGGTCCTCCTCGAAGGGCACCCACGTCCAGACGATCTCGCCGGGGTCGGCCTGGCCGTCCGACAGGGGGCGGTAGACGGGGCGGACCGGTCCGGTCCAGTCGCCCGGGTAGGGGCGGGAGAGCCCCGCGGGGCGGCCCTCGCCGGCCCGCGGCGGCGCGGCGGGCCGGGGCCGGGCGGCACGGTGGTAGACGTCCACGGCGCGGGCGGCGAGCCGCCGCAGGGCGCCCAGGTTCAGCCTCATGCGCCCCACTCTAGCCACCGGTCCAGCCACCGGGCGGAGGTCGTCGCCGTCAGGGGCGGGGGCGCGGCGCGGAACGAAATGGCCCCCCACCGGCAAACGTGGGAAACTGGACAGCTGAATCCCCCCGGCGCGATCCACCCGCCGGTAGCCCCAGGACCTGCCGGAAGCGACGACCTCCCGGAGAAAGGACCGCCCGTGTCACCGCTGGCCGTCAACCCCCCGGTTCCCGCCTCGACCGACCCGTCGATCCTGCGCAACTTCTGCATCATCGCCCACATCGACCACGGCAAGTCCACGCTGGCGGACCGCATGCTGCAGGCCACGGGCGTGGTGACGCCGCGGGAGATGAAGGCGCAGTACCTGGACCGGATGGACATCGAGCGCGAGCGCGGGATCACGATCAAGTCCCAGGCCGTGCGGATGCCCTGGAACGTGGACGGCCAGGACTTCGCCCTGAACATGATCGACACCCCCGGCCACGTCGACTTCACCTACGAGGTCTCCCGGTCCCTGGCCGCCTGCGAGGGCGCGCTGCTGCTGGTGGACGCCGCCCAGGGCATCGAGGCCCAGACCCTGGCCAACCTGTACCTGGCCATGGAGAACGACCTCACGATCATCCCGGTGCTGAACAAGATCGACCTGCCCGCGGCCCAGCCCGAGAAGTACGCCCAGGAGCTGGGCAACCTCATCGGCGTGGAGCCCGACGACGTGCTGCGGGTCTCCGGCAAGACCGGGGAGGGCGTGGAGGCGCTCCTGGACCGGATCGTCCAGGAGGTCCCGCACCCCGTGGGCCGGGCCGACGCCCCGTCGCGGGCGATGATCTTCGACTCCGTCTACGACACCTACCGCGGCGTGGTCACCTACGTCCGTGTGGTCGACGGGAAGCTCACCCCGCGGGAGCGGATCCGGATGATGTCCACCGGCGCCCAGCACGAGCTGCTGGAGATCGGCGTCATCTCCCCCGAGCCGAAGCCCACCGAGGGCCTGGGCGTGGGGGAGGTGGGCTACCTGATCACCGGCGTCAAGGACGTGCGCCAGTCCCGCGTGGGCGACACCGTGACCAACCACCAGCGCCCGGCGACCGAGAACCTGGGCGGCTACGAGGACCCCAAGCCGATGGTCTTCTCGGGCCTGTTCCCGATCGACGGCTCCGACTACCCGGTCCTGCGCGACGCCCTGGACAAGCTCCAGCTCAACGACGCCGCGCTGGTCTACGAGCCGGAGAACTCCGCGGCCCTGGGCTTCGGCTTCCGCTGCGGGTTCCTGGGCCTGCTCCACCTGGAGATCGTCCGGGAGCGCCTGGAGCGGGAGTTCAACCTCGACCTGATCTCCACCGCCCCGTCCGTGAGCTACAACGTCACCCTGGAGGACCGCTCCGAGCGGGTCGTCACGAACCCCTCCGAGTTCCCCGAGGGGAAGATCGCCGAGATCCGCGAGCCCATGGTCGCCGCCACGGTGCTGGCGCCCTCGGAGTTCATCGGCGCCATCATGGAGCTGTGCCAGTCCAAGCGCGGGCAGCTCAAGGGCATGGACTACCTCTCCGAGGACCGGGTCGAGCTGCGCTACCGGCTGCCGCTGGCCGAGATCGTCTTCGACTTCTTCGACCAGCTGAAGTCCCGCACCAAGGGCTACGCGTCCCTGGACTGGAAGGCCGAGGGCGAGGAGGCCGCCGACCTCGTCAAGGTGGACATCCTGCTGCAGGGCGAGCCGGTCGACGCGTTCAGCGCGATCACCCACCGGGACAAGGCCTACTCCTACGGGGTGATGATGACCGGCAAGCTGCGCGAGCTCATTCCGCGCCAGCAGTTCGAGGTCCCCATCCAGGCCGCCATCGGCTCCCGGGTGATCGCGCGCGAGAACATCCGGGCCATCCGCAAGGACGTGCTCTCCAAGTGCTACGGCGGCGACATCTCCCGCAAGCGCAAGCTGCTGGAGAAGCAGAAGGAGGGCAAGAAGCGGATGAAGATGGTGGGCCGCGTGGAGGTCCCCCAGGAGGCGTTCGTGGCGGCGCTGTCCTCCGACGAGGCCGGGGCGAAGGACAAGAAGAAGTAGTGGCCCCCGCCCAGCCCGAGGGCCTGCCCGCACCGCTGGACGGGCGGCTGCCGGCCTCCGCCGCCGAGGGCTCCGCCGAGCGCACGCTCAGTCTCTACGTGCACGTGCCGTTCTGCGCGGTCCGCTGCGGGTACTGCGACTTCAACACCTACACGGCCGTGGAACTGGGCGACGGGGTGTCCCAGGACGCCTACGCCGCCGACGCCGCCGCGGAGGTGCGCTGGGCCCGCCGGGTGCTGCAGGACTCCGGCGTGGACGCCCGGCCCCTGCACAGCGTGTTCTTCGGCGGCGGCACCCCCACGCTGCTGCCCGCCGAGGATCTGGCCGCCGTCCTGGCGCAGGCCCGGGAGAGCTTCGGCCTCGCCGAGGGCGCCGAGGTCACCACCGAGGCCAACCCGGACTCGGTGACCCCGCGGTCCCTGCGGGTCCTCGCGGAGGCCGGAGTGACCCGGGTGTCCTTCGGCATGCAGTCCGCGGCCCCGCACGTGCTCGCCGTCCTGGACCGCACCCACGACCCCGACAACGTGCCGCGGGCGGTCGCCTGGGCGCGCGAGGCGGGACTGGGCGTGAGCGTGGACCTGATCTACGGCACCCCCGGGGAGACCCTGGCCGACTGGGAGCACTCGCTGCGCACGGCCGTGGCCTACGAGCCCGACCACGTCTCGGCCTACTCGCTGATCATCGAGGACGGCACCCGGCTGGCCGCCCGGATGCGGCGCGGGGAGGTCCCGCCCGTGGACGAGGACGACCAGGCCGACAAGTACGAGCTGGCCGACCGGATCCTGGGGGAGGCCGGCTTCGAGTGGTACGAGGTGAGCAACTGGTCCCGGCCCGCCCGCGGCGCCGACGCCCGGGCCCACCGCAGCCGGCACAACCTCGCGTACTGGCACAACCAGGACTGGTGGGGGATCGGCCCCGGCGCCCACTCGCACGTGGGCGGGACGCGCTGGTGGAACCTCAAGCACCCGGTGCCCTACACGAACCGGGTGCGGGCCGGGGAGTCCCCCGCGGCCGGGCGGGAGATCCTCGACGCGGACACCCGCCACCTCGAGCGCGTGATGCTCGAGGCGCGGATCCGGGACGGCCTGCCCGTGGCGGCCCTGGACGGCGACGGGCGCACCGCGGTGGCGGGTCTGATCGCCGACGGCCTCGTCGAGCCCGGGCCGGCGCTGCGCGGGACGCTGGTGCTGACCCTGCGGGGCCGGCTCCTGGGCGACGCCGTGGTGCGGCGCCTGCTGAGCTGACCGGCCAGGACGACCCCGCCGGGCCCGGCGGCGGGTGCCTCAGCGGCGGGCGGCGCGCTCCCGCGACCGCTCGCGCAGCTTCTCGGCGAGCCGGTCGTACAGCCGGGTGTTGAACCGGTAGAGGTACGGCTCCCCGTGGTTGACCCGGATCCCGCCGGCCAGGGAGCCGACGGCCAGCAGCAGCCACGCGGCGGCGGCCGCGAGCGCGAAGAACCAGCCGACGAACGGGACGGGCGCGAGCAGCACGCCGGCGACCACCACGAGCGTGGGCAGCAGGGTGAAGTTCATCGCCTCCCGCGACTCCTGCTCGGTGAACCTGCCCCGGCCGCGGAAGACGCGGTGGATGAGGAACGAGGGCACGAAGCCGACCACCCCGGCGAAGTGCGCCAGGGTCGCCCACTGGTGGTCCTCGGCGACGGTGAGCGGCTGCGCCACGGGGGAGAGGCCCTCGAACGGGGCCTCGGCGTTCTCGTGGCTCGATCGGGGGTCGGTCTGCACGGGCACGGAAGTCCTTCGGGGGTGGGACCGCGGCACGGCTGCGGTCGACGGATGGCGTGGCTCGATTCTACCGGCCGGTTCGGAAGTTGCACGGGGCCCGCCCGCCCACGTGTGCCTGTGTGACGTGACGTCGGTCGCGCCCGCCCAGGACGGGCTCAGGCCCCCGGGGCGGTGAGGAAGTCGATGAGCTCCTCGACCCGCCCCAGGAGCGCCGGCTCGAGGTCGGCGTAGCTGTCCACCCGTGAGAGGATGTGCTGCCACGCCCGGCCGAGGTCCCCGGGGGTGCGGTGCGGCCAGCCGAGGGCCGCGGCGGTGCCGGTCTTCCAGTCGGTGCCCCGCGGGACCACGGGCCAGGCCTCGACGCCGAGGACCCGGGGCCGGACCGCCTGCCAGATGTCCACGTACGGGTGGCCCAGCACCAGCACGTTGCCGGGCGCCCCGGGCAGGCGCATCGTCCGCTCGGCGATCCGGGACTCCTTGGAGCCGGGCACGAGGTGGTCCACGAGGATGCCCAGCCGCCGGCCCGGGCCCGGCCCGAACTCCTGCACCGCCGCCGGCAGGTCGTCGACGCCGTGCAGCGGCTCCACGACGATGCCCTCGACGGCCAGGTCGTGCCCCCAGACCTTGGCCACGAGCTCGGCGTCGTGGTACCCCTCGACCCAGACGCGGGAGGCCCTGGCGGTGCTGGCCCGCAGCCCCTCCACGGCCACGGAGCCGGAGCGGGTGCGCCCGGGACGCTTCGCCGCCGGGGCCCGGCGGGGCTCCACGACGACGACGGGCTCGCCCTCCAGCAGGAAGCCCGGTCCGAGCGGGAACGCCTTGACCCGGCCGCGGCGGTCCTCCAGGCCCATGACCCGCATCCCGCCGATCGTCTCCAGGGACACGACCGCCCCGACCCAGCCGGTGGTGACGTCCTCCAGGAGCAGCCCGGGGGCGACCGGCACCTCCGCGGAGGCCGGCTTCCGCCGGGAGAGGCCCGCGTCGTCGAGGCTGCGCGGCCCCCAGCCGTAGTCGCTCATGCTCGTCCTCCCGGTCGCGGTCCCGCCCGTCCGGCGCGGATCAGCCGGAAGCGTACCAAACCGGGCGGGCAGGACCGGGGGTCGGACACGGGGGCTACACTGGATCGCGCTGGCACTGTGGCCGCCCGAGTGCCAGGCGGCCCGGGTGCCGAGGAGACGACGGGGAGGAGCGACGTGAACCATCCGAGACGACTGCAGATCCTGCAGGCCATCGTGGAGGACTACGTGCACTTCCAGGAGCCCGTGGGCTCCAAGGCCCTCGTGGAGCGGCACCGGCTCGGTGTCTCCTCGGCCACCGTGCGCAACGACATGGCCGCGCTCGAGGAGGAGGGCCTGATCACGGCCCCCCACACGAGCTCGGGCCGGATCCCGACCGACAAGGGCTACCGGACCTTCGTGGACCAGATCGCGGCCGTCAAGCCGCTCTCCGGCCCGGAGCGCCGGGCCATCCAGAGCCTGCTCGACGACGCCGCGGACATCGACGACGTCATGGAGCGCACCGTGCGCCTGCTCGCCCAGCTCACCCACCAGGTGGCCGTCGTGCAGTACCCGCACGCGTCCGGGGTGACGGTGCGCCACGTGGAGGTCGTCGACCTCGGCGCGGGCCGGGTGCTCGTGGTGCTCATCCCCACCAACGGACGGGTCGCCCAGCGCGTGGCCGTGCTGCCCGCCCCCCTGGAGGAGGCGCAGCTGCTCGAGCTGCGCGCCCGGGTGCTGGCCGCGGCCGTCGGCCGCTCCCTGGCCGCGGTGCCCGCGGCGCTCGTGGCGATGACCGCCGACATGGCGCCCCCGCTGCGCCCGGCCGCGGAGACGGTGGCCGAGGTCGTCGGGGCCCTGGCCACGGGCGGGGCCGAGCACCGCATGGTCATGGCCGGCACCGCCAACCTGGCCCGCGCCACCGGGGACTTCCACCTGAGCATCGGTCCCGTCCTGGAGGCGCTCGAGGAGCAGGTCGTCATGCTCCGGCTGCTCTCCGAGATGGAGCAGGACGCCCGCGGCGTGGCCGTGCGCATCGGCGCGGAGAACGCCGCGGGGCCCCTGTCCGAGGCGGCGGTCGTCGCCACCGGCTACGGGCCCCAGTCCAAGGTCGGGGTCGTGGGCCCCATGCGCATGGACTACCCGTCCACGATGGCGGCCGTGCGCGCCGTCGCCCGCTACCTCTCCCGTATCCTCGGGGGCTGAGCCCCCGCGGGCCCCGGCGCCGGGGCCCGGCACCAGAACTCCCACCAGACCTCTCGACAGAACGGACCACGGTGAGCAATCACTACGAGACCCTGGGTGTGTCCCGCGACGCCAGCCAGGAAGAGATCAAGAAGGCCTATCGGAAGAAGGCCCGCAAGCTGCACCCGGACGTCAACCCCAGCCCCGAGGCCGCGGAGGAGTTCAAGCGCGTCTCCCACGCCAACGACGTCCTCGCCGACCCCGAGAAGCGGCGCGTGTACGACGCCACCGGCAACGAGAACGGCACCGACACCGGCTTCGGCGGCGGGTTCCCGGGCACCGGCTTCGGCTTCCAGGACATCTTCGACACCTTCTTCCAGGGCGCCGGCGGCTCCGGGGCGGGCCGGCGCGGGCCCGCCTCCCGCACCCGCCAGGGCCAGGACGCGCTGATCAACGTGCGCGTGTCCCTCAAGGACGCGGTCTTCGGCACCGAGAAGAAGATCACCGTGGACACCGCGGTGGTCTGCCCCACCTGCAACGGCAGCTGCTGCCAGGAGGGCACCCGCCCGGAGACCTGCGAGGTCTGCCACGGCGCCGGCCAGGTCCAGCGCCAGGTGCAGTCCATCCTCGGGACCGTGGTGACCGCGGCTCCCTGCGCCACCTGCGACGGCTTCGGCACGGTCATCAAGCACCCCTGCCACGAGTGCTACGGCGAGGGCCGGGTGCGCGACCGGCGCCCGCTGACCGTCAAGATCCCGGCCGGGGTGTCCTCCGGCAACCGGATCCGCCTCTCCGGCCAGGGCGAGGCGGGCACGGCCGGCGGCCCCAACGGGGACCTCTACGTCGAGCTCAAGGTCGACCCGGACCCGACCTTCGAGCGGCAGGGCGACGACCTGCACGCCAGGGTGCGCGTGCCCATGACCTCCGCGGCGCTGGGCACCACCGTGACCCTCGAGACCTTCGACGGGGAGCGCGACGTGCCGGTGGCCCCGGGCACCCAGACGGGCCACACGGTCACCCTGCACGACCTCGGCGCCACGCGGCTGCGCGGCGGCGGCCGCGGTGAGCTCTACGTCCACCTGGAGGTCGAGACGCCCACGGGGCTCGACGACGAGCAGCGCGAGCTGCTGGAGCAGCTCTCCCGGCTGCGCGGGGAGGAGCAGGCCACCGGCACCACGCTGAACAGCCCCGCCGGCTCCGGCGGGTTCTTCTCGCGGCTCAAGGACCGCTTCGACCTGTGAGCCTGCCCGTCTTCAAGGTGGAGCCCGGCCGGCTCGACGGGCTCGGCCCGGGCGCGGTGCTCTCCGTCACCGGGCCGGAGGCCCGCCACGCCGTCACCGTGCGCCGCCTCGGTCCCGGGGAGCGCCTCGAGCTGGTCGACGGCGCGGGCGCGCGGGCGACCGGGGAGCTGGTCGCCGCCGGGAGGGACAGCATGGACGTGCGCCTGGCCGCGGTGAGCGCGGACCCGCTCCGCCGGCCCCGGCTGGTGCTCGCCCAGGCGCTGGCCAAGGGAGAGCGCGACCTCCTCGCCGTCGAGACGGCCACCGAGCTGGGCGTCGACGCGGTGGTGCCGTGGCAGGCGGAGCGCTCCATCGTGCGGTGGAAGAAGGAGCGTGCCGCCAAGAGCCACGACAAGTGGGTGCACACCGTGGCGGCCGCCGCCAAGCAGTCCCGCCGGGCGCACTGGCCCGAGGTCCTGCCGCTGAGCACCACCCGTGAGCTGGCCGCTCTGCTGGGGCGGCCGGGCACGGCCGGGGTCGTGCTGCACGAGCAGGCCCGGGACTCCCTCGCGGGACTGCTCGGCGGTCCGCACCGGCCCTGGGAGGCGGCGGAGCGGATCGTGCTCGTCGTCGGCCCGGAGGGCGGCATCGCCCCGGGCGAGCTCGAGGCCCTGGCCGGCGCCGGGGCGCGGACGCTGCGTCTCGGGCCCGAGGTGCTGCGCAGCTCCACCGCCGGCCCGGTCGCCCTGGCCGTGCTCAGCGCCGCGCTGGGCCGCTGGGACGGCGCCCCCGGCTGAGCCGGGTCGCCCCGCACACGTCCCGGCGGGCCCGGCCGCTCAGCGCGGGACGACCTCCACGGCGCCGTCGTCGCGCACGGTCCCGCCCTCGGCGTCCCGGCCCGTGACCGTCACCTCGTACCGGCCGGGGGCCAGCTCGACCTCCGTGCGGAACCCGACCGTCCCGTCGTCGCGTGCGGTGGTGCGCACCGCGCCGCCGGCGACCGTCGCCCCGTCCTCGTCGAGGACCGCCCACCGGCAGTCGGCCACGCCCTCCAGGGCCCGGCCGGAGATCTCGACGGCGCCCTCGGGGTGCGGGCCCTCCCGGGGGTCCAGCAGCCACAGGGGCGCCTCCAGGCTCCCGTCGGGGCGCAGGGGCTCGTCGAGCCGGACGGAGCCGAAGACCTCCTCCCGGGCCCTCCCGTCCACGAGCACCACCACCTCGGGCTCGGCGTTCTGCGGCAGCAGCCCCGTGCTGCTCGCCGTGGCCGTCACGGTGTGGGCGAGCTGCTGGAGCGCCAGGCGCGCGTCCTGCTCGTCCAGGCCGGCGCGGAAGGCCTCGGCGGGCAGGTCGACGGTGATCGTGCCGTCCGGGGACGTGGAGCTGCCCACCTGGTCCACCGGGGACCAGAGGGTGCGGTAGCCGGGGTCCTGGGGCGCGGCGGTGGTCAGCAGCCCGGCCGCTGCCGCGATGGGGTCCACGGCCGTCGGGCCCTCGGCGGCGTCCCGGAACTCGCGGAACAGCCGCTGCTCCCCGTCGGCCGCCCCCACCCAGTAGACCGGGACCTTCGTGGTGGCGACCGCGCTGCTGCTGCCGCCGGCGGCGCCGGAGCCGCTGCTCGCCGGGCCGGGCGCGGCGGCAGCCGCGGAGACGGGCGCCGTGCCGGAGGCGGGAACGGCGTCGTGGGGCGCCGGCCCGGCCCCCGGGGCGCACCCGGCGAGGACGAGGAGGCAGGCCGTGGACAGCGCGACCGCGCGGCGGCGGGCGCCCCCGGTGGGGGGCCGGAACAGGTCAGGGGCCATGGGGGGACGCGCACCTCGTCTCTGCGGGGTCGGTGGGGGATGCCGGTGCGGCCGGCCGGGGGCCGCACCCGTCCCCCTGCCGGAGGACCCGACCATTCCAGCACAGCGTCCCGGGGCCCCACGCCCGGAACGGCCGCGCCACCGTGACCGATACCAAATCGGAATCTCCGCACCGGCGGGCCCGGGCGCCGGGGCCGCGCGGTACCCTGGTAGCAGGGCCGGCCCCCGCGGGGCGCCCGCCGCCGCACCACGGTGCCCGCACCGGCACCCGCACCGGCACCCGCACCGAAGCACAGCACCCATCGAGAGAGCGAGAGCACGGCCCCACGGGCCGCACCCATGACTGAGACGCTGCCCGGCACCACGCGCCCACTGACGGCCCGCACCGTCATCACCTTTCCCGACCGCGAGACCATGGTCCGCTGCCTCGGCTCCGGGGACGACACCCTGCGCCAGGTCGAGACGGCCTTCCCCGGCCTCTCGACCCGCCCGCGGGAGCTGGAGCTCGGCATCGAGGGCCCGAGCGGCCCCGTGCAGATCGCCGCGACGCTCTTCGACGAGCTCAAGGTCCTCGCCGGGCGCGAGACCGCGATCACCCCCCAGGTGATCACGCAGCTGCTCGAGCTCATCGGCCGCGACCTCTCCGCCCGGCCCAGCGGAGCGCTGACCCAGAACATCCTCTCCAGCCGGGGCCGCAAGATCCGGCCCAAGACCCTGCACCAGAAGTCCTACGTCGACGCCATCGACGAGCACACCGTGGTGTTCGGCATCGGCCCGGCCGGCACGGGCAAGACCTACCTGGCCATGGCCAAGGCCGTCCAGGCGCTGCAGGCCAAGGAGGTCTCCCGGATCATCCTCACGCGCCCGGCCGTGGAGGCGGGGGAGCGTCTCGGGTTCCTGCCGGGGACGCTGAGCGAGAAGATCGACCCGTACCTGCGCCCGCTCTACGACGCGCTGCACGACATGATGGACCCGGAGTCCATCCCGCGGCTCATGGAGGCGGGCACGATCGAGGTGGCCCCCCTCGCGTACATGCGCGGGCGGACCCTCAACGACGCGTTCATCATCCTCGACGAGGCGCAGAACACCACGCCCGAGCAGATGAAGATGTTCCTCACCCGCCTGGGCTTCGGCTCGAAGATGGTGATCACCGGCGACGTCACCCAGGTGGACCTGCCCGGGAGCGCCTCCTCCGGGCTGCGCCAGGTCCAGCACGTGCTCGGCGGCGTCCAGGACGTCGCGTTCACCGAGATGACCGCGGAGGACGTCGTGCGCCACGAGCTGGTGAGCCGCATCGTCAGCGCCTACGACGCCTTCGACACCACCAACCGGCGGCGCAACGAGCGCCGGGAGCGCAAGGAGAGCACGCGGGCGGCACGGGCCGCCGAGAGCGGTGCGGCCCCCGAGGACGGGGAGCGCGCCTGATGGCCGTCGAGTTCGACCTCCAGGCCGACCCCGAGGACGTGCCGGCCGCGGACCGCGCGGCGTGGGCCGCCGTCGACGTCGAGCTGCTGGGCCGGCTCGCCGAGCACGTCCTGCGGCGGCTGCACGTGCACCCCGACGCGGAGCTGTCGATCGCGGTCGTCGGCGAGGAAGAGATGGCGCGCCTGCACGTCGAGTGGATGGACCTGCCCGGCGCCACGGACGTGCTGTCCTTCCCCATGGACGAGCTGCGCCCCGGCACCCCGGAGGAGCCCGCGGAGGGGACCCTCGGCGACATCGTGCTGTGCCCGCCGGTGGCCCGCCGCCAGGCCGAGGCCGCCGGGCACTCGGTCGCGGACGAGCTGTGCCTGCTCACCACCCACGGGATCCTGCACCTGCTGGGCCACGACCACGCCGAGCCCGACGAGCGGCGCGTCATGTTCGCCCTGCAGCGGGACCTGCTCACCGACTTCCTCGGCCGGCCCGCCCCGGTCGAGACCATGGAGTAGCGCCCCGTGACCACCGCCGTCCTGGTCCTCGCGGCCGTCGTGTTCCTGTGCACGGCGTTCGTGCTCACCGCCGCGGAGACCGGCCTGACCTACCTGCCGCGCGCCGACGCCGAGACCATCGTCCGGGAGGACCCCGGCTCGGCCGCCGCGAAGCTGCTGGCCACGCCCACCGCCCACCTGCACGCCCTGCGCTTCTGGACGGTGTGGTTCGAGACCGCCTCGGCCGTGGCCGTGGCCCTCGCGATGTTCCACGGGCTCGGGGACGTCTGGCTCGCCGGCCTGCTCGCCACCGTGGTGATGGCCGCGGTGGGCTTCGTCCTCACCGGGGTGTCGCCCCGCCAGGTGGGCCGCAGCAACCCGGCCGGCACCGTCCGGTTCACCTCGGGCCTCGTGCGCGTGCTGCGCGCGCTGCTGGGGCCCGTGCCGGGCCTGCTCGTGCGCCTGGGCTCCTCCGTCGCCCGGGCGCCCGGGCACGCCGCCCCCGGCTTCCTCACCGAGGAGGAGCTGCTCGAGTTCGTCGACCGGTCCACCGACCAGGACGTCATCGAGGACAACGAGGCCGAGCTGCTGCACTCGGTCTTCGACCTCGACGACACGAACGTCCGGGCCGTCATGGTGCCGCGCACCGACATGGTGACCATCGACGACGACGAGACCGTGGACAACGCCCTGAACCTCTTCTTCCGCTCGGGCTACTCCCGGATCCCCGTCATCGGGGAGAGCGCCGACGACGTGCTCGGGATCCTCTACCAGAAGGACCTCGCCGAGCGCGTGCACCGGCAGGGCGCCGACCTGCGGATCGGCGGGCTGTCCGAGCTGGCCCGCGAGGTCCGCTACGTGCCGGAGTCCAAGAAGGTCAACGAGCTGCTGCGCGAGATGCAGCTCGAGTCCATCCACGTGGCCGTCGTCGTCGACGAGTACGGCGGCACCGCCGGGCTGGTGACCCTGGAGGACCTCATCGAGGAGCTGCTCGGGGAGATCGTCGACGAGTACGACCGCGAGAAGCCCGAGGTCGCCGAGCTCGGCGACGGCCGCTACCGCGTCTCGGCCGCCCTCGGGGTCGAGGACCTGGGCGACCTGTTCGGCGTCGACCTCGAGGACGACGAGGTGGACACGGCCGGCGGGCTGCTGGCCAAGAGCATCGGCCGGGTGCCCATCGTGGGCTCCCGCGCCACCGTCGAGGGCATCGTCCTCGAAGCCGTCACCCTGGAGGGCCGGCGCAACCGGGTGGGCCAGCTGGAGGTCCACCGGGACCCGGAGTGGGTTCCCCCGGGGTCCACGGCCGTGGACCCCGCCGCACTGGAGTCCGAGGAGGAGTCCCACCACCATGTCTGAGCCCACCCCCGACGAGCCCACACCCGCCGAGCCGACCGAGCCCACCGAGCCCGCCGGGCCGTTCCGCGCCGGGTTCGCGGTGCTCGTCGGCCGCCCCAACGCCGGCAAGTCCACGCTGACCAACGCCCTGGTCGGGCAGAAGGTCGCGATCACCTCCAACCGCCCGCAGACCACGCGCCACACCATCCGCGGCATCGTGCACCGCCCCGAGGGGCAGCTCGTCCTGGTGGACACCCCCGGGCTGCACCGGCCGCGGACCCTGCTGGGCGAGCGGCTCAACGACCTCGTGGCCGACACCCTCGCGGAGGTCGACGTCATCGGCTTCTGCGTCCCCGCCGACCAGAAGATCGGCCCGGGGGACCGCTACATCGCCCAGCAGCTGGCCGCCTCCGGCAACAAGCCCGTCGTCGCGATCGTGACGAAGACCGACACCGTCTCCCGCGCCGAGCTCACGGAGCAGCTGCTGGCCGTCACCGAGCTCGGCCGCTCCGTCATGGCGGCCGAGCACCAGGCCCGCGCCGAGCGGGCCGAGCGCGCCGCCCGGAAGCCGCGGCACCGCGGACCGGCCGCGCCCGCGCCGGCCGCGCCCGCCCCGGAGCCCGGGTGGGCCGACGTCATCCCCGTCTCCGCCGTGGACGGCTTCCAGGTGGAGGCCCTCGCGCAGCTGCTCGTCGCCCGGATGCCCGAGTCGCCGGCGCTGTACCCCGACGGGGAGCTGACCGACGAGCCCGAGCTGACCATGGTCGCGGAGCTCGTCCGCGAGGCGGCCCTCGAGGGAGTGCGCGACGAGCTGCCGCACTCCCTGGCGGTCGTGGTCGAGGAGATGGTCCCGCGCGAGGGCCGCCCGGCCGACCGGCCCCTGCTGGACGTGCGGGTCAACGTCTACGTGGAGCGGTCGTCGCAGAAGGCCATCATCATCGGCAAGGGCGGCTCCCGGCTGCGCGAGATCGGCACCCGCTCCCGCACCGCCATCGAGGCCCTGCTGGGCACCAAGGTCTACCTCGACCTGCACGTGAAGGTCGCCAAGGAGTGGCAGCGCGACCCCAAGCAGCTCTCCCGCCTGGGCTTCTAGGCCGGGCGACCCGGCCCCGGCGCGCGGCCCCCGCCGTGCGCCTCCACCGGGCGCCCCCACCGCGTGGCCCGTCACGGGCCGCGCCGCGCACGACTAGCATGGCTCCCGGCGCCCCGGCCGGGCGCCGTCCCCCCGACCCCGGCCCCCGCCGCGGCCGTTCCAGGAGAAGATCACCGTGTCCTCAACGCCCCCCGACGCCCCCGGGCGCCCGCGCGCCCGCCGATGGTCCCGGAAACGCTGGGCGGCCCTCGCGGTGGTGCTGGTGCTGCTCGTGGTCCTCGGCGCCGGCCTGGCGGCGACCTGGCGGCTGCAGTCCAACCTGGACACGTCCCCGCTGGACCTCGGCGACGGCTCCGGCACGGTCGAGGAGGGGCCGCTGGACGTCCTGGTGATGGGCACCGACACCCGTGAGGGCGAGGGCAACGACCAGTACGGCGACGACGACGACAGCTCCGGGTCCGGCCTGACGGACGTCATGATGCTCGTGCACGTGGCCGAGGACCGCAGCGGCGTCACGGTCGTCTCGCTCCCGCGCGACCTGGTGGCCGACATCCCGCAGTGCACCGACCCCGAGTCGGGGGAGGTGCACCCGGCCGAGGAGGACGCGATGCTGAACTCGGCGATCGCCAACGGCGGCCCCGGGTGCACGGTCGCCACGGTCAACCGGATGACGGGCCTGAAGATCGACCACTTCATGCTCGCCGACTTCAACGCCGTCAAGGAGCTCTCCTCCACGGTGGGCGGGGTCGAGGTGTGCGTCAACGAGGCCGTCGACGACCCGAAGTCCGGCCTGGAGCTGCCCGCCGGCGTGTCCTCGGTCGAGGGCGAGCAGGCCCTGGCGTTCCTGCGCAGCCGGGCCGCGTTCGGGGACGGCGGGGACACCAGCCGGATCCGCTCCCAGCAGTCCTTCCTGGCCTCGCTGGCGCGCATGATCAAGGAGGAGGGCACCCTCATGGACCTGCCCAAGCTCTACGAGATCGCCGACGTGGCGACCCGCAACCTGCACGTGGACGACGACCTCGGGTCCGTGCCCACCATGGTCGGCCTCGGCACGGCCGTGCGCGGGGTGGACCTGGCGGACATGGTGTTCGTGACCGTGCCCACGGAGCCCTACGCCCTGGACCCCAACCGCCTCCAGCTCGAGGAGGACGCGGCGGAGGACCTCTTCGAGGCGCTGCGCGAGGACCGGTCGCTCACGACCCCCACGGAGACCCCGACGGCCTCGGCGGGCCCCTCGCCCGAGGCGTCGACGGCCCCGCCGTTCGACCCGGCCTCGGTGCCGCTGTCGGTGTCCAACGCCTCCGGCGTCGAGGGCCGCGACGGCGACATCGCCGAGGTGCTCGAGGACGAGGGGTACACCCCGGTGGAGAGCGGGGCGCAGCCGGCGGAGCTGCCCGGCACGCAGGTCTTCTTCGGCGCCGGCTGGTCCGAGGCCGCCGCCGCCGTGGCGGAGCACCTGGGCGTGCCGTCGTCGCAGATCGTGCCGACCACCGACGTCGCCGGGGTGCTCGTCTCGGTGGGCCAGGACTTCCCGGAGGGGGACCGCCTGGAGGTGAGCTCGGCGCTGCCGGGGGAGCTCAACGGCCAGACCGCGGAGCAGTACACCTGCCAGCAGGCGGCGGGGGACTGGTGAGCCCGGGAGCCGGTCCGCTGCGCGCCGCGTGATAGGTTGGACACATGCGGACAGGGACCCTCCTCCTTACGTGCCGCAACGGGGCCTGACCCGTCGTCGAATGGCCGGCCTCCCGTTGCGGAGTTCCTGATGCCCGGCCACCCGCAGACTTCTCGAGCAGAACAGGCCCACCCCATGCGCAACCGCCAGCAGCCCTCCGGCATGCCGATCCACAAGTACGTGCCGTACCAGCAGCAGTTCCCCTTCGACATGTCCGACCGCACCTGGCCGGACCGGGCGATCACGGAGGCGCCGCGCTGGTGCGCCGTGGACCTGCGCGACGGCAACCAGGCGCTCATCGACCCCATGAACTCCGACCGCAAGCTCAGGATGTTCGAGCTGCTGGTGCGGATGGGGTACAAGGAGATCGAGGTGGGCTTCCCGTCCGCCTCCCAGACCGACTTCGACTTCGTGCGCCGGCTCATCGAGGAGGACCGGATCCCGGACGACGTCTCCATCCAGGTCCTCACCCAGTCCCGCGAGCACCTGATCGAGCGCACCTACGAGGCGATCGACGGCGCCGACCAGGCCATCGTCCACCTCTACAACGCGACCTCCACGCTGCAGCGGCGCGTGGTGTTCGAGCAGGACATGGACGGGATCGTCGACATCGCCCTCACGGGGGCGCGGCTGTGCATGAAGTACGAGGAGCAGCTGAAGAACACCGCCGTGACGTACGAGTACTCCCCGGAGTCCTACACCGGCACGGAGCTGGAGTTCGCCGCGCGCATCTCCAACGCGGTGGCGGAGACGTTCGAGATCGGCGGGGAGCGGGAGATGATCCTCAACCTGCCCGCGACCGTCGAGATGGCCACCCCCAACGTCTACGCGGACTCCATCGAGTGGATGTGCCGCAACCTCTACAACCGGGACGCCACCGTGGTCTCCCTGCACCCGCACAACGACCGCGGCACCGGGGTGGCCGCCGCCGAGCTCGGCTACCTGGCCGGCGCCGACCGGATCGAGGGCTGCCTGTTCGGCAACGGCGAGCGCACGGGCAACGTCGACCTCGTGACCCTGGGCCTGAACCTGCTGACCCAGGGCGTGGACCCGCAGATCGACTTCTCCGACATCGACGACATCCGGCGCACCGTGGAGTACTGCAACCAGCTGCCCGTCCACGAGCGCTCCCCGTACGGCGGGGACCTGGTCTTCACGGCCTTCTCCGGCTCCCACCAGGACGCCATCAAGAAGGGCTTCGACCGGATGGCCCGGGACGCCCAGGAGCAGGACCGCTCCGTGGACGAGCTCGTGTGGGCGGTGCCCTACCTGCCGATCGACCCGAAGGACCTCGGCCGGTCCTACGAGGCCGTGATCCGGGTGAACTCGCAGTCCGGCAAGGGCGGCGTGGCCTACCTGCTCAAGAACGAGCACGGCCTGGACCTGCCCCGCCGGGCGCAGATCGAGTTCTCCCGGGTGGTTCAGGAGCACACGGACACCAGCGGCGGGGAGGTCTCCGGGGCCCAGCTGTGGAAGGCGTTCGAGGACGAGTACCTGCCCACCGCCCACGAGTCCGGCGACGGCCGCTGGGGCCGCTACCGGATCACGAACATCACCACGACCTCCGAGGAGGACGGGGAGACCACCCTCGAGATCGGCCTGGACGTCGAGGGGGCCCAGCACCACTGCACCGGGCAGGGCAACGGCCCCATCGAGGCCCTGCTCGCCGTCTTCGCCGCGGAGGGCGTGGACGTGCGCGTGCTCGACTACAGCGAGCACGCCATGTCGGCCGGCGGCGACGCGCAGGCCGCCAGCTACGTCGAGGCGGCCGTGGGCGACCGGGTCCTGTGGGGCGTGGGGATCGACGCGAACACCACCCGGGCCTCCCTCAAGGCGGTCGTCTCCGCGGTGAACCGCGCGATCCGGGACGCCCAGGGCTGAGCCCCGCTCCCGCGCCGGCACGGCGGGCCGTCCCTGCGGGGGAGGCCCGCCGTCGCCGTGCGGGCCGCCCGGCTGTGCTGTCCGCCGGGCGTGGGAGAATGACCGGGTGGCCAGGACGACCTTCGCATCGCGCACCTACCGGGACGACGCCGTGGTGCTGCGCACCTACAAGCTGGGCGAGGCGGACCGGATCGTGGTGCTGCTGACCCGTGACCACGGCCAGGTGCGGGCGGTGGCCAAGGGCGTGCGCCGCACGACCTCCCGCTTCGGCTCCCGGTTGGAGCCGTTCAACGTGGCCGAGCTGCAGCTGGTCACCGGCCGGAACCTGGAGATCGTCTCCCAGGCCCTGGGCAAGCGCGGCTACGGGTCGGTCATCGCCGCCGACTACGCCAAGTACACCGCGGCCGCCGCCATGGCCGAGGCCGCGGAGAGGTTCACCGAGAACGACGACGAGTCCGCGGCCCAGCAGTACCGGCTGCTGGTCGGCGCGCTGTCCGCCCTGGCCCGCGGGCTGCACGAGCCGGGCGCGGTCCTGGACTCCTACCTCCTGCGGGCCGTGTCCACCGCCGGGTGGGCGCCGAGCTTCACGGACTGCGCCCGCTGCGGGGCTCCCGGCCCGCACGAGGCGTTCTCGGCGCCGCTCGGCGGCGCGGTCTGCCCGGCGTGCCGCCCGCCCGGGGCCGCCGCCCCGGACCCCGCCACGGTCGCCCACCTGTCCGCGCTGCTCACGGGCGACTGGGAGCGCATCGCGGCCGCGGACCCGCGCACGGCCCGGGCCGCGGCGGGAATCGTGGCGTCCTACGTACAGTGGCACCTGGAGAGGGCCGTCCGGTCCCTGCACCTCGTGGAACGGAGCTGACCATGCCCGGCTTTGCCGCCCCGCCCCCGCACCCCAGCGGCGCGACCGCCCCGCCCATCCCGTCCCCGTTCGTGCCCCGGCACGTGGCCGTGGTGATGGACGGCAACGGCCGCTGGGCGAACCAGCGCGGTCTGCCGCGCAACGAGGGCCACAAGGCGGGGGAGGCCGCGCTCATCGAGGTGATGGCCGGGGCCATCGAGCTGGGCATTCCCTACGTGAGCGCCTACGCCTTCTCCACCGAGAACTGGAAGCGGTCCCTCGACGAGGTCACGTTCCTGATGAACTACACCGCCGACGTCATGGAGCGCCAGCTGCCCACCTTCCAGGAGTGGGGCGTCCGGATCCGCTGGGCCGGCCGCAAGCCCCGCCTGTGGCGGGCCGTGATCAACCGTCTCGAGGAGGCGGAACGGGCCACGCGCGACAACGACGTGGTGACCCTGACCATGTGCGTCAACTACGGTGGGCGCGCCGAGATCGCCGACGCCGCGGCGGCCATCGCCGCCGACGCGAAGGCGGGCCTGCTCAACCCGCGCAGCATCGACGAGGCCACGGTGCAGCGCTACCTCGACGAGCCCGACCTCCCGGACGTGGACCTGTTCCTGCGCTCCTCCGGGGAGCAGCGGATCTCCAACTTCCTGCTGTGGCAGTCCGCCTACGCCGAACTCGTCTTCCAGGACGTCCTGTGGCCGGACGTCGACCGCCGCACCCTGTGGGAGGCGGTGGAGGTCTACGCCCGCCGTGACCGCCGGTACGGCGGCGCCGTGGACCGGGTGGCGGGTCCCGGCGCCTCCGCCTGAGCCTGCCCGGGCCGGCCGAGGGCGCGCAACCACGCCACGAGGTCCTGCTGGGCCGCCCGCCGCACGGGCTCACGGGAGAGGTGGACATCGTGCACCGCGCCGTCGTAGGAGCGCACGGTCACGTCCGGGCCCAGGTCCGGGGCGTGCCGGCGGATCTGCCGGACGTCCAGCACCGTGTCGGCCGAGCGCATCCGCTCCGACCACCACGGCCGGATGTGCGACCGCGCCGAGACCTGGACCAGCACCGGAACCTGAAGGTCCAGTCCGCGCGAGACCTCACGTTGAGCTCGAAGGACAGCGTTGAGCCACCCCGGGGTGATGTCGAAGCTGGTCTCGGGCCGCCACCGCGGATCGATCGGCCACTCGCCCTCGGCCTGCTCGCTGATCACCCGGTAGTAGTGGCTGCGCAGACGGGCCCGCACAGCCCGGTCCGGGCGCCGCCGGGCGAGCCGGCCCAGGGCCGGGCGGAGGGCGGCGCCCACCGCGTCGGAGCCGTGGCTGCCCAGCCACGGGGCGTTGAGGGCCAGGCCCGCCAGCCGGCCCGGGTGGCGGGCCGCCCACAGGGCCGCGGTCAGGCCGCCGGTGGAGTGACCCATCAGCACGAGCCGGCCGCCCGGCGCGGGCAGCCCGTCCTCGGCCATCAGGGCCAGGGCGGCGGCGATGTCGTCGTCGTAGTCGGCGAGGTCGGTGGCGTGCCCGGGGCTGGCGGCGCCCTCGGCCAGCACCGTGTCGGTGAGGTTGCGGCCGTAGCCGTGCAGGTCCAGGGCGTAGAAGCCGTACCCGGCCGCGGCGCACGTCCGGGCGAGCTCGGCGTTGAAGAAGTAGTCGGACCACCCGTGCAGGTACAGCACGGCGTCGCGCGGGGCCCGGCCGGCGGCCGGGCGGTCGTCGGGGCGGTGGCACACCACCGTGGCGGTGGAGTGCGGCGCCGAGCCCGGCCCCAGCTCCACGGTGCGGGCACGGAAGCCCGGCCCCAGCACGTCGGGGACCCACGGGTCGGGGGGAGCGCTCAACCGGTCACCTCCCGCGGGTGGTCGTCGGCCCGCCCGTGGTGCTCGCGGGACCGCCCGGGCGGTGGGGGCCCCTGTGGAAGACTGGGCCCATGCGCTTCTACCCTATGTTCTTCCAGGCCGTGTTCTCCCGGATGGACGCCGAGAAGGCCCACCGAGTGGGCTTCGCCGGTGTCCGGGCGGCCCGCGCCGTGCGGCTGAGCACGGCCCTGCGGGTGTACACCCGCGCCGATCCCGCCCTCGAGGTCGAGGCGCTCGGCCTGCGCTTCCCCTCGCCCTTCGGCCTCGCGGCCGGTTTCGACAAGGGGGCCGAGGGGATCGGCGCCCTGACCGACCTCGGCTTCGGCCACGTCGAGATCGGCACCGTGACCGCCCAGGCGCAGCCCGGCAACCCCCGCCCCCGGCTCTTCCGCCTCGTGCGGGACCGCGCCGTGGTGAACCGGATGGGCTTCAACAACGACGGCGCCGAGGCGGTGGCCCCGCGGCTGGCCCGGGCCCGGCGCGAGCTCGAGACCGACCACCGCGGCCGCGCCCGGCCCGTGCTGGGCGTGAACATCGGCAAGACGAAGGTGGTCCCGTTCGAGGACGCGGTGGACGACTACCTGCAGAGCACCCGCACGCTCGCGCCCCTGGCCGACTACCTGGTGGTCAACGTGTCCTCGCCCAACACCCCGGGGCTGCGCCAGCTCCAGGAGATCGAGAGCCTGCGTCCGCTGCTCTCCGCCGTGGGGGCCGCCGCCGACGAGGCCGCCGACCGGCACGTGCCGCTGCTGGTCAAGATCGCCCCGGACCTCTCCGACGAGGACGTCCGGGCCGTGGCCGACCTGGCACTGGACCTCGGGCTCGACGGCATCGTGGCCACCAACACCACGATCTCCCGCGAGGGACTCGTCTCCGACCCCGCGGAGGTCGAGGCCTGCGGGGCCGGCGGGCTCTCCGGGGCCCCGCTGCGGCGACGCTCCCTCAAGGTGCTGCGCCTGCTGCGCGAACGCGTGGGGGACCGGCTCGTGCTCGTCTCCTTGGGCGGGGTGACCACCGCCGAGGACGTCCAGGAACGCCTGGCCGCCGGCGCCACCCTCGTCCAGGGCTACACCGGGTTCCTCTACGAGGGGCCGTTCTGGGCCCGGAGCATCAACCAGGGGCTCGCGCGCCTGGCACGTCGCCGCGGCTGAGCCCGGGAACGGCTCCGCCCCCGGGCCGTGGGCCCGGGAACGGCTCCGCCCCCGGGCCGTGGGCCCGGGGGCGGAGCGGAAGGCGTGCGGCCCGGCGGCCGGGTCAGGAAGGACGCTGGCCGCGGGCGACCTGCGGCTTGGGCAGGCGCAGCCGGCGCATGGTGAACCCGCGCATCGCGGCGTACCAGCGCACGCCCGGCTCCACGGTCCCGAACTTGGCCTGCATGGCCTTCTTCATCCGGCCCGTGGACAGGACGGCGTCGGCGATGCCGAAGATCATGAGCGCCCAGATGACGTAGACCCCGTAGGTCGCCACGTCCTGGATCGGGAAGAACAGCACGACCAGGGCCACCAGGGCGACGACCATCAGGTACTCGCCCACGTTGATCCGGGAGTCCACCCAGTCCCGGGCGAAGCGCCGCTGCGGGCCCTTGTCCCGCGGGCCGAGGTAGCGCTCGTCCCCGGCCGCCATCCCCGCCTGGGCCCGCATCCGCTGCTCGCGGGCGCTCTCCCGGGACTGGGCCTTGGCGGCCTTGCGGTCCTCGGGCACCAGGGGGCGGCGGCGGGCGGCCTCCTGCTCCCGCCGGCTCGGCGTCGGCCGGCCCTTGCCCGGGGTCTGCCGCGGGGCGGCCGGCTGGGCCCGGGGCGGTTCAGCGGTCACCGAGGTGGAACCCGCACGGTCTGCGTCCTTCTTGCGTCCAAACACCCGTCAAGGATAGCCGACGCACCTGCGTCCGACCGCCGGGACCCGCACGTAGGCTGGCCACCATGAACGCGCCGTACACGCCCACCGTCCCCGTTCCCCTCGACGCCGTGCGCGCGGCCGTGCACGCGGACATGCCGAGAACCGTGGCCCAGCTGACCGAGCTGGTGGCGGTTCCCGGCATCGCCTGGGAGTCCTTCGACGCCACCCAGCTCGAGCGCAGCGCCGAGGCCGTCGCCGCCGTGCTGGCCGGCACCGGGCTCGACGAGGTGGAGATCCTCCGCGTGCCCCTCGGGGACGGTCCGGGCCACCCGGCCGTCATGGCCCGCCGCCGGCCCGCCCCCGGATACCCGACGGTGCTGCTCTACGCCCACCACGACGTGCAGCCGCCGGGCCGGCGGGAGCTGTGGGAGTCCGAGCCCTTCGTCGCCGAGGAGCGCGACGGCCGGCTGTACGGCCGGGGCGCCGCCGACGACAAGGCCGGGATCATGGCCCACGTGGCGGCTCTGCGCGCCGCGACGGACCAGCGCGGCGAGGACCTCGGGCTCGGGGTGACGGTCTTCGTGGAGGGCGAGGAGGAGGCGGGGTCCCCGTCCTTCCGGGACTTCCTGGAGGCCTACCGGGACCGGCTGGCCGCCGACGTCATCGTGATCGCCGACTCCGCCAACTGGGAGGTCGGCGTGCCGGCGCTGACCACGAGCCTGCGCGGCATGGTCGGGGCGATCGTGGAGGTCTCCGTGCTGGAGCACGCCGTGCACTCCGGGATGTACGGCGGGCCGGTCCTGGACGCCCCCACGCTGCTGTCCCGGCTGATCGCCACCTTCCACGACGACGACGGCGCCGTGGCCGTGGCCGGACTGCACGCGGAGGACAGCACCGACCTCGTCTACGACGAGCAGCGCTTCCGCGCCGACGCCGCGGTCCGCGACGGCGTCCGGCTCGCCGGGCGCGGCTCCATCGCCTCGCGGCTGTGGACGCAGCCCGCGCTGTCGGTCACGGGGATGGACGTGACGCCCGTCGACGTCGCCTCCAACACGATCGCGCCCTCCGCCCGCGCCAAGATCAGCCTCCGGACCGCGCCCGGGCAGGACCCCGTCGAGGCGGCCGAGGCGCTGCGGCGGCACGTCGAGTCCCACGCGCCCTTCGGCGCGCACGTGCGCTTCGAGCTGGAGGAGACGGGGCAGTCCTTCCGGACCGACATGGGCTCCGAGGCGGCCCGGGTCGCGCAGTGGGCGCTGGGGGAGGCGTGGGGCCGTCCCGCCGTGGAGACGGGGATCGGCGGGTCCATCCCCTTCACCGCGGACCTGCTGGAGGTCTATCCTGGGGCGGACATCCTCATCACGGGCGTCGAGGACCCGGACTCGCGGGCGCACAGCGCCAACGAGTCCCTGCACCTGGCGGACTTCGAGCGCGCGGTGGTCGCGGAGACCCTCATGCTGCTGGGCCTCGACGACGCCGCCCGTTCCGGGCAGCAGTCCCGGGAATGAACCCGGGCGCCCGTCCGTTGTGCCCGTGACAGACCCGCCGCCGGCCCGAACCCGTGCGGCGATCCTCCACAGAAAGTGAGCATCATGAGCGTCACGACCGAGAACGGCGCCGCAGTGGACGGCCTGCCCACCCACGGCGTCGTGCTGACCGAGGTCGCGTCCCAGAAGGTCCGCGCCCTGCTCGAGCAGGAGGGCCGCACGGACCTGCGGCTGCGCGTGGCGGTGCAGCCCGGCGGCTGCTCGGGCCTCATCTACCAGCTGTACTTCGACGAGCGCATCCTGGACGGGGACTCCGTGCGGGACTTCGGCGGCGTCGAGGTCGTCGTGGACAAGATGAGCGTGCCCTACCTCGAGGGCTCGACCGTCGACTTCGAGGACACGATCTCCAAGCAGGGGTTCTCGATCGACAACCCGAACGCGGGGGGTTCCTGCGCCTGCGGCGACTCCTTCCACTGAGCCGCCCCGCACCCTCTCGTGAGGCCCGCCGTCCGCCCGGACGGCGGGCCTCCGTGCGTTGCGGGACCGCCCCCGGAAACGGGTCCGCGCCGCGCCCCGGAGCGCCGCGCGGACGCTGACACTGTGTCACCAGATGTCAGCGACTAGGGGTAAGCTCGGAGGGAAACATTCCACATGACTGTGTCCAGGCTCTGGGAACCGGGGCCTTCGGCGCGCAGACGACGAGCACGAGAAGAAGAGGAAGGGCCGTCTGTGAGTTCGCACACACGAACCGGCAGCCGCCGGCGCCGCGCGGCAAGGACGTCCGCGGTCGCCGTCCTGGCAGCAACCGCGCTGACCGGTTGCTCCGAGGAGGCGAAGCTCGGCTGGATGCCCACCGAGCGGGGCGTCACCGACAACGCCGACATGATCCTGGACCTGTGGATCGGGTCGTGGATCGCGGCCCTGGCCGTGGGCCTGGTGACCTGGGGCCTCATGCTCTGGTGCATGATCGCCTACCGCCGCCGCAAGAACGAGACCGGCTACCCGCGGCAGGTGGCCTACCACGCGCCGCTCGAGGTCTTCTACACGATCGTGCCGATCGCGCTGATCATGTCCCTCTTCTTCTTCACGGTGCGCACGCAGTCCGCGATCACCACCCCGCACGACAACCCGGACGTCACCGTCCAGGTGTACGGCAAGCAGTGGGCCTGGGACTTCAACTACCTCACCGACGACGTCTGGGACACCGGCATCCAGGGTCACCTGGACGGCGAGGAGGGCGTGCCCGAGCGGGTGCCCACCCTCTACCTGCCCGTGGACAGCGACATCGAGCTGCAGGTCACCTCCCGCGACGTCATCCACTCCTTCTGGGTCCCCGCGTTCCTCGAGAAGGCGGACATGTTCCCCGGTCGCACCAACACCATCAGCATCACCACGGGCCAGGAGGGCTCCTACTACGGCAAGTGCGCCGAGTTCTGCGGGGAGTACCACTCCGAGATGCTGTTCAACGTCAACGTGGTCAGCCAGGCCGAGTACGACGCACACATCCAGTCCCTGCGCGAGAAGGGACAGACCGGTGCGCTGGGCGAGGAGTACAACCGTGACTCCTACCCGGACCCGGGTGAGGAGTTCGTGAACGAGCCCGGCTCCGCCGGTGAGTTCCCGGACGTCGACCAGCCCGCCGCCGACCTGTCTACGAACAACTAAGGAGTACCGGTGTCCACTCTCGAGTATTCACGGGACGAGGCAGCCACAGTCGCTCCGCGCGTGGTGCCCCGGTCCAAGGGCCGGATGGTCGTCAACTGGATCACGTCCACCGACCACAAGACGATCGGGTACATGTACCTGATCTCCTCCTTCGCCTTCTTCTGCATCGCCGGCGTGATGGCGCTCCTGATCCGCGCCGAGCTGTTCCAGCCGGGCATGCAGATCCTGGAGACCAAGGAGCAGTACAACCAGCTGTTCACCATGCACGGCACGCTCATGCTGCTGATGTTCGGCACGCCGCTGTTCGCCGGCTTCGCCAACGTCATCGTGCCGCTGCAGATCGGCGCCCCGGACGTGGCCTTCCCGCGGCTGAATGCGATCGCGTTCTGGTTCTTCCTGTTCGGCTCGCTGATCGCCACCGCCGGGTTCATCACCCCGCAGGGCGCGGCCTCCTTCGGCTGGTTCGCCTACACCCCGCTGTCCAACTCCTCGTTCTCGCCCGGCCTGGGCGGTGACCTGTGGGTCTTCGGCCTGGCGCTGTCAGGCTTCGGCACCATCATGGGCGCGGTCAACTTCATCACCACGATCATCGCGATGCGCGCCCCCGGCATGACCGTGTGGCGGATGGGCCTGTTCACCTGGAACGCGCTGATCACGTCGCTGCTGATCATCATGGTCTTCCCGCCGCTGGCGGCCGCCCTCTTCGCCCTGGGCATGGACCGCACCCTGGGCGGGCACATCTTCGACCCGGCCAACGGGGGAGCGGTGCTGTGGCAGCACCTGTTCTGGTTCTTCGGCCACCCCGAGGTCTACGTGCTGGCGCTGCCGTTCTTCGGCATCATCTCCGAGATCATCCCCGTGTTCTCCCGCAAGCCGCTCTTCGGCTACAAGGGCCTGGTCTTCGCGACCATCGCCATCGCGTCCCTGTCCGTGACGGTGTGGGCCCACCACATGTACGTCACCGGCGCGGTCATGCTGTCCTTCTTCGCCTTCATGACGATGATGATCGCGGTGCCCACCGGCGTGAAGTTCTTCAACTGGATCGGCACCATGTGGCAGGGCTCGATCACCTTCGAGACCCCGATGCTGTGGGTGCTGGGCTTTATGTTCACCTTCCTCTTCGGCGGCCTGACCGGCGTGATCCTGGCGACCCCGCCGCTGGACTTCCACGTCTCCGACTCCTACTTCGTGGTGGCGCACTTCCACTACGTGATCTTCGGGACCGTGGTGTTCGGCATGTTCGCCGGCTTCTACTTCTGGTGGCCGAAGTTCACCGGGTACATGCTCAACGAGCGGATCGGCAAGATCCACTTCTGGACCCTGTTCCTGGGCTTCCACATGACCTTCCTGATCCAGCACTGGCTGGGTGTGGACGGCATGCCGCGCCGCTACGCGGACTACCTGCCCGAGGACAACTTCACCTGGATGAACCAGATCTCCACCGCCGGTGCCATGCTGCTGGGCGTGTCGATGATCCCGTTCTTCTGGAACGTGTACACCACCCACCGCCACGGCAAGAAGGTCGAGGTGGACGACCCGTGGGGCTTCGGCGGTTCGCTGGAGTGGGCGACGTCCTGCCCGCCCCCGCGGCACAACTTCACCTCGCTGCCGCGGATCCGCTCCGAGCGCCCGGCGCTGGACCTGCACCACCCGGAGCTGGCCGCGGAGTCCCCGCAGCAGTCCCCGGTCGACGACGCCGCCATGGCCACGCGGAAGGGCTGAGCATGAAACTCTCCATCAAACTGTTCATCCTCCTCGGAGTGTTCAGCCTCGCGGCCGCGGTCGTGTACGGCTTCCTGACCCAGTTCGACGAGCTCGTCGGCTTCCCGGGCCTGCTGGCCGTCGGCGTCATGTCCTTCATGCTGGCCGTCTACCTCTGGCTCGTGGACCGCAACACCGGCGGTGTCCTGCCCGAGGACAAGCTCGACGGCGAGATCGTCGAGTCCGCCGGCGAGTACGGGCACTTCTCCCCGTGGAGCTGGTGGCCCCTGCTGCTGGGCATCGGCAGCGCCCTGGCGTTCCTGAGCCTGGCCATCGACTGGTGGATGCTGATGCTGGCAGCGCCCGTGGTGGTCGTCGCCCTGCTCGGGCTGATCTTCGAGTACTCCCGCGGCGATCACGCCCACTGATCGGGTCCGCTGAGACGGATACGGCGGAGGCCCCGGACACCTGTGGTGTCCGGGGCCTCCGCCGTCCTCACGTCCTGCCCTGCGGCTCCCCGTGCTGCTCGGTCCTGCGGTGCCCGCCCTGGCCCTGTCCGCTCCTGCCCCTGACCGTTCCTGCCGTGCCCGTCCCTGACCGTCCTCGGTCCCGGCGCCCCCTTAGACGGCTCCTCCGTTCCGGTCACAACCGGAGTGCGCCCGGTCGCCGACGAGCACGGGGTCGCCGGGTCCGCGAGAACCCACCCACAGCCCCCAGTGCCGTTCTCAGAGCCTGGGCGGCGGCACATGGGGAACGAGCGCGGCCCCGACATGCCGAGGCCGTCCAGAGCACTCGAGCGCGTCCTCCGCGTGCGCCGGCGGTGGCTTCCCGAGACCGGCCGTGTCCCGGGAAGCCCGGGGCGTACGTCCCGATCCGGAGTCAGCGTCGACCGGGCAGCGACGCGTCTCGTCGTACCCCGGGGGTCCGCAACACCGGGTCGTACCCGTGCACGGGGCTCCTGGATCGGCGAGGATGGCAGTGTGCCCGGCAGCGCGCAGAAGGAGCCGACGCGATGACGAAGTATCTGATCTCGTTCCCGAGCGGTGCCATGGTGGTTCCCGACGACGAGCTGCAGGCGGTGGCGGAGGCGGCCCACGCTGTGGTTCAGGAGGCCAAGGACGCCGGGGTGTGGGTGTTCGGCGGCGGCATCTGTCAACGGTCAGCGGGACTTCCCTGTGGGCGGTCAGGTGATCTCCCCGTCTGCGGACAGCTGATCTCCCTGTCCGCGGTCAGTTAATCTCCCTCCGGCGGTATCAGGTCAAGGGGACCACCCCGCGTCCGGCGGTGGCCTCGGTGAGCCGCAGCGAGGTGCCCTCGGTGATGATCACGTGGGCGTGGTGCAGAAGCCGGTCCACGGCTGCGGTGGCCAGGGTCTTGGGCATGATCGTGTCGAACCCTGCCGGATGGATGTTGCTGGTCACCGCGAGGCTGCGGCGTTCATAGGTCGCATCGACGAGACGGTAGAAGGCCTCGGCGGCGGCCTGGCCCGAGGGCAGCATCCCGATGTCGTCCACGACGATGAGCTCGGCCCGGGTGATCCGGGCGATGGTCTTGCCGATCGAACCGTCCACCCCGGCCCGGCCGATCGCGGCGGTCAGCGACTCGAGGGTGAACCAGGAGACCCGCATCCCGGCGTCGATGACCTGATGGGCCAGGGCCTCGAGGAAGTGGGTCTTGCCCGTGCCCGAAGGCCCCGAGATCGCGAGGTTCTCCGCCCGGCCCACCCATTCCAGGGTGGCCAGGGCGGACTGTGTCGGGGCCGGGATCGAAGAATCGCCTGACCGCCAGGACTCGAAGGTCTTCCCGGCCGGCAGGCCCGCGGCCTTGCGTCGGGCCGCGCGGGTGGCCTCGTCGCGCCCGCGCACCTCTTCGGCCAGCAGCGCACGGAGGACCTCGGTGGGGTCCCAGCGCTGGGCGCGGGCGGTGGCCAGCACCTCGGGGGCGGCCGCGCGCAGGTAGGGCATCCGCATCCGCTTGAGCACTGCGGCGAGATCGTCGGGCAACGGCGGCGCTGCCGGGGCGGTGGCCGTGTTCATTGAGCGGTCTCCTTGGTTGTGGGGGTTGTGCTGGTTGTTGTGCTGGTGCCGAAGTCGGCCCAGGAGGCGGTGCCGGGTTGGGCGGAGTGGGTCTCGTCGGCGGCCACGAGTCCGGCGGCGGTGGCCCCGGTGGCCTGGTGATCGCAGATCGCGGTCAGATCACCCTCGCCGAAGCGCCCGGCGGCCGCGGCTACCCCGAGGGCTGCGTCCACGGGCCCGTCCCCGATGAGGGCGGCGAGCTCAACGGCGGCGGCCATCTTCGCCCGGATCCGTACCGTTCCGGCGGCGGAGGCCTCGATCAGCCAGGCCTGCGCGCCGGCGCCCAGGGCCAGGAAGTCCTTCTCCGCCGCGCTGCGGGGCCGTGGCCGGGGCGGGCGTGGCGCACCGGTGGGGTCCTGCGGGTGGTCAGGGTAGTGGCCCAGGTCGATCCGTGGATTGCCCGGGGTCGAGAGGCGGTGGCGGGCGACCTCGGTGAGCCCAGCCCGCCCGGCCGCCCACCCCGGGGCCACCGGAAGGGTGTCGAGGTCGGCGACGACCACCAGCTCCTCGGCTGCGACCCGCACCCACACCTCGGCCCCGACCAGCCCGGGCGGGGTGGAGTAGCGCACCGAGCCGAACCGGATGGTCTGATCCGTGCCCACCGTGCGGGTCACCCCCAGGGCGGTGGTGTGCGGGGCGGTCGGGGCCACGTGCAGGCGTTGCTGCTCCTCGACCAGCGCCTCGGCGGGAACCCGGGCGGTCTCCCGGTGGGTGCGCCCGTTGACCTTGGCGCAGAACGCCGTGCAGGCGGCCTCGAGTGCGGCGAAGGAGGCGTAGTGCTCACGCAGGTTGGCGTCAGTGGGCACCAGATCGGCCTTGGCGATGCGCACCGTGGACTCCGACCCGCCCTTGGACTCCGGGTCATACGGCACGCAGGTGTGCACCTGGGTGCCGTAGTGCCGGCCGGCTTGAACGATCTGCGGGTGGCGCACCGGCGCCCCGGCCACGTGATCGACGGTGACGGTCCTGGGGTTGTCGGTGAGCACGTAGGTGGGCACCCCGCCGATCCGGGCCAGAGTCGCATCCAGGCACCCGATCAGCGTCGGGAGGGTCTGGTCCCAGACCGGGATCACCACCCGGAACCGCGACCACGCCAGCCAGGCGCAGAACAACCAGGTGCGCCGCGGCGTCCCGTCCACCCCGGGCACCTTCGGGCCCTCGCCCCAGTCGAACTGCAACCACAGCCCCGGCTCGGTGATCCAGGGCCGGTAGGTGCGCCGGTGCCCGGCCCGCCAAGCAGCCTTCACCTGCGCCACCGCCCGGCGGGTGGTCCGCTCGGTCCCCGGGAACCCCACACCGACCAGGCGGGCGTGGACGACGTCGGCGCGGACCGTGCCCTGGCTGCGCTCGACCCACTCCTCGATCTTCGGCAGGTAAGCGTCGATCATCCGGGGCCGGCGGCCCGGGCCGGTCACCGGCCGGCCCGCATCCCGGGCGGCGGCGTAACGGCGCACCGTCTTCGGATCCACCCCGGCCAGAGCCGCGGCCGAGTGCGCGGAACCGGTGGCGTCATAGGCTTCGAGAATTTCCATGATCTCCCTGTCAGACTTCTTCATGCGTCCCTCCGGCGGGTGATGGCTCAAGGTGGTCAGAGACCTCGAGCGAACCCCCGGAGGGACGTCTGCGGAGGGACCGACACGAGCCCCATCCCATGGCACAGGACAGGGAGATCAGCTGTCCGTCAGCAGGGAGATACGTGTCCGCCTACAGGGAGATTGGCATGTCCGCTAGCAGGCATCGACGAGAGCGTTCCGCCGGTCCTGGTGGACGGTGGCGGAACCGTGACCGCGGGCACCTATCCGCAGACGCGCCAGCTCGACGGCGGCTATGCCGTCCTGTAGGTTCCCTCCCGGGACGCGGCACTGGAGTGGGCGGCGAAGCTAGCGGTCGCGTGCCGGTGCGCGCAGGAGGTCCGCGCGTTCGGGGACGATCCCGCCAGTTGACGGACCTTGGCCGCAGGGGGAACACCTGCACGGTTTACCTCCGGGAGGTCCACGTGGTCCAGGACGATCCCGAGAGCTGATCGACCCTGCCCGCAGGAGACGACGGCTGCGCGGTTCACCTCGGGCAGACCCCTGGCTGTCCGCGGTGCCCGCCCCAATGGTCGGCCGTCGCCCCGATGGACGTGACCCGTGCCGTCGGACCAGCCCGCGCCATCGGCCCGGCGCGTGCCATGGACCCGTCGGGCGGTCCCCGGCGGACCGGGGGACGTGGACCGTGCCGTCGGACCGGCGCGTGTCATGGGCCCGTCGGGTGGTGCCCAGGCGGCCCGGGGCATGCCCTTGCGCGCACCGTCCGTCGGTCGTGATGCGGCCAGCTACCAGGGGCCCGTGCCGGCCCAGGACGGACTCGTGCCCGTCGCAGTCCGGATGCTGGGGGACCATGTCGATCTCGACCCGGCCACGCGTCGTCCACGGCACGGCGTCGGACGGCCAGGAGCCGTCCCCGCGGAAGCGCGCGGACCGTGCGGCCGTCGGGCGCCGGGCCCGTCGCTCCACACGGCGTCGGGTGGAGCGCACCGGCCCAGGACGTCGTCCTCCCGCGCCGACGACACCGTGAGCACGTCCAGCACCGACCCCGTCCCGGGGTGCTTCGGAGGCCTCGCGCGGCCGCCGGCCACGGCGGTGCCGCCGGTGAGTTCGGCCAGGTTCACGGTCTGCGCGCCGGCGCCGCAACGGGGATCTACGGTGCCCGTCGCATGGGCAGCGGTCCGCGCAGGACCCGGGCGGCCGGGCACCGCCCGGCGGTCCGGCTCCTGGCGTGCCCAGGAGCCGCAGAGGGCCAGGAATCGGGCCGTCCGCGGCTCGATCCGTCGCGGAACGGTCCGGCGGCACCGTACGGGCCACTGTGGGATGCGCCCGCAGAGCCCGACGAGCGGGCAGGGAACCGGTGGACGGCGGGGAGCGGTCGGGGGCGGGGTCGGGTCGGCGGCCGGGACGGGTCGGCGGCGCGGAAGCGGAACAGCTGCGCGGTCGGCGTGACCCCGGGCCGGCGTGGCGGGGCAGCACCACGGTGCGAAGACGACGGGGCCCCGGGAGGACCATCCTCCCGGGGCCCCGTCAGGCGGTCGAACGGCTCAGCGGACGAGCTCCCGGTCCTGGGGACCGGCCGTCACGGCCTCCGCCTCGTGGTGGTGGTGCGCAGCCTCGAGCTCGGCCGGGGTGACGGGGGCGACGCGGTCCTCGAAGAAGAACCGGCTGACCCGCTCGCGCACCTTCTCGGCGCCCGTGATCTTGCCCTTGCCGTTCGGCTGGGCCGGCAGCACCTTGTAGTCCGGCATGGAGACCAGACGGTAGCGCTTGTACTCGTCGAGCGGCTCGTGCACCTCGATGAACTCACCGTGGGGCAGCTGCTGGACGCGGCCGGTCTCGCGGCCGTGGAGCACGATCTCGCGGTCCTTGCGCTGCAGCGCCAGGCAGATGCGACGGGTGATGATGAAGCCCAGGATCGGTGCGATGAAGTACGCGGCCCGCAGCCAGTAGATGACGTCGTTGAGCGACACGTTGAAGTGCGTGGCGATGAGGTCACCACTGGCCGCGACGAGCATCACGGTGTAGAAGGCCACGCCGGCGACGCCCATGGCGGTGCGGAAGGGAGCGTTGCGCGGGCGGTCCAGGATGTGGTGCTCGCGGTCGTCCTTCGTCACCCACCGCTCGATCCACGGCCAGGCGGCCATGAGGGCGAACAGGATCATGATCGGGACCATGGGCAGCAGGACGTTCATCGGGATCGACATGCCCCAGAAGGTCCACTCCCAGTTGAAGGGCCAGGTGCCGGGCATGAGGCGCACGGCGCCGTCGGTGAAGCCCATGTACCAGTCGGGCTGCGAACCGGCCTGCACCGGGGAGGGGTCGTACGGCCCGTAGTTCCAGATCGCGTTGATGGTGGTGGTGGCCGCCATCAGCGCCATGATGCCGAAGACGATGAAGAAGAAGCCGCCCGCCTTGGCCGCGTAGACCGGGCCCACGGGGAAGCCGACCACGTTGTTCTCGGTGCGGCCGGGGCCGGGGAACTGGGTGTGCTTGTGCACGACGACCATGAACAGGTGGACCACGATCAGACCGAGGATCGCCGCGGGGATCAGCAGCACGTGGATGATGTAGAGACGCGCGATGATGTCGTGGCCGGGGAACTCGCCGCCGAAGAGGAACATCGACAGGTAGGCACCGACCAGCGGGATGGCCTTGAGGATCGCGTCGGCGATCCGCAGACCGTTGCCGGAGAGGACGTCGTCCGGCAGGGAGTAGCCGGAGAAGCCCGCCACGATGGTCAGCAGGAACAGCCCGACGCCGACGAGCCAGTTCAGCTCACGGGGCCGGCGGAACGCACCGGTGAAGAACACGCGGAGCATGTGCACGGCCACGGCCGCGGCGAACACCAGCGCGGACCAGTGGTGGATCTGGCGCAGGAACAGCCCGCCGCGGATGTCGAAGGAGATGTCGAGGGTGGAGGCGTAGGCCGCCGACATCTCGACGCCCTGCATGGGCACGTAGGAGCCCTCGTACTCCAGCGCCGCCATGGACGGCTCGAACCAGAGCGCCAGGAACGTCCCCGAGAGCAGGAGGATGACGAAGGTGTACAGCGCCACCTCGCCGAACATGAAGGACCAGTGGTCCGGGAAGATCTTCCGGCCGAACTCCTTGACGATCGGCGACATGCCGACCCGGGTGTCGACGAAGTTCGCGATCCGGCCGGTGCCGGTCTGCGGCTTGTACTCGTAATCAGTGGACGTGGACATCAGTTCGCCTCACCCTGCATCTCTTCGACATGGGTACCCCGCTGGGAGTAGGTCGGTCCGACCGGTTCCTGGAAATCGCTGCGGGCCACGAGGTAGCCCTCGTCGTCCACGGTGATCGGCAGCTGGGGGAGGGGCCGGGCAGCCGGCCCGAAGATGACCTCGCACTCGTTGGTGAGGTCGAAAGTGGACTGGTGGCACGGGCACAGCAGGTGGTGGGTCTGCTGCTCGTACAGTGCCACCGGGCAGCCGACGTGGGTGCAGACCTTCGAGTAGGCGAAGATGCCGTCGACGTTCCAGTCGGCCCGCTCGGGAGACACGTTGACGGACTCCGGGTCCAGGCGCATGAGCAGGACCACGGCCTTGGCCTTCTCGTCCAGGTAGCCCTCGTTGTGCCCGATCGTGCTCAGGTTCTCCGGCACGACGTGGAACGTGGAGCCCAGGGTGACGTCCGAGGCCTTGATCGGCGTCCCGGAGGGGTCGCGGACCAGGCGGATGCCCTCGTCCCACAGGGTCTCCTTGAGGACGTCCAGGTTGGTGGGGCCCAGGTCCTTGAGCAGCCCGACGAAGGGCAGGGGAGCGAGGACGGCCGCGCCGATGAGGGTGTTGCGCAGCAGCGGACGGCGCTTGATGCCCGACTCGTCGTAGATCGTGGTGAGGATGCTCTGCGCGTCGGCGCGCTGCTCCTCGGTGCGGACCGCGTGCCGGCTCTCGACCAGCTCGTGGTCCGGCATGAGCGTGCGCGCCCAGTGCACGACCCCCAGGCCGATCCCGAACATGCCGAGCGCGATGCCCAGGCCCAGCAGGAGGTTCTGCAGCTGCAGCGCCTGGGTGGGGGCCGTGTTCGTGACGTCGTAAATCGGGCCGTCCACCCGGACGCCGAAGTAGCCGACGAAGAACAGGACGGATCCGATGATCGAGATCAGGAACAGCAGGACGACCTGCCGTTCGGCGCGCTTGGCCGCCCGGTCGTCGACGTCCGTCAGGCGCGGGCGGTGCGGGGGCAGTCCGGGGTCAGGGAAACGCTCCATCGCCGTGGTGCCCGTGGTGGCAACTGTTCCCGACTCGTGGGGAGTGCCGTCACTGTGGCTTCCCATGTGTGGTCCCTCATTCTTCTCTTGGTGCAGTTGATCGTAGCTAGTGGGTCCGACATGTGCTGCCGGGGCGGCAGCTCAGGCGGAGCGCGAGGTGAGCCAGATGGTGAACCCGATGATGACCGCGAGTCCGATGGTCCACACGAACAGGCCCTCGGAGACCGGGCCGAGCGCGCCGAGACCGAAGCCCCCCGGGTTGGGGCTCTCCTCGAGGGTCTTCAGGTACGTGATGACGTCCCGCTTCTCCTCGGGGGTGATGTTCGCGTCGTTGAACACCGGCATGTTCTGCGGACCCGTCTGCATGGCCTCGTAGATGTGCACCTCTTCGACGCCCATCAGGGACGGGGCGTACTTGCCGCGGGTCAGGGCGCCACCGGCGCCGGCGGCGTTGTGGCACATGGCGCAGTTGGCGAGGAACACCTTCGCACCGTTGGCGGCGTTGCCCTGGGTGACGTCCAGGTACTCCTCCTCGGGCACGGCCGGGCCGGGGCCCAGGGTCGCGACGTAGCCGGCCATCTGAGCGGTTTCCTCGGGGCTGAACTGCGGGGCCTTCTGCGGGGCCTGCGGGCCGTTGGCCTGCATGGGCATGCGCCCGGTGCCCACCTGGAAGTCGACCGCGGCGGCGCCGACACCGACCAGGGACGGCCCCGAGGGGGTGCCCGCGCCGTCGAGACCGTGACAGGTCGAGCAGTTCGCGATGAACAGCTTCTCGCCCTCCTCGAGGTCCTGGGCCGAGTAGGACTCGGTCTGCGCCTTGGCCTCGTTGGTGGTGGTGGCGACTGCATAGAGCCCACCGCTGAGGAGCAGGGCCAGGACCATCAGTACGAGGACTGCGAGAGGGTGGCGCCGCTGTTGCGAAAGTGCCTTCACGTCAAACGTTCCTTTAACTCGGTGCTGCGTTGGTTTGCTGGGGTCGTCCCCGGGAGGGCGCGGGCTACTTCAGGAAGTAGACCACGAGGAAGAGGACGATCCAGACGACGTCCACGAAGTGCCAGTAGTAGGACACGACGATCGCCGAGGTGGCCTCGAAGTGCCCGAAACGCTTGGCCACGAAGGCACGGCCCATGATGAACAGGAAGGCGATGAGCCCGCCCGTCACGTGCAGGGCGTGGAAGCCCGTGGTGATGTAGAAGGCGGAGCCGTAGGCGTGGGCCGGGATGCTGATGCCGTGGGCCACGAGCTCGGCGTACTCGAACGCCTGCACCGCCACGAAGATCGCCCCCATGATGAAGGTCAGGGCGAACCACTCGACCATGCCCCACCGGCGCAGGTCGAGGACACCGCCGGCACGGCGGGGCTGGAGGCGCTCGGCCGCGAAGACGCCGAACTGGCAGGTCACCGAGCTCGACACCAGGATGATGGTGTTCGCGGTGGCCAGCCACACGTTCAGCTTGGCCGACTCGTCGGCCCACAGCTCCGGGGAGGTGGAGCGCAGCGTGAAGTACATGGCGAAGAGGCCGGCGAAGAACATGACCTCGGAGGCGAGCCACACGATGGTGCCCACGGAGGTCAGGTTGGGTCGGTTGATCGACCCGCCTACCGGCTTGGCTGGGGTCTGGGTTGCAGTCGTCACAGAGACATTATGTCGCCAAAACTCCCGGTGGACCAACCAGGATCGAGTCGGGCGATTTGCGTGTCCGGCACCTCGCCGCCCCGCGCGACCAGGCTCGGGGCCGTGTGCGGCGCGCGGGCGCCGCGGATCCCGGGCCGGAGGGGGCCTGCCGCAGGCGTCCGTGATCCGTGTCACCACCGATCGGGGGCCGCCCGGCGCTCCGTTCCGGGCGGGTTCCGGCCGCCCACAGGGCGGGCGATACGATCGGGGGCGTGAACACGACGACTCCGGCGACCGCACCGCACTTCGAGTGGCCCGACCTCATCACCGCGCTGATCTCGGGGACCGACCTGACCCGGGAGCAGGCGTACTGGGCCATGGACACCATCATGTCGGGGGAGGTGTCGGACGTCGTCATCGCGGGCTTCCTCGTGGCCCTGCGGGCCAAGGGGGAGACGGTCGAGGAGCTCACCGGCCTGGCGGACGCGATGGTCGCCCGGGCCCGGCCGGCGGACATCCCCGGGCCCGCCCTGGACATCGTCGGCACCGGTGGCGACCGGCTGTCCAGTGTGAACATCTCCACGATGGCCGCCCTGGTCTGCGCGGGCGCGGGCGCGAAGGTGGTCAAGCACGGCAACCGCGCGTCGTCGTCGAAGTCCGGCTCGGCCGACGTGCTCGAGGCCCTCGGGGTCCGCCTGGACCTGCCGGTCGACCTGGTCGAGTCCGCCGCGGAGCACGTGGGCATCACGTTCCTGTTCGCCCAGACGTTCCACCCGTCGATGCGTTTCGTGGCCGCGGCGCGGGCGCAGCTGCGGGTGGCCACGACCTTCAACGTCCTCGGGCCCATGACGAACCCGGCCCGGGTCGAGGCCTCGGCGATCGGCGTGGCCGACCGCGCCCTGGCTCCGCTCATCGCCGGGGTCTTCGCCGCCCGGGGGCACCGCGCCCTCGTCTTCCGCGGCGGCGACGGACTCGACGAGCTCACCGTGACGGCCCCCTCGGAGGTCTGGGAGGTGCGCGGCGGCACCGTCGAGCACCACGAGCTCGAGCCCCTCGACCTCGGCATGCCGCGGGCCACGATCGAGGACCTGCGCGGCCGGGACGCCCTGTACAACGCCCGGGTCGTCGAGCAGGTGCTGGCGGGGGAGCAGGGGCCCGTGCGCAACGCCGTCCTGCTCAACGCGGCGGCGGGGCTGGTCGCCTTCGACCAGGAGGCGGAGGGGTCGTTCCACGACCGTCTGGCGGCCGGAGTCCGGCGCGCCGAGCAGGCCGTGGACAGCGGCGCCGCGCGGGCGGTCCTGGACCGCTGGATCGTCCACACCGCCCGCTGAGGGCGCCGGAGGGTCCGACGACGAAGGCCGGTGAGCACCCGCTCACCGGCCTTCTGCCGTCGCGGGGCGCACCACGTGAGCACCCGCTCACCGGCCTTCTGCCGTCGCGGGGCGCACCACCGGGCGCGGTGCCGGCGTCTCAGTCGATGCCGGTGCTTCAGTCGATGCCGAGGGAGAAGGCGGCGTCGAGGTCGTGCTTGCTGTAGGTGCGGAAGGCAATGTTCGTGTTCGTGCCCACCACGCCGTCGACCTTGGAGAGGCGGTCGGCGATGACGTCCGCGAGGTCCTCGTGCCGGTGCACGCGCACCATGGCGATCAGGTCCCAGTCGCCGGTCACGGAGTACACCTCGCTGATCCCGGGGATCTCGGAGATCTGCTCCGCGACCTCGGGGATGCGGTCGGCGGAGGTCTTGATGAGGACGATGGCGGTGAGCATGGGACGCCTTTCTCGGGACGGGGCCGGCCGGTGCCGGCGGAACGGGGCGGATCAGGGCGTGCGGCGGGCCCGTGCCGCGCGCACCGTCAGGGCGAGCGCGCGGTGGCCGAGCAGGAGAACGGCGAGGACGCCCAGGGTCACCAGCACGAAGCTCGGTGCGGTGCCCTCGCCGACGAGGACCCGCAGGCCCATGCCCACGGTGACGGTCGTCAGCCACAGGGCGACGCCGCGGGGCCACAGACCGACGGGGTGGCGGGGCAGCTGCCAGGCGGCCCAGCCCAGCAGCAGGCCTGTGAGGAACGGCCAGGCGGTCTCCAGCACGCCCACCGGGTCGAGGGCGTGGGTGCTGCGCCCGACGGCGGCGAAGAGGAGGACCAGGAGCACGTCGACGACGAGCACCGCCGGCCAGGAGCTCCTGTGCCCGGTGGGCCGCGTGGTGGTGGGGGCCGTGGTGTGCATGCTCGCAGTCTAGTGCGGGCCCCGCAGCGACCCGCCGCGCGCCGCTCGGGTTGAACGGGAAGATGAAGGTTGAGAGATGGAGGTGGACTAACTTTCAACCTTCGACCATGAGTCCAGGGATGTCATAGGTCGGTCCGGAACGGTGACGGGCGGATTGCCGGAACGGGGTCAGGAGTGGCGGCGCGGACGGCGGTCGTTCTCGGCGGCCACCCGTGCGCCGGGGACTTCGACGGTGCGCGGAGGGCGGATGAGCCCCCAGATGGGGTCGGCCGCGCGCGGTGCGGCAGCGTGCGCAGTGGGTGCGTCGCACGTGTCATGCGGAGAGGCGGAACGGTCGGACGGGGAGGCCCTCTCAGCTCGACTTTACATAATGTCGATTATCGGCGCTATGACCCACGGGAGTTCTCACATCTGGTGCAACTCCCGTTCGGCCGATTTCTGCCCGGTTCCGCGGCGTACGGCGGACAGTGGGACTGCGCCGAAGGTCGGATATCTCACCGGGGTGTTGTCGCGAGGCTGGTGAGCGTAGATTTCCTGCATCAGATGCACGATTCCACGGTGAGGTGGGATTCGGATGGACGCTGTACCGGGCCACGTACCTGCCGTCCTGACCGACGGCGACGTGGGGTTGTTCCGCGCCGATGAGCGGGTGTTCGAGGCGATGCTGGTCGGGTGGCGGGCGCAGATGCTGGCCCGCGGGCTGACCTCGCAGACGATCAAGGCCCGGTGCGGTGTCGTGGCCCGGTTTCAGCGCTTCACCGGCACCTTCCCCTGGCACTGGGTTCCGGGTGATCTGGAGGACTTCCAGGCGCAGCGGCGCTCTGGACCCAGGCCGATCAGTCTCACGACGCTGCGCGCGGATTCCAGCGCGGTGGCGGCGTTCTGCACCTATCTCACGACCCCGGTCTACGGGTGGGCGGCCTTCTGTCAGCAGGTGTTCGGGGACGTGCCCGCTCAGGTGGTCTTCGAGTGGAACACGCCCCGGCACACGGCTGATGACGCCGTCACCCCGGGGCGCCGGGCGTTTACCCGGGCTGAGCTGCAGCGGCTGTTCGACCATCTCGACGACCATATCGACCGTGAGCACGCCGCCGGGAGCAAGCGCTGGTTGCCGGCCTTGCGGGACTCGATCGCCTTTAAGGTCTGCTACGCCTACGGGCTGCGGCGCCGGGAGCTGACGATGCTCGAGGTGGGCGACTTCGGGCCGAACCCGCACGTGCCCGCCTACGGGCGCTTCGGCGCCGTGCAGGTGCGCTGGGCCAAGGGCACCACCGGGTCGGGTCCGCGCCGGCGCACTGTGCTCACCGTCCCGGAGTTCGACTGGGTCGTGGGCCTGCTGCAGTTCTGGACCGGCCCCGGCGGGCGGGCCCGCTTCCCGACCGCCGTGTCCTCGGACGCATTGTGGCCCAGTGAACGCGCAGGCCGGCTGCGCCTGGGCAGCCTCGGGGACGCCTTCGCGGGACTGCGCGAGGAGGTCGGGCTGCCCCCGGAGCTGGGCCTGCACTGCCTGCGTCATTCCTACGTCACGCATTTGATCGAGGCCGGCTACGACCCGGCGTTCGTGCAGACCCAGGTCGGCCACGCCCATGCCTCGACCACGGGGCTGTACACCTCGGTCTCTTCGGACTTCAAGCAGAGGACTATCCAGCAGATGATCGCCGCCCGGCTGGGTGCCGGCCTCGAGGAGGTTCCTGATGCCTGAGCAGCGCCGCATCGGCTACCGCTGGCACCTGCGCACCGTGATGGCTCAGCGCAACCTGTGGAAGAGCACCGAGCTGCTGCCGCTGTTGCGCGCCCGCGGGATCACCCTGTCGGAGAGCCAGGTCTACCGGCTGGTGACCGGCACCCCCGAACGCATCCCCGCCCGCACCCTCGCCGCGTTGTGCGACATCCTGGACTGCTCCCCCAACGACCTCTTCGAGCCCTACCTCGAACTGCGCGCCGCGGCCACCGCCAACGCCCCGACCCGCCCCCAGGACATCGGGGTCGATCCGCACCAGCCGATCGCCCGCCGCATTCATCTGGTGCCCGAGGAGAACGACGAGTCCTCGTGAGCAGACCCCGCCCACCCAGCGACCCGGAGACCTGGCCGATCCCGTGCACTCGGTGCCGGGGCCACCACGAGATCGCCGCCCACTGGCCCGACGGGCCCGTGTGCCGCTACTGCTACCAGGCCGCCAAGCGGACCACCGGCACCTGTGCCTGCGGCCACACCGGTGTGCTGCCCGGCCGCCACGACGGGCGACCGGCCTGCCGGGCCTGCGCCGGGATCGCCCTGAATCTGGACTGCCGCACCTGTGGCGCCGAGGCCGAGTTGCACTCCGGTGGGCAGTGCTGGGCCTGCGTGCTGGCCGCCACCGTCGACCGGCTGCTCAACAATCCGCACAACCAGCAGATGCACCCGTCCCTGGCCCCGGTGGCCACCGCGCTGAAGGCGATGACCCGGCCCAACAGCGGGCTGACCTGGCTGAACCAGCCCCACGTCACCGCCTTCCTCACCGATCTGGCCACCACGGCGACCATCACCCACGAGACCCTCGACGCGCTGCCGGCCACCCGCACCCGCGACTACGTACGGGCCCTGCTGGTGGCCCACGGCGCCCTTCCGCCCCGGGACAAGAATCTGGCCCGGTTCACCGCCTGGAGCCAGGACGCCATCCAGTGCTTACCCGCCGGCGAGCATCGCGAGGCCCTACGACGCTTCGTCCGCTGGCACCAGGCCCGGCGGATGACCACCACCGACGGCGAGACCACCCAGGGCACCTTCCTCACCGCCAAACAGACCACCACCGTGGCCATCGACTTCCTGACCTGGCTCACCCACCGGGACACCTCCCTGAGCCGGCTCACCCAGGCCGACCTCGATGCCTGGCAATCCGGCGGGCCCACCACCCGAGAACGGGCCGACCGCTTCCTGCGGTGGGCGACCACCACGCAGCTCGTGGACCCACGCCTGCGCCTGCACCCCCACCGGCGCGGCACCGCGACCCGCCTGCCCCACACCGACCAGACCCGCGCCCTGGCACGGGCCGTGGACCACGAGGAGCTCGGCCCCAGAGACCGCCTCGCCGCCATCCTCGTCCTCGTCCTGGCCCAACAGGTCGACGACGTCGTCGGCCTGACCTGGGACCAGGTCACCATCGACGACGAGCGGGTCACCATCACCGTCGGGGCCCACCCCGTGGAACTCCCGCCCCCGCTGGATCAACCGCTGCGGCACCTGGTCACCGATCCCGGTCACGACCGGACCGCCGCGCACCCGAACAGCCCGTGGATCTTCAGGGGCAACTCCCCCGGCCAGCACCTCGACGCAAGCCACCTGCGGCGACGGCTGAAGACCGTGTGCGCGCCCCGGGCCGCCCGCCTGGGCACCCTCGAGGAGCTCACCAAGCTCAGCCCCATCCCGGTCCTGGCCGAGATCCTCGGCTACCACCCCAGCACCATCGAACGCCACGCCACCAACGCGGCCAGCACCTACGCCCGCTACATCGCCGCACGCCAGTAGCACCAGCAACCCCACAGCGATGAAGCCGGCGAGACCGGTGACTCCCGGATTCAACAGGCACTGAACCGTCACGGGTTTGATGCCGCTTCCTTTCGATGAAGGATGAGGACATGCCCAAGAAGTACGACGCCGAGTTCAAGGCCCGAGCGGTGCGCATGGTGCGCGAGCACCAGCAGGACTATCCGTCGCTGACGGTGGCCTGTCAGCAGATCGGTCAGCAGCTGGATCTGGGGCGGGAGACGCTGCGCAACTGGGTCCGTCAGGCCGAGATCGACTCCGGGGACCGGGATGGAGTCACCACGGCCGAGGCCGAAGAGATCAAGCGGCTCAAGGCCGAGAACAAACGGTTGCGCGAGGCCAACGAGATCCTGCGCAAGGCCTCGATTTTCTTCGCGGGGGAGCTCGACCCCCGCAATCGTTGATCGCCGGGTTCATCGACCAGATGAGGTCCGAAGGCTACGCGGTCGAGTCGATCTGCGCGGCCCTGCGCGAGCAGGGCGTGCCGATCGCCGCGAGAACCTACCGCTCCTGGAAGCAACCCGGTCGGCAGCCTGCCGCGCGCACGGTCAGCGACGCGATCGTCATGGATGTGCTGCTGGCCACCGTGGGCACCCCGGAGGGCCTCTACGGCCGGCGGAAGATGACCGCCTACCTGCGCCGGTGTGGGCTGGCGGTGGCCCACTGCACGGTGGATCGACTGATGCGCTCCCTCGGGCTGGCCGGGGTGGTCCGAGGCCGGCGGGTGCGCACCACGATCCCGGCCAAGGATGGGACGCGGGCGTCGGATCTGCTCAACCGCAACTTCACCGCCGCGGCCCCGAACACCGTGTGGGTCGCCGACTTCACCTACGTGCGCACCTGGGCCGGATTCGTCTACGTCGCCTTCATCGTCGATGTCTTCGCCCAGCGCATCGTGTCCTGGAACGCCGCCACCACCCGCACGACGGATCTGGTGCTCACCTGCCTGCGAATGGGCCGGTGGGACCGCACCCGTCAGGGCCTGGTGCTGCCGGAGGGGCTGATCCATCACCACGACGCCGGGTCCCAGTACACGGCGCTGCGCTTCACCGAGCATCTGGCCCTGGAGGGGATGGCCCCGTCGATCGGTTCGGTCGGGGACGCCTACGACAACTGCCTCATGGAGTCGATCATCGGCCTCTACAAGACCGAGTGCATCCGCCCGGGCCCGTTCGTGAAGGCACCACTGAAAACTGTCAGCGACGTCGAGTACTCCACGCTGGCCTGGGTGGACTGGTACAACACCCGCAGGCTGCACTCCAGCCTCGGCAACGTCCCGCCTGCCGAGTTCGAGGCCGCCCACTACGATCAGATCACTGCGCCCCAGCCGGCGGCGCAGCCCGTATAAAGACGGCAGAGAAGCCGTGACGGTTCACACCGCCAGCGTCGCTGACGAACCCTTGTTTCACATTTTCCGCGGATCCTATGCTGACGAGCATGCGCGTCATCGAAACGGTTCATGCCGAGCCGCAAGAACTCGTCGACTCCCCCGTCTATCGCGTGAACTTCTGGCAATCGACAGCGGGAGGAGCCTGGAGTCTCGACGCTTTCGCCCTGGCGGACGCCGAGAACATCAATGAGGTGCTGCGGTGGGTGGATGAGCACGCTGGCGGCCGACGGTTCGAGGTATTCGCGGAGATGCACCAAGAGCCCGAGGGGTCATTCCAGACACCGAGAAAGAGTGGGTTGGTCCGCCTGCTCGGAGCCGACCCCAATACAGGTGAAGCCGTCGCGTTTGGCGTCATGATCAAGGACTGAGCGACTTCCACGCCCCAGCACCGGAATACGGGACACCAGACTGATTGCCGACCATCCCTGCGCCCCGTTTCGACACCGCGCTGACTCTCGAGGTGCGAACCGGAACCCCGTCAGGGCACAACTCCCGCCTCATCAACATCCGTGCCTACCGGTTGAGCAGTGCGGGTCAGGAGCCCGGGAAGCACCGTGCTGGGCCGCTCGTCTTGTGAACACTCAGCCTGCATGTGCGTCCCTGTCGGCGGTGTGCGGCGCATCTGCACGGGCGATCAGGTTCCGCCCGGCCCGGGCCGGTCCGTTCCGCGGCGGCGTCCAGGCACCTTCTCGGGATCGGCGATCCGCTGTGGCGTTCGACGGGAACGGCCCGGCGTGCCGAGGCGTCGCACGTCGTCCGACTGCGGGACGTGCCGACGAACCGCACCGCCAGGCTGCGCCGACGCTCTGCCACGGCCTGCCGTCGGCACCTGCGTCCGGTCCATCCACGGAATCGGCGTGCTCATGTCGCCACGGCCCCCGCCGCGCCGGTCCGCTGTCAGCCGTCCGTTCTCGGTGTTCCCGCGCTGCCGTCTCCATGACCTGCCCGAGGTACCCGCAGTGCCTGCATGCGGCGACCCTCGACTCCTGATGTCCACGAGCTCACGGGTCCCGGCATCATCTGTGACGCGGATCACCGGGACACCCGCAGTCCGTGGCTGATCCAGCGGTCCGATCCAGCGGTCCGATCCAGCGGTCCGATCCAGCGGTCCGATCCAGCGGTGCGTCCATGCGGTGCGTCCATGCGGTGGCGCTGCACCCGAGCACGGTTCCGTATCGCCCGAGGCCGGTTCCGCCGCGACGGGCGCGGGCCGCACCGCCGCCGGCCCCGGTACTCCCCCGGCTCGCGCGGTCGCTGTTCGCTCACCACGGGCCGCTGGATCGCGGCTCGAGACGCGTGGCACCACGCCCGACGGTCACGCCCCGACGTAGGCCGCGAGGTGGCGGCCGGTGAGGGTCGAGCGGGATTCCACGAGATCCGCGGGCGTGCCCTCGAAGACCACACAGCCCCCCTCGTGGCCGGCCCCGGGGCCGAGGTCGACGATCCAGTCGGCGTGGGCCATGACCGCCTGGTGGTGCTCGATCACGACGACCGACTTCCCGGAGTCGACGAGCCGGTCGAGCAGTCCCAGCAGCTGCTCCACGTCGGCAAGGTGCAGGCCGGTGGTCGGCTCGTCGAGGACGTAGACCTCGCCCTGCGCGGCGAGCTGGGCGGCCAGCTTCAGCCGTTGCCGCTCACCGCCGGACAGCGTGGTGAGCGGCTGGCCGAGCACCAGGTAGCCCAGTCCCACGTCGGCGAGCCGGCGCAGAACCCGATGGGCGGCCGGCGTGCGCGCCTCTCCGGCCCCGAAGAAGTCCAGGGCCTCGGTCACCGGCATCGACAGGACCTCGGCGATGTCCCGGCCGCCCAGCGTGTGCTCCAGCACGGCACTCTGAAAACGCTTTCCACCGCATTCCTCACAGGTGGACTCGACGGTCGCCATGACGCCCAGGTCCGTGTAGACGATCCCGGCGCCCTTGCAGGCCGGGCAGGCGCCCTCGGAGTTGGAGCTGAACAGCGCCGGCTTCACCCCGTTGGCCTTCGCGAAGGCCTTGCGGATCGGGTCGAGCAGGCCGGTGTACGTGGCCGGGTTGCTCCGGCGCGACCCGCGGATCGCGCCCTGGTCGATCAGCACCACGCCCTCGCGGCCGGCGACCGAGCCGTGGATCAGCGAGCTCTTGCCCGAGCCGGCGACACCGGTGAGCACGCACAGCGTCCCGAGCGGGATGTCGACGTCGACGTCCTGGAGGTTGTTGGCGTCGGCGCCGCGGATCTCCAGGGTGCCGGTGGGCCTCCGCACCGTCTCCTTGAGCGACGCGCGGTCGTCGAGGTGCCTGCCGGTGAGCGTGCCGCTGGTGCGCAGCCCCTGCACGGTGCCCTCGAACACGACGGTCCCGCCGTGGCTGCCGGCGCCGGGGCCGAGGTCGACGACGTGGTCCGCGATCGCGATGGTCTCCGGCTTGTGCTCCACGACGAGCACGGTGTTGCCCTTGTCCCGCAGCTGCAGGAGCAGCCGGTTCATCCGTTCGATGTCGTGGGGGTGCAGGCCGATCGTCGGCTCGTCGAAGACGTAGCTCACGTCGGTGAGGGAGGACCCGAGGTGGCGGATCATCCTCGTGCGCTGGGCCTCTCCCCCGGACAGGGTGCCGGTCGGGCGGTCGAGGGAGAGGTAGCCGAGCCCGATCTGCGTGAAGGCGTCGAGAAGGTGCTGCAGCCCGGCGAGCAGCGGGGCCACCGACGGCTGGTGCAGCTCCCGCAGCCAGCCGGCGAGGTCGCTGATCTGCATCGCGCAGACGTCGGCGATGTTCTTCCCCTCGATCCTCGAGGACCGGGCCGGCGCGCTCAGCCGGGTGCCGCCGCACTCGGGGCAGGACGCGAACGTCGCGGCGCGCTCGACGAAGGCCCGCACGTGCGGCTGCAGCCCCTCGATGTCCTTGGACAGCATGGACTTCCGGATCCTGGGGATCAGGCCCTCGTACGTCAGGATGATGCCGTCGACCGTGACCTTCGTGGGCTCCTTGTGCAGCAGGTCGTGCAGTTCCCGCTCGGAGTACCGGCGGATCGGCTTGTCCGGGTCGAAGAAGCCGCAGCCGCGGAAGATGCGTCCGTACCAGCCGTCCATGCTGTAGCCGGGGATGGTGAGCGCGCCCTCGTTGAGCGACAGGGCGTCGTCGTAGAGCGCGGACAGGGCGACGTCGCTGACCGAGCCCATGCCCTCGCAGCGCGGGCACATGCCGCCGAGGACGGTGAACGTCGCCTTCTCCGGCCTCGTCCTGCCGGGGCCGCGCTCGACGGTGATCGCGCCGCTGGACCGCACCGAGGGCACGTTGAACGAGTACGCGTTGGGCGAGCCGATGTGCGGCGTCCCGAGCCTGCTGAAGAGGATCCGCAGCATCGCGTTCGCGTCGGTGGCGGTGCCGACCGTCGAGCGGGGATTGGCGCCCATCGGCTCCTGGTCGACGACGATCGCCGTCGTCAGTCCCTCCAGCTGATCGACCTCGGGTCGGCCCAGCGTCGGCATGAAGCCCTGCACGAAGGCGCTGTAGGTCTCGTTGATCAGCCGCTGCGACTCCGCGGCGATGGTGCCGAACACCAGCGAGCTCTTGCCCGAGCCGGAGACACCGGTGAACACGGTCAGCCGGCGCTTCGGGATCTCGACGCTGACGTCCCGCAGGTTGTTCTCCCGGGCCCCCTGGACGCGGATGAGGTCGTGGCGGTCGGCGACGTGGGGCGCGGCCGTCCGCGGTTCCGTGCTCGGCGGCGTGCTCATGGTGACGTCCTCTCCTGGGCGGTCCCGCCGGTGTCGTCCGCTCCGACGACGTACGATCCGACGACGTCCGCTGCGGTCCGGCTCGCTCCGAGACTATGCCCGGCGGCCCCGGCCGGACAGGCGCACGCCGCGTCGGCGACTCGCCGCCGGTGCGCCGGACCTGCCGGCCGGTGGGCACCCGCGTGCCGCGGGGCGGGTGCGGTGCCGCGACTCCCCCGTCGATGACGGACGTGTGACGGGGCATCTGTCCGCTCATCTGTGTACCATTGCCGCGGAGGGGCGGATCCCACGTCCCGGGCCGTTGCCTTCCGGATACGCTCCCTGTGACTGCACGGTGTGTGCATTGGCGAAGGCCGGTGCCGAGGGGGAGGAACGATGTGGGACGACGGGGCGACATGAGCACGACGGACATCCGCGGACAACGGCTGGTGACGTCCCTCGTGGGACTGTCCGTGCTCGTCCTGGCGGGCTGCGGCCAGGACGGCGGCTCCTCGCCGGACGCGCCCCCCGCGAGCGCCTCCGGGTCGGTCGCCCTCTCCCCCACGCACGGCGAGCTCACCGGCGGCAACCTGGTCCTGGCCGACACCGGCGAGGACACCGACGGGCCGATCACCGCCCGGTTCGGCGAGACCGAGGTCGAGTGCCCGTTCGACGAGCGGTCCGCCCGCCACGCCTGCACGGCTCCGTCGTCCGGCACGCCCGGCACGGTGGAGGTCTCCTTCGCCGCCGGCGGGAACGGGATCGGGGAGAAGACCGCCTACACCTACACGACGCAGGGCACCCAGGACATCCCCGTGCTGACGGTCGACACGGAGACCGTGCGGCGCAACGCCGAGGAGATCCGGGCCGACTTCCCGCAGGACGTCCAGCTGGGGGCGGTGCTCAAGAACGGCGAGCCCGTGGACGTGTTCGGGAAGGTCATCGAGGACGCGGCCGACGTCGAGTACCTCTTCGTGCCGAAGCTCGACGACGCCATCGCCCTGCGAGAGGCCGGTGTGCAGGCGAGGATCGCCGTGCTCTACGCCGCCCAGGTCGAGGACATCCCGCTGCTGGTGCACTACGACGTGGAGGTGCCCGCCACCGATCCCGCGTGGGTCGACGCGGCGGAGCAGGTGCTGGCCACCACGGGCGGGACGTTGAAGGTGCACCTGTGGGTGGACACCGGCATGGGGCGCGAGGGCGTGGTGCCCGAGGAGGCGGTCCCCCTGGCGCGGGCCGTCGAGGACGCCTCGCACCTGGAGCTCGCGGGGATCGCCACGCACTTCTCCACGATCACCGCCGAGGACGCCCAGGCCATCGAGCGCAACGACACCACCAACACGACCGTGGCCCAGAAGAACCGCTTCGACGGCGCCGTGGCCGCGATCCGTGACGCCGGCCTTGGCCAGGACGCGCTGATCCACGCGGGGGCCAGCGACGTCCTCGACAACGGCATCGAGGCCCTGTACTACGACCTGCTGCGGGTCGGCGGGATGTTCTTCAGCAGCAGCCCGCCGGAGAGCAGCGTGTACTCCTGGACGACGGAGCTGAGCCAGGTCAAGACGCTCCCGGAGGGCTGGTGCATCGACTACGGGTGCACCGATCCGACCACGTCGCCGAAGAAGGTGGGGCTGATCCACCACATCCCGTCCCGGGAGAACGAGCTGGCCTACACCGTGGGCGGCAAGCAGGTCCCGGTGCTGCTCGACCACGGCACGGTCGTGACCCTGGACCTCTCGGAGGTCCCGGGCGCCGCGGCGGGCGACGAGGTGGTCATCGACTTCAGTGCCGAGGCCTTCCACCTGCTCGACGCGACCGCGCCGCTGCCGGTGACCACCACCGGCGGGTGAGCGGCGGCGTCAGCGCCCCGCGGGCCCGCCCTGCGCGTCGAGGCGCAGGGCGTGTCCCGGGCCGGGCTCGGGGTCGCCGTCCAGGTCGTGGTCCAGCACGTGGTCGGCGTGGAAGCTGCGGACCAGCTCGCGGTTGCGGGCGGCCCGGCGCGCGGAGGTGCCCGGCCGCACGGTGACGTCGACGTACACCACGGGCCGGCCGGAGGCGGCCTCGAGCCGGGCGCGCAGTCTCTCGGCCCGGTCGTCCCCGGGCTCGCACTGCCCGGTGCCGAGCAGGACCAGCGCCCGCTCGAAGTCGGGCTCGGCGGCGAGCCAGCGGGTCATCATGGCCGGCAGCCGGGACTGGAGGGCGGAGAGGCCGACCACGGCGGTCGCCGTGCCGGCCAGCCACGCGCCCGCGGCCGAGATCGCCACCGAGGTGATGAGCTTCATGATTCTCCTCCTTCCGCCTGACACGCTTCTGCCTGACACGGTCCGGGTGGGCCCGCCGGGGCGCGTGGACGCCGGCGGACCGTCGAGGGTGGTGCCACGGAAACCTCTCGGGCCCGCGGCACCACCGTTGTCGGGTGAACAGCGGGGAAAGCGCAGGTATTCCGCGCGGCACCGCCCGCGGACGCCGGGCGGCACGCCGCTCCGGGACGGCGTCGGAGGGCTGGGGCACAATGGAGACCAGGGCGCACGCCCTGGCGAAGGCGCAGGAGAGGTCGGGACCGATCATGTGGGAATGGCTCGTCGAGAACGCGTGGCTGTTCTGGTTGCTGGCGATGATCGTGCTGGCCGCGATCGAGATGCTGACCCTGGACTTCGTGTTCCTCATGATGTCCGCGGCGTCCCTGCTGGCCTTCGGCCTGAGCTGGGTGACGGACAACTTCGTGGTCCAGGTGGTGGCCTTCGCCCTCGCCGCGGTCCTGCTCATCTTCCTCGTCCGGCCCATCGCCCTGCGCCGGATCAACCGGTCCACCCCCGGGACCGTGTCCAACGCGGCCCGGCTCATCGGCCTGCCCTGCCAGGTCCTCGACCCCGTCACCGCCCGCAGCGGGCTGGTGCGCCTGGAGGGCGACACCTGGAGCGCCCGCTCGGTCACCGGCGAGCAGCTGCCGGTGGGCACCGACGTCTACGTCCACGAGATCGAGGGCGCGACCGTCCTGGTGGCCCCCCACCCCGCCCCGACCGCCGACGGCCGGCCCGAGCCGCGCCCGTCCTTCTGAACCCCCGCTCCGGAGGCGCCGCGCCGCCGGACCCGGCGTCGCCGACGTCGCGCAGCACCCACCGAGAGAGGCACCCGTGGACCTAGCCGTCATCATCCTGCTCGCCGTCCTGATCGTCCTGGTCGTCATCATCCTGTTCCGCTCCGTGCGGATCGTCCCGCAGGCACGGGCCGGCATCGTGGAGCGCCTCGGCAAGTACCGCACGACCCTGACACCGGGGCTGCACTTCCTCATCCCGTTCATCGACCGGCTGCTCCCGCTGATCGACCTGCGCGAGCAGGTGCAGTCCTTTCCCGCGCAGTCCGTGATCACCGAGGACAACCTGGTCGTCGGCATCGACACCGTCGTCTACTTCCAGGTCACGGACCCCCGCGCGGCGACCTACGAGATCGTCGACTACATCCAGGCCGCGGACCAGCTGACCTCCGCCACGCTGCGCAACGTCGTGGGCGGGCTCAACCTGGAGGAGGCGCTCACCTCCCGGGACAAGATCAACGCGGAGCTGCGCGGCGTCCTGGACTCCACGACCGGTCGCTGGGGCATCCGGGTCTCCCGGGTGGACATCAAGGAGATCACTCCCCCGCCCTCCATCCAGGACTCGATGGAGAAGCAGATGCGCGCCGAACGGGAGCGCCGGGCCGTGATCCTGACGGCCGAGGGCGACAAGCAGTCCCGGATCCTCATGGCCGAGGGCCAGCGGCAGTCCGCGATCCTCTCCGCCGAGGGCGAGGCGAAGGCCGCGATCCTGCGCGCCGACGGCGAGGCGCAGGCCATCCGCAAGGTCTTCGACTCGATCCACCGGGCCCGGCCCACGCAGAAGCTGCTGGCCTACCAGTACATCCAGACGCTGCCGAAGGTCGCCGAGGGCAGCGCGAACAAGGTCTGGATGATCCCCGCGGAGCTGGGCGACGCGCTGCGGGGCGTCGGGGAGTTCCTCTCCCGCCCCGACGAGGACGGCGACGGCCCCGGTCCCGGCGGGGCCGAGGACGAGGACATGGTGCCCGCGGAGGCCACCGGACCGGAGTCGGAGCCGCTGGTCACCCCGGAGGAGGTCCGGGTCACCGACGAGGACCTCTCCCCCAACCTGGAGCGCACCACGGTGAACCCGGACGAGTTCACGATCCCCCGCCCCTCGAGCATCGACCCGGACGCGCCCGTGCGCCTCGAGGACCCGATGCCGCCGCAGGACGGCCCGGCCGGCCGCTGAGGCGCAGGCCGCCCCGGAATCCGGGCCCGGTCCGGGGAACATCCCGGGTACCGTCGATGTTGCACCCAGAGGATCCCGGGTCCCTGGAGACCCGTCGTCAGCCCGAGCGTGCGCCACGGCCGTGGCCACCGTCAGTTATGGAGGAACCACCACTATGAGCGACCGCAGCCTCAGGGGAATGCGTCTGGGCTCCCAGTCGATGGAGACGGAGGCCGGCGTCGAGCCCGCCCCGCGCCAGCGCGTCGAGTACCGCACCGCGGACGGCGAGTCGGTGACGGTCACCTTCGCCGCGGAGGCCGAGATCCCGCCGGTGTGGGTGTCGAAGACCGGCAAGGAAGCGATCATCGTCAACGGCGAGAAGCCGGAGAACCCCAACGAGAAGCACCAGCGCACGCACTGGGACATGCTCCTGGAGCGGCGCAGCGTGGACGAGCTGGAGGAGATCCTCGCCCAGCGGATCGAGTACTACCGGGCCAAGCACGCGATCTGAGCCCGCGCGTCCTGGGCGGTGTGCTCCGGTGCAGGGATGCGGTGCGGCGCGGCGTCCTGGCCCCGCTCAGCGGCCGGTGCGCCTCAGCTTGCCCGCCAGGGTCCTCGCGCGGGCGGTCAGCCCCCACTGGGCCACCCGCACGACCGCCTCGCGCGTGACGTCCGGGCTCATCTTCGACTGGCCCTCGGCCCGCTCCACGAAGGTGATCGGGACCTCCACGACGTGCAGGCCGGCGCGCTCCGTCCGCCAGCCGAGGTCGATCTGGAAGCAGTAGCCCTTCGAGTCGACCGTGTCCAGGCCGATCCGCTCGAGGGTCCCGCGGCGGAAGGCGCGGTAGCCGGCGGTGATGTCGTGGATCCGGGAGCCCAGCAGCGTGCGGGCGTAGAGGTTGCCGCCGCGGGAGAGCAGCTGGCGCTGCACCGGCCAGTTCACGGTGCGGCCGCCGGGGACGTAGCGGGAGCCGATGGCGAGGTCGGCGCCGCGCTCGACGGCGTCCAGCAGCAGCGGGAGCTGCTCGGGCTGGTGGGAGCAGTCGGCGTCCATCTCGACCAGGACGTCGTAGTCCCGGGCCAGTCCCCAGCGGAACCCGGCGATGTAGGCGGCCCCGAGGCCCTCCTTGCTCGTGCGGTGCAGGACGTGGATGCTGCCGTCGGCGGCGGCCATCTCGTCGGCGAGCCGGCCGGTGCCGTCGGGGCTGTTGTCGTCCACCACCAGCACGTCCCCGTCCGGGACGGCCTGGCGCAGCCGGTCCATGACGGTGGGCAACGACTCGCGCTCGTTGTAGGTGGGGATGACGGTCAGTACGCGCACCGGGTCGGTCCTTTCGAGGTCTCACCTGTTAAACCACAGGGCAGGCTCCCTCGCCTTCGGACCAGGCCAGCCCTGAGGGGATGCCGGCCTGTTTTCTAAGGACGAGTGAGCCCACCCGGCAGCAGTTGCCCAGCCTATCCTGCGCCGTGCGCTCGGCCAAGATCGCCCGACACGGGGCCGGGCCGCGGCCCGGCCCCGGCCCGGGGCTCAGAATCCGTCGGAGCGGAACAGCTCCACGCCGTCGAGCACGGTCTGCCGGCACACGGGCAGGGCCGCGCCGTCCAGGGCGGGCAGCAGCGGGGTGCGGGCGCGCGGGTCGGTGCTCCAGGAGGAGCCGGTGCCCTCGGCCTGCTGCACCATCAGCGCCTCCACGTCCCAGACGGCGAAGGTCGCCGGGGTGCCGGGGGCCAGCTGGCCCTGCATCGGGTCCGGGTGCCGGGCGGCCCGCCAGGCGCCGCGGGTGGAGGCGAGGAAGGCGGCGCGTGCGGAGATCCGCTGCTCCGGGTCGTGGTGCTCCAGGCAGGCGCGGACCGTGTCCCACGGCGAGAGGGGCACCACGGGCGCGTCGCTGCCCAGGGCCACGGGCACCCCGGCGCGGTAGAAGGAGGCCAGCGGGTTCATCGCCGCGGCCCGATCGGCGCCGAGGCGCTGCTCGTACAGCCCGCCCGGCCCGCCCCAGGCGGCGTCGAAGCCCGGCTGCACGGAGACGGTCACGGCGTGGCGGGCCAGCCGCTCGATGCCCTCCGGGTCGATCATCTCGGCGTGCTCCAGGCGGTGGCCGGCGCCCTGCAGGGCCCGCTCCCCCACGAGCTGCGCGGCGCGGTCGAGCCCGTCCAGGACCGTGTCCATCCCGGCGTCCCCGATCACGTGGAAGCCGCCCTGCAGACCGGCCTCGGTGGTCGCGGCCAGGTGGGCCGCGACGGCGTCCGGGTCCAGGTAGAGGTCCCCCGTGCTGGCCGGCTCGTCGGCGTAGGGCGCGCGCAGGGCGGCCGTGCGGGAGCCCAGGGCGCCGTCGACGCAGAGGTCCCCGGCCAGGCCGACCAGCGACTCGCCCCGCTGCGGCGGGCGCCCGAGCAGCTCCGCCAGGGCGGCGTCGAAGCGCTCGACGACCGCGCGCGCCTGCGCGGCGGTGCGCACGAGCTCCCCCCGGTAGGGCAGCACGCGCGGGGCCGGCCCGTCGGCGCGGACCCCGTGGTTGGCCAGGGCGACCAGGTGCACGAGGTCCTCGAACGGGGCCACCTGCTCGGCGTTGGCCTCGGCGAGGGCCACGTAGCCCTGGGCCGCGGCGTGGCGCAGGCCCAGCCGGTGCAGCTCGGCCCGGCGCCCGGCGCCGAAGTCGAGGGCGGCGGCGCGCACCCGGTCGTGCGCGAGGTGCTCGACACGGCCGTCGCCCAGCCAGCCGGCCACGGAGGCGAGGCCGAGCCGCCGGGCGAGGGACGCGGAGACGACCCCCGAGTGGACGTCGATCCGGGTGAGGTAGACCTCGCGCCCGCCGGCGGCGCGGTCCAGCTCCTCGGCGGTGGGCGCGCGCCGCTCCGGCCACACGGACTCGTCCCAGCCGGAGCCGAGGACCACGCCGCTGCCGGTGCGCGCCGCCCCGGCCACGGCGTCGAGCACCTCCTGCAGGGACCCGGCCGCGGTGAGGTCGAGGGTGGACAGGGCCAGCGCCGTCTCGGTCAGGTGCACGTGCGAGTCCACGAACCCGGGCGCCAGCAGCCTCCCGTCGAGGTCCACCACGTCCATGGAGGAGTCCTGCAGGGAACGGGCGGCCTCCTCCGAGCCCACCCAGGCCACGCGCGGCCCGTCCACCAGGACGGCGGTGGCGAAGGGGTCGGCGGGGCTGTAGACGGAGCCGTTGCGGTAGAGGACCGGACGGCGTGCGGGGGCGGTGGAACTCACGGGTCTCCTGTTCGGGACGGGCGTGGGCGGGGGCACGGGGGCGGACGGGACGGGTTCAGTCCTCGAAGGCCGAGTGGGCGACGACGCCCCGGCGCACCAGCGCGATCGCGCGCTGGCACTGGCTGCGCAGCTCGGGGCTCAGCAGGTCGATGGAGGCGAGCTGGTCGAGCATGTCGATCACCTGCTTGGCCCAGCGGACGAAGTCCCCGGCGGCGAGTTCGGTGCCGGTCAGGGCGGTGCTCAGCGTCGCGCCCCGCGCCCACAGGTACATGGGCTCCACCAGGCCGAACTCCGGCTCCGCCGTGGGCGGGAGGTGGTGCTCCTGCTCCCGGTCCGTGAGCACCGACCAGTTGCGCACCACCGTCTGCGCCGCCCGGTCCATGGCCGCCGAGGGCAGCACGGGCTGGAAGCGCTGGTCCTCGCGCTTGGCCTGGTACACGAGCAGGGTCACCAGGCCGGCCGTGGCGGCGGGGTCGAGGCCGTCGAGGAAGCCGTCCCGCAGGCTCAGCGCCAGGAGCAGGTCCCGGTCCCCGTAGATCCGGCGCAGCTGCTCCCCGGCGTGCGTGGGGCGCACCTCGCCGTCGGGCAGGGTCTCGAGGTAGCCGAAGGAGTCCAGCACCTGGGAGACCCGGTCGAAGGTCTTGGCGATCGTGTTGGTGCGGCCCTCGATCTGGCGCAGCAGTCCGTCGGTGTCCCGGCGCAGCGTCCACCACCGTTCGGCCCAGCGGGCGTGGTTCTCGCGGTCGGAGCACCCGTGGCAGGGGTGGGCGCGCAGGGCCTTGCGCACGTCGGCGATGCGCTGCTCGGCGGCGCTGGTGCCCCGGTCGAACCGGACGGTGTGCCCCCGGCCCCCGCCGCGCGGGGGCCGGTGCTCGTGCAGGGCGCTGCGCACGGAGGAGGCCAGGTCCCGGCGCTCCTTGGGGGACTTGCCGGTGAAGTGCTTGGGGATCCGGATCCGGGAGACCGGTTCCAGCGGCCCGTCCAGGTCCTGCGCCCCGACCCGGCGCAGCTGGTGGTCCAGGGTCAGGATGGAGGGGCGCGGGTCGTCCCGGTTCGGGTCGGTGCTCAGCACCACGGCGTAGCCGGCGTTGCGCCCGCGGGGGATCTCCACCACGTCACCGGGCAGCAGGTCGTGCAGCGAGGCCACCGCGTCCGAGCGGCGCCGGCGAGAGTCGGAGCGCTCCGCGGCCCGCTCGAGGTCCTTGAGCTCCCGGCGCAGGGCCGCGTACTCGGTGAAGTCCCCCAGGTGGCAGGTCATCGCCTCCTCGTAGCCCCGCAGCGACTCCTCCTGGGAGCGGACCCGGCGGGCCAGGCCCACCACGGAGCGGTCGGCCTGGAACTGGGCGAAGGAGGACTCGAGGATCTTGCGGGACCGGTGGGCGCCGAACTGCGCCACGAGGTTCACGGACATGTTGTAGGTGGGCCGGAAGCTGGAGTTCAGCGGATAGGTCCGCTTCGAGGCGAGCCCGGCGACGGTGCGCGGGTCCATGCCGGGCTGCCACAGCACCACGGCGTGGCCCTCGACGTCGATCCCCCGCCGTCCCGCGCGGCCGGTCAGCTGGGTGTACTCCCCCGGCGTGATGTCCACCCTCGACTCGCCGTTGAACTTGTCGAGCTTCTCCAGCACCACGGAGCGGGCGGGCATGTTGATGCCCAGGGCGAGGGTCTCGGTGGCGAAGACGGCCTTGACGAGGCCGTCGGCGAAGAGCTGCTCCACGAGCTCCTTGAACGCCGGCAGCATCCCGGCGTGGTGGGCGGCCACACCGCGCAGCAGCCCGTCGCGCCACTCGTAGAAGCCCAGGACGTTGAGGTCGGCCGCCTCGAGGGAGGCGGCGGTCTCGGCGACGCGCGCCCGGATCGTCTGCTGCTCCTTGTCGGTGGTCAGCCGGATGTCCGCGGCCACGCACTGCTGGACGGCGCCGTCGCAGCCGGCCCGGGAGAAGATGAAGGTGATGACCGGCAGCAGGCCCTCGGCGTCGAGCCGGCGGATCAGCTGCGGGCGGGAGACCCGCCGGGTCTCGGGTGGGGCCCCGCCCGCCGCGGCGGCCGCCGCGGGGGTGCTCGGCGCGGGCGAGCTGGAGCAGCTCGGGGTTGACCTCGGGCTCGTCGCGGCCGGGCCCGCCGATCCGCTCGGCCGCCTCCTCCACGGTGGTGTCGTCCACGAACAGGTCCAGCAGGCGCCCGCCCACCTGCACGTGCTGCCACAGCGGCACGGGTCGGTGCTCGGAGACGACGACGTCGGTGTGCCCGCGCACCGTGTCCAGCCACGCGCCGAACTCCTCCGCGTTGGAGACGGTCGCGGACAGGGAGACGAGCTGCACGCTCTCCGGCAGGTGGATGATGACCTCCTCCCAGACGGCGCCGCGGAAGCGGTCGGCGAGGTAGTGCACCTCGTCCATGATCACGAAGCCGAGGTTGAGCAGCGTCGGGGAGTCGGCGTAGAGCATGTTCCGCAGGACCTCGGTGGTCATCACCACGACGTCGGCCTCGGAGTTCACGGACGTGTCGCCGGTGAGCAGACCGACCCGCTCGGCGCCGAAGGCGCGGGAGAACTCGTGGAACTTCTGGTTGCTCAGGGCCTTGATCGGCGTGGTGTAGAACGCCTTCTGGCCGCGGGAGAGGGCGAGGTGGACGGCGAACTCCCCCACCACGGTCTTGCCGGCGCCGGTGGGCGCGGCCACGAGCGCCCCGCGGCCCTCCTCGAGCGACCGGCACGCGGTCACCTGGAACTCGTCCATCGCGAACTCCAGCCGCTGCTGGAACACCGACAGCTCGGTCCTGGCGTGGGCGGCCCGCTGCTTGGCGGCCAGGTATCGGTCGGCGTAGGAGGACATGTGCCCACCCTACTGCGCATCCCCGACGCGGACGGGCCCGGGCGGGCCCGTTCGCGACGGGCCGATCCGGCTCAGGCGCCGGTGTCCTCCTCGCGGTCCCGGCCGAGCCGCTCGAGCTCCCCGCCGCTCCTCCCGGCGGGCGCGCCGCCGGTCCAGGAGCAGGCACAGCCCGACCGCCACGAAGAACAGGGTCAGCAGCGGCACCGCGAGGTAGAACATGGTCATGGGGTCCGGGCCGGGGGCCGCCATCGCGGAGACGACCATCACGAGCACCACCACGATCCGCCAGCTCTTGAGCACCGTCCGGCCCGAGAGCACCCCCAGCATGTTCAGTCCCACCAGGAACACCGGCAGCACGAACGCGATCCCGAAGGTGAGGATGAGCTGGAGGAAGAACCGCAGGTACACGTCGGCGGAGATGAAGTTCGTGCCCCCGGCGGGCGTGAACGCGGTCAGCGCGTAGACGGCCGTGGGCAGGGTGAGCACGGCCACGGCGATGCCGCCGAGGAACAGCGGGACCGCCGCGGCCAGGAAGCCGACCGCGTAGCGCCGCTCCGTGCGGTGCAGGGCGGGGGTCACGAAGGCCCAGAGCTGGTACAGCCACACGGGGCTGGCCAGCACCAGGCCCAGGACCAGGGAGACCTCCACCATGATGTTGAAGGAGGAGCCCACCGCGGAGTAGTTGATGGACGCCTGGTTGCCCTCGGCCTCGGCCAGCCGCGCGAGGGGCTCGGTGATGTAGCCCATGAAGGGCTGGTAGAGGAAGAAGCCTCCCACCATGCCGAGGACCGTGGCCACGGCGGCCTTGATCAGCCGGTTGCGCAGCTCCCGCAGGTGCTCGGCCAGGGCCATCTGCGCCTGCGGGTTGGCCTTGCGCGCGGACCGGCGCTGCTTCGGGCCGCGGGATGACTGCGCGGACATGGGAGACCTCCGGGACGTCGGGGCCGGACGGGGGAACGGGACAGGGGCACGGGACGGGGAACCGGGCGAGCGGCCCCCCGCTCCCGCTCGGGGCGGGGCGGCGGACCGCTCGGGCGCGGGGTGCGGGCCGTCAGGCCGTGGGGCTGCCGGGACGCTGGTCCGGGCGCGGCGGGGTCTCCGTGCCGGAGGCGCCGGTCGTGCCGGGGCGCGGCTCCGGGGCGGCGTCCCGGCCGTCCTGCACGGGCCGGCCGTCGATCACGACGTCCGAGCCGTCCGGCTGGTCGTCCTTCTTCATCTCCTTGACCTCGGACTTGAAGATGCGCAGCGACTGGCCGAGGCTGCGGGCCATGCCCGGGAGCTTGGGCGCGCCGAAGAGCAGCAGGATCACCAGCAGGATGATCAGGATCATGAAGGGGCTGTCGAAGAGCCTACCCATTGAACATTCCTTTCCGTTCAGCCCGGCGGATGTCGCTGATCCGCTGCGGCTGGCCCATGCGGTCCTTGCGCTCCATGCGGCGTCTCAGACGGGCGGTTTCTCGTTGGTCACGGCCGACCCGGTAGTCGGCCACGGCTTGCCCCACCGGGGTGAACAGGGCCGGGTCCGGGGTGGCCCGGACGGGACGCTGCACCCCGGCTGCGGCGTCGTCCCAGTGCTGGGCGAACTCCCCGGCCACCGTCTCGGTGTCCCGGAGCAGGGCGAGGAACGTCCTCACCAGCCGCCACAGCATCAGCCCGAGGAACGCGGCGCCGAGCAGGACGAGGACCGTCCACAGCAGGACCCAGGACCACCAGAGCATGTCCTCCAGTATAGGCGCGCCGGTCAGGGCTGTTCCGACGTCCGGTACGCGCTCAGCGCCGAGTTCACCCAGAGTTCCACCTGAGCCGCCACGTCGTCGGGGCCGGCCACGGCCAGCTGCCCGCCGTAGCGGGTGACCAGCGCGCACACCGCCTCGACCGTCTGGAAGCCGATGAGCGCGGCCTCGTGGTCGGCGGCGGCACCGGTGCGGGGCCCGCCGGGCAGCCGCACCACCGCGGTGCGGGTCGCGTGGTACTGGTCCGCGATCCACCGGCTGCGGCGGTCGGTGACGAGCACGACCTCCACGGTGTCCGGGGTGCCGGGGGCCGGCGGGGACGCCGCGGCGGCCTCCTGGGCGGCCGGGCGCTCCCCGGCCGGTCCGGCGTCCTCGACGGAGGAGATCCGGTCGAGCCGGAAGTTGCGCATCCCCTCGGAGGTCAGGCACCACGCGCGCACGTACCAGTGCGTGTTGGAGGAGAAGACCTGCACGGGGTCGACCACCCGCTCGGTGAGCTCGTCCCGGGACGGGACCACGTAGCGGATCCGGATCCGGCGCCGCTCCTCCACGGCCCGGCGCACGGTGGCCATGACGTCCGCCAGCGCCGGGGCGGGGGTGTCCGTGATGGGGCGGGCGCCCACCGCGTTGGCCAGGACCCCGGCGTCCCCCGCGGCGCCGGCGACCTTGGCGATCGCCGAGGCCACGGCCTCGGAGTCCCCGCCGGGCACCGTGCGCAGGGTCTGCAGGCCCACCAGCAGCGCAGAGGCCTCCGGCTGGGTGAGCCGCACGGGGTCGGAGAGCTCGTCCGCGTTGGAGAGGTAGACGTGCCCGTCGTCCCAGGACGCGTCGATCAGCTGGTCGGGCATGTGCCCGGGCTTGCCGCACACGAACAGCGTGTTCAGGTCGGCGATCAGCTCCTGGTCGGTGATCCCGAAGCGGCGGGCGGTCTCCTCGAGCTCGGCGCCCTGGTGGGCGTAGACCCACCGGACGATCTCCAGCAGCCGGGAGAGGTGGTCGGCCGTGGAGAGCTTGTTGCGGGTGCCCTTGCGGGACTTCACGGTCCAGTCGACCGGCACGCCGCGGAACGCGGCCACGGCCGCGGCGGCGCTGCCGAGCCGGCGCACCACGGCGGCCCGGACCTCGGCCTGCATGGTGGGCGCCGTGCCGTCCCCGTCCTCCGGCACCACGACGCCGGGCCCGGCCGCGGCGATCTCCTCGGCGAGGATCTCGGTCTCCGCGAAGGGAATGTGTAGCCGGTCCCACTCCCCGGCGGCCGCGGCCGGCTGCTGCCGGGAGGCCATCCGGCGCAGCATCAGGGCGTGGCCGGGGCGGGCGAGGACGGCCACGGTGCGCGCCGGGGCGTGGGAGACCATGTGGGACAGCGCCTCGTTCATGGAGAAGCCCTCGGGCGGGTCGAACTCCTTGCGGGTCACCGTGACGTCGGACATGATCCGGGAGAGCCGGAACGTGCGGGAGTCCTTGCGGTCCAGGTCCCAGCCGACCACGTACCAGTTGCCGTAGCGGGAGCCGATCCCCCACGGCCGCAGCCGGCGGGTGGTGAGCTGGTCGGTGCTGCGGGCCAGGTAGTCGAAGCGGACCTCGCGGTGGCGCACGACCGCCGAGAGCAGCGGCTCGAAGGACGGCTCGTGGGCGGTGAGGGTGGGCTGGAGCAGCGGCGGGGCGTCGTCGTCGGGCAGTCCCCCGATGGCCGGCTCGAGCTTGCGCAGGGCCCGGCGGGCCAGCTCGCCGAGGGAGGCGTCCGTCCACGCGTTCGCCGCCAGGGCGAGCACCGCCGACTCCTCCGCGGTGAACTGCAGCGGCGGCAGGGTGAAGGACCCGCGCGGGATCCGGTACCGGTGCCCGTGCGTGTCGTCCGGGAAGAGGGGGTCCTCGGAGACCTCCTCGATGGGGTAGCCGAGATCGCGCAGCTCCGCCTTGTCGCGCTCGAACATCCGCTCGAAGGCCTCGTCCGAGGCGGACTCCGCGTACGACGGAACGGCCTCCCGCAGCTCGGCGCGGGTGTAGCCGCGCTCGCGGGAGACCAGGGCGATGAGCAGGTTGAGAAGCCGCTCCGTCGATCGGGCTGCCATCCGCTGGGTCCTCAGCGCACGTCCAGGAGGTCCACCACGAAGATGAGGGCCTCGTCGGGGCCGATCACTCCGCCCGCGCCGCGGGAGCCGTAGGCCATGGCGGAGGGGATCTCCAGGCGGCGGCGGCCGCCGACCTTCATGCCCAGCAGGCCCTGGTCCCAGCCCTGGATGACCTGGCCGATGCCCACGGTGAAGTCCAGGGGCTGGCCGCGGTTCCAGGAGGCGTCGAACTCCTCGCCGGCGGAGAACGTCACGCCGACGTAGTGGCAGGAGATCTGCTTGCCGGCGGTGGCCTCGGCGCCTGTGCCCTCGACGAGGTCGGTGACGACGAGCTCGGTCGGGGCCTCCCCCTCGGGGAAGTCGATCTCGGGCTTGGTGCGGTCGAGCTTGCGCTCTCCGAAGGACATGGGGTGCTCCTGGTTCGTCGGATCGTCGGCGGGGGTGGCCGCCGGGGACGGTGGGGCCGCGGGCCCCGGTGGGGGCCGCGCCCCCACCGGGCCACCATAGCCGACCGGGACTACTCCTCGGTCGCCGAGGGCGACGCGCTGGGCGCGGCGGAGGGCTCCGCCTCGGCCGGGGCCTCGGGGGTGTCGACGGCCGCCAGGATGTCGACGACGAAGAGCAGGTCCCCGGCGGGGTACTCGGAGTCCTCGCCGAGGTCCTTCTCCGTGCCGTAGGCCTGCTCGACCGGCACGGACAGGATCACGCGGGAGCCGGCCTTCTTGCCCGCCAGGCCCTCCTGCCAGCCCTCGATGACGTTGTCCAGGGGGAAGGAGGCGGGGGCGCCCTTCTCGTAGGAGGAGTCGAAGGTCTCGCCGTCGGACCACTTCACCCCCACGTAGTTCGCGATCACGGTGTCGCCCTCGGCGACCTCCTCGCCGTCGCCCTCGACGAGGTACTCGGAGACGAGCTTCTCCGGGGCGTCGCCCTCCGGCTCGGCCACGGTGGGCACGCCCTCGTCGTTCTCGGTGACCTCGGGCAGCCCCTTCGGGCTGTCCTGCGGCTCGCCCTCGATCTCGGTGGGGATCTTGCGCACGACCTCGTAGACCTCCACGGAGGTCGAGTCGTCGCCGGCGGCGCCGGAGGTCTCCGGGGAGGAGTAGGCGATGATCGCGCCCTCCTTGGCGCCCACCAGGGCGTCGTACATCTCCGGGATGGACTCCTGCAGCCCCTGCTCCAGGGTGAGCACCTGGCCGGCGCCCTGGGAGTAGGTCTCGCCGATCGAGGTGCCGTCCGAGCCCTTGAACAGCGCCGCCTGCAGCAGGATGGTGTCGCCCTCGGCGATCTCCGCGCCCTCCCCCTCGCGCAGCTCCTTCGCCCCGGCCTCCTCGGCGTTGAGCGGGGTCTCGAACGTCACCGAAGGGGCGGTGCCCGAGGCCGGGTCGTTGCTGAGCTCGACGGAGTCGACACCGGGCCCCGAGCAGCCCGCGAGGGCGAGCATCAGGGACAGGGCGGCAACGGAGGTGGTCAGGGTCTTTCGCACAGGTGTCTTCCTCGGGGGTCGGGCCGGGTGGGGTCGGCGGAGTCGGGCGGCAGGGCCGGGACCGCGCCCAGCCTAGTGCAGGGCGCTGGATGTTGACTGGACAGCGCGCTCCGGCGGCCGGGCGCGGCCCGGTGCCGGGCCGCCGGTCGCGGCCCGTTCAGACGACGGGGGCGTCCCCGTGGGCGGGTCCGTCCCCGCCGGTGGCCGCCGCGCGCAGGCCGGCCACCAGGGCGTCGGCCTCGGGGTGCTCGGTGGCGAAGGGGTCCTTGCACAGCACGGTGCGCTGGGTGCGGTCGTTGACCTTCAGGTGCACCCAGTCGACCGTGTACTGGTGCCCGGAGGCGACCACCGCGTCGATGAACCGGCCGCGGACGGCGGCCCGGGTGGCGGGCGGGGTGCGCGCCGCCTCCTCGACCCGTTCGCCGGGGACGAAGGTCGCCGCCTGTCCGCGCCGCTGCAGCAGGTTGAACAGCCCGCGCTCCGGGGCGGTGTCGTGGTAGGCGAGGTCCAGCTGGGCCAGGCGCGGGGCGGAGAGGTCGAGGCCGTCGCGGGCGGCGTAGCCGTCGAGCAGCTTCTTCTTGATGGCCCAGTCGATCTCGGTGTCGATGGCCGAGGTGTCCTGCCGGGCCACGGCGTCCAGGGTGCGCTCCCACAGCTCCAGCACCCACGGCACCCGGTCGTGGTGGGCGCCCTCCCGGTCGACGAACGCCCGCACGGCCTCCAGGTGCTCCCGCTGCAGGTCCAGGGCGGAGCGCCGGGCGCCGTCGGCGAGCAGGACCGGGTGGGTGCCGGTGAGGTCGTGGGAGACCTCCCGCAGGGACCGCACCGGGTCGGCCATGGTCCGGTCCGGCAGGATCTGCCCGGCCTCGATCATCCGCAGCATCAGGTCGGTGGTCCCCGCCCGCAGGGCCGTGGTGGTCTGGGACATGGTGGAGTCCCCCACGATCACGTGCAGCCGGCGGTAGTGCTCGGCGTCGGCGTGCGGCTCGTCCCGGGTGTTGATCAGCGGCCGGGAGCGGGTGGTGGCCGAGGAGGAGCCCTCCCAGATGTGGTCCGCGCGCTGGGAGAAGGAGTAGCTGGGGGTCCCGGAGCCCACCGGCACGGCCCCGAAGTCCTCCGGGCCGGCGGGGTGCACCTTGCCGGCGCCCACGAGCAGCTGGCGGGTGACGAGGAACGGGATGAGGATCTGCACCAGGCGGGCGAACTCGGTGCGCCGGGCGATGAGGTAGTTCTCGTGGGAGCCGAAGGAGTTGCCGCGGGAGTCGACGTTGTTCTTGAACAGGTAGATCTGCCCGGGCACCCCGTCCGCCGCCAGGGCGTCCTGGGCCTGCCGCCGCAGGTCGTCGACGAGCAGCTCACCGGCCTTGTCCTGGGCCACGAGGTCCTCCAGGCTCGCGCACTCGGCGGTCGCGTACTCGGGGTGGGAGCCGACGTCCAGGTAGAGCCGGCCCCCGTTGGGCAGGAACACGTTCGAGGACCGGCCCCAGGCCACCACGGGGCGGAAGAGCGTGCGGGCGGCCTCCTCGGGGCTGAGCTGCCGCGCCCCGGGGGCGCTGTGGGCGATGCCGAACTCGGTCTCGATGCCGTAGATCCTGCGGTCCATGGGGGCTACTGGCCGCCCTTCTGGACGAAGCCCTTCACGAACTCCTCGGCGTTGGACTCGAGCACGCCGTCGATCTCGGCCAGCAGGTCGTCGGCGCTGCCGGTGCTGGTCCGTGCCTGTGCCTGGGCGGCGGAGGGGGCGGGGGCGCCGGGCTCGGGGAGCTCGGTCTCCTCGCGGCGCTGGGCGCCGGTGCCGAAGATGCGTTCCTGGGCCATGAGGGGTCCTCCTGTGCGGTGGGTGGGTGTGCTCAGCCGAGGGAGCCGGTGTGCACGAGGGCGGGGCGGGCGCCGGCGAGGGCGCGCACGAGGTGTTCGGCGTCGGGGGCGGACCCGACGAGGGGGCCGACGTCGTCGCGGGTGAGGTCCAGCGGCTCGGGCATCGCGATCCGCGCGCCGCGGCGGACTCCCGGCAGCGCGACGGAGACCGAGTCCCAGTTGGCGGTGAGCACGTCGTCGGGGAACCGGGAGACCAGGTGGCCCCGGAACCAGGCGCGGGTGTCGGCGGGCGGCGTCCCGGCCGCCCGCTCGATCTCCTCGGCGTCGAAGAGCGTGCGCATCCGCCCGCCCGCGACCAGCCGGTGGTAGAGCCCCTTCTCGGGGCGCACGTCGGCGTACTGCAGGTCGACGAGCGTCAGGCGGGGGTCGTCCCAGGCGAGCCCGTCGCGCTCGCGGTAGCCCCGCAGCAGCGCGTACTTGGCGACCCAGTCCAGCCGGTCGGCCAGGGACAGCGGGTCGGTCTCGAGGGCGTCGAGGACCTCCCCCCACAGCTCGAGGACCTCCCGGGTCTGCGGGTCAGGGCCGCCACCGGCCTCCTCGTGGGCGCGGGCGGCCTCGAGGTAGAGCCGCTGCAGCTGGATTCCGGTGAGCTCCCGGCCGTCCCGGAGCGGGACGGTGGTGCGCAGCGACGGGTCGTGGCTGATCGCCTGCAGGGCGGCCACGGGGTCGGCAAGACCGAGGTCCGGGGCGGCGCCGGCCTCGACCAGGCCCAGGACCAGGGAGGTGGTGCCGAACTTGAGCAGCCCGGCGGTGTGGGACAGGTTGGCGTCGCCGATGATGACGTGCAGGCGGCGGTGCCGGCCGCGCTCGGCGTGGGGCTCGTCCCGGGTGTTGACGATGGGCCGGTGGACGGTGGTCTCCAGCCCGATCTCGCGCTCGAAGAAGTCGGCGCGCTGGCTGAGCTGGAAGCCCGGGCGCTGTCCGCGCGGGCCCAGGCCCACGCGGCCGGCGCCGCACATCACCTGGCGGGAGGCGAAGAAGGGCAGCAGGGCCGTGGCGAGCCGGTCGAAGGGCACGGTGCGGGGCACCAGGTAGTTCTCGTGGGCGCCGTAGGAGACGGACTTGTTGTCGGTGTTGTTCTTGTACAGGTTCACGACGTCGAGGCCGGTGCTCGCGGCGCTGGCGGCCACGGCCCGGACGGCGTCGAGGGCCACGCGGTCCCCGGCCGCGTCCCACAGGACGGCGTCCCGGGGAGTGGTGACCTCCGGGGAGGAGTACTCGGGGTGGGAGTGGTCCACGTAGAGGCGGGCGCCGTTGGGCAGGACGGTGTTCATCACGACCTGGGCCCAGTCCATGGACTCCGCCCACAGCCCGGACTCGCGCAGGGCCTCGGCGGCGACCTCCTCCGCGGTGAGCACGGGGGCGACGTCGGTGAGCTGGGTGGGGTCGGCCTGCTCGCGCGGGACGGTGAAGCCGCGGGCGTCCTCCAGGGGCGTCTCGCCGTGGTAGTCCCAGTCGGCGGCGCTGCGGGACGCGCCGAGGCGACGGCGCACCAGGGCGGCGTAGGTGGTGACCACCTGGGTCGAGAGCACGGTGGCGTTGGCGTGCGGGTTGCCGGTGGCGAGCACGCCGTACTCGGTCTCCGCGCCCATGACGCGGCGGACGGTCATGCGCCGGCCTCCCCCGGTGCTTCCCCCGGTCGCGCCGGCGGCGTGGCCGGGCCGGCGGGGTGGGGGTCGCGGTGCAGGACCACGCGCAGGTCGGTGATGGTGTCCCCGCGGCGCCCGGAGATCCGGGCCCAGTCCTCCGGGTTGGAGGTGTTGGGCAGGTCCTGCTGCTCGTGGAACTCCTCGTCCACCGCGCGGACCAGGTGTGCGCGGCCCAGGCCCCGCACCCCGGTGGTGAGCAGGTCCTTGATGGCCTGCTTCTTCGCCCGGTCCACCACGTTGCGGATCACGGCCCCGGAGGTGAAGTCGCTGAAGTAGAGGGTCTCCTCGGTGCCGTCGCGGTAGCTCAGGTGCAGGAACTGCGTGCCGGGGCTCTTCTCGTACATCCGGGCCACAGCGGCGTCCACGAGGGCCTCGACGGCGCCCGCGCGGGAGCCGGCGGCGTCGACCTCGGCCCGGCGCAGGGGCAGGTCCTCGGTGACGTAGAGCCGCAGGATCTCGGCGGCGCCCCGGGCGTCCGGGCGGTCGATGCGGATCTTGACGTCGAGCCGGCCGGGGCGGAGCACGGCGGGGTCGATCATGTCCTCGCGGTTGGTGGCGCCGATGACGATGACGTTGTCGAGCCGCTCCACGCCGTCGATCTCGGTCAGCAGCTGCGGGACGATGGTGGTCTCCACGTCCGAGGACAGCCCGGAGCCGCGGGTGCGGAACAGGGAGTCCATCTCGTCGAAGAACACGACCACGGGCACCCCGCGGGCGGCCTGCTCACGGGCGCGCAGGAAGATGGAGCGGATCTGGCGCTCGGTCTCCCCCACGTACTTGTCCAGCAGCTCCGGGCCCTTGATGTTCAGGAAGTAGCCCAGGGCCTTCTCACGGCCGGCGCGGTCGGCGGCGCGCTCGGCGAGGGAGCGGGCGACGGCCTTGGCGATGAGGGTCTTGCCGTTGCCGGGCGGCCCGTAGAGCAGGATGCCCTTGGGCGGGGTGAGGCCGTGCTCGCGGTAGAGCTCGGGGTGGACGAAGGGCAGCTCCACGGCGTCGCGGATCTGCTCGATCTGGGGGCCGAGGCCGCCGATGTCGTCGTAGGAGACGGCGGGGACCTCCTCGAGGACGAGCTGCTCGACGTCGGTGCGCTCGATGGGCTCGAGGGCGAAGCCGGTCCGGTGGTCGATGGACACCGCGTCGCCGATCTCCGGGCGCCGGCGGCGCAGCAGCCCGGAGAGCAGCAGGACCCGCTCCTCGTCGGAGCGGCCCACGGTGAGCACGCGGTCGTGGTCGACGATCTCCTTGACCGTGGCGACCTCCCCGGTCTGCTCGTAGTCCAGGACGGCGCCGACGGTGTAGTTCTGGTCGAGCAGCACCTGGCGCCCGGGCTCGCACGCGGCGAAGCTCACCAGGGGGCTCAGGGCCACCCGCATCCGCCGGCCGGCGACGAGGACGTCCAGGGTGCGCTCGGTGACCGCGGGCCCGCTGCCGGTCTGCTCGCCCACGGGGGCGTGCCCGGGGTTGACCTGCACCACGGTGCCCTGGCTCAGGGGCGGGACGAGGTCGTTCTCCAGGGCGCGCTTGAGCTGGGTGATCTCGGTGCGGGTGGCGTCGAGCAGGCGCACCAGCTTCTGGTTCTGCGTCCCGGCGGCGGCGAGCTGCTTGTCGAGGGCGCGCTTCTGGTCCCGGAGGATGTTGACCTGCCGCTCGGCGTTGGTCAGGGCGCGGCGGGTCTGCTCCGCGTCGACCGGGGCGGCCTGCTGCTGAGGGGGCTCGTTCACGGGCGGTCCTCCTGCTCCTCCCCGGGGACGGGGGCGGCCGCAGCCGCGCCGCCGGGTCCCGCGCTCGCCGGGTCCTGGGCGCCGGGGTCCGAGACGCCGGCACCCGCGGGTCCCGTGGCCCGGGCGGCGCGCTCGGCCAGGCCGAGGGCCTCCCGGCCGGCCCGGCGCAGCTTCTTGTCGGAGACGTCGCGCTCGCCCAGCGCCACGGGGGTCCAGGCGTCGAGGTCCTCCTGGCTGTACTCGGACTTCGAGGCCCGGCGCTTGGGCGCCAGCCGCTCCGAGCCGTCCGCGAGGCGGCGGGCGGAGAGCAGGAACCCGGTGTGGGCGACCATCCGGTGGTCCGGGCGCACGGCCAGGCCCTCGACGTGCCAGCCGCGCACCATGGTCTCGGAGGCGTCCGGCTCGGTGAAGCGCCCGTCCGCGCGCATCGCCTCGGCGGTCCGGGAGAGCTGGGTGACGGTGGCGACGTAGCACATGACCACGCCGCCGGGGGCCAGAGCCGTGGCCACGGCGTCGAGGCACTCCCAGGGGGCGAGCATGTCCAGGACCACGCGGTCCACGGACCCGGGCTGCTCGTACTGGCCGAGCTCCTGGGCCAGGTCGCCGATGGTGATCCGCCAGGCGGGGTGGGGCCCGCCGAACATGGTCTCGACGTTGCCGCGGGCGATGTCGGCGAACTCCGCGCGGCGCTCGAAGGAGTGCAGGTGCCCCTGGTCGCCCACCGCGCGCAGCAGCGAGATGGACAGCGCGCCGGAACCGACACCGGCCTCGACCACCCGGGCCCCGGGGAAGATGTCGGCCATGGTGACGATCTGCCCGGCGTCCTTGGGATAGACCACCGCCGCCCCGCGCGGCATGGACAGCACGAAGTCCTTCAGCAGCGGGCGCAGGGCCTGGTAGCGGAACCCGGCGGAGTTCTCCACCACGGTGCCCTCCGGCCGGCCGATGAGCTCGCCGTGGCTGAGCACGCCGCGGTGGGAGTGGAACTCGCCGTCGGCCGCGAGGGTGACCGTGTTCATCCGCCCGCGCTCGTCGGTGAGCTGCACGCGCTCCCCGGCCCGGAAGGGACCGCGCCGGTTGAGGGCGCCCCGCGGGGTGGCGGGCGTGGGGGCGGCGGTCTGGTCAGCGGTTCCGGTCATCGGCTCACTTTCACGGGATGGCGTTGCGGTGCGGGGTCCTGCGGCGGATGCGGCAGGACCGTGGTCCTCCCCCATTGTGTCACCGTGCCGTGCCGCCGTGGCGCGGGGCCGCCGCCGCGGGCGCCGGCGGGCTCAGCCGGCCAGCAGGCGCTCGAGCGCCGCGCTGCGCAGCACCCCCGCGGGTGTGCCGCCGGGGCCGGTGACCACGTAGCGGGGGTGGTCGGTGCGGGCCACCGCGCGCAGCAGCGCCTCCCCCTGCAGCTCCCCCGGCAGCACGGCCCCCTCGGGCAGCCGCTCCAGCACGGCGGCCAGGGGCGTGCCTGCGCGTCGGTCGTCGGGCACGGCGTCGGCGGCGGCGGGCACGAGCAGGCCCACGGGCCGCCCGCCCGTGTCCACGGCCACCACGTGCGGCACGGCGCCGTCCGGGGCGGGGTGCCGGGCGGCGAGGTGGGTGACGACCAGCTGGTCGGTGCGGGCCAGGGACGCGTCGTGGGGCACCGTGAGGGCGGGTTCGGCGAGGGCGGTGGCGCTGACCCCGTGCAGGCGGGAGAGGATCCGGGCGGAGCGCAGCGAGGCGCCGGCGCCCTGCCACATGAAGCCGGCGATCAGGACCACGAGCACGAGGGCGGGGGTCTGCCGCCACAGGCCCGTGGCCGCGGTGCCGGCCAGCAGGAGGACGGAGAGGGCGCGGCCGGCCCAGGCGGCCACCACGGTGCCGCGGTGCTCCCGGCCGGTGAGCGCCCAGACCACGGACTCGACCACGCGGCCGCCGTCGAGGGGCAGACCGGGCAGCACGTTGAACAGGCCCACGATGAGGTTGGCCCAGGTGGTGAGGTCGAGCAGCACCCAGCCGAGGGACGGGGCGGGGTCCGCGGTGCGCAGCAGCGCCCAGCCGGCCAGGCCGAGGGCGAGGTTGACGGCGGGCCCGGCCAGGGAGACGACCGCGGAGGCCAGCGGGGTGGTGCGCACGTCGCCGAAGTGGGTGTGCCCGCCGAGGAGGCTGAGCACGATCCGCCCGGTGGGCCAGCCGAAGGCCCGGCCCGTCCAGGCGTGGGCCAGTTCGTGCAGCAGCACGGACACGGCGAGGGTGAGGGCGAAGCCGAGGGAGGCGGCGTAGTTGAGCGCGCCCAGCTCGGGATAGGCCCGCAGCAGCACGGGGGTGTAGAGGAGCACCGTGACGGCGGCGATCACGAACCAGGACCAGGACAGGGTGACGGGCACGCCGCCGATCCGGCCCAGGGGCACACCGGCGGCGCGTTCGCCGCTCACGCGCGGACCCCGGCGACGAGCCGTCCGAGGTCCTCGGGCGTGACGCCGGCGAGCGTGGGCAGCACCGTGTCCGCCCCGGAGTCGTGGAGGGGGACCAGGTTGGGCACGCCCACGGTGTGGATCCCCGCAGCGGTCGCGGAGCGCACGCCCGTGCGGGAGTCCTCGACGGCGACCATTCCGCGGGGGTCCAGGGGCCGCCCGACGCGCTCGGCCAGGCGGGCGGCGCCGAGCAGGTAGGGGTCGGGGGCGGGTTTGGCGGGGTGGCCCTGGTCCCCGGTGACGACGACGTCGAAGACGCCGGGGCCGCCGTAGGCGTCGACGACGACCTCGGCGAGGGGCGCCTCGCTGCTGGTGACCAGGGCCAGCGGCACGCCGCGCTCGCGCAGGGCCGCGACGAGCTCCGGCGCCCCGTCCCGGTGGACGGTCCGCTGCCGGGTGCGGGCGACGACGCGCCCCAGCAGGTGCTCGACGATCTCCCGGACCGTGAGGGCCACCCCGGCGCGCTGGAAGACCGCCGCGGCGTCCTCCAGGCCGGTGCCGACCATGGCCAGGGCGTCCGCCTCGGTCCAGGTCCCGCCGTGGGCGCGGACCAGCGCGATCTCGGCCTCGATCCAGTACGGCTCGGTGTCCACCAGGGTGCCGTCCATGTCGAAGAGCACCGCGGTGGGCAGGGGCGCGTCGGGGCGCGGAGGAGGCGGGGTCGGCATGGCCTCCATCGTAGTTCCCGCAACACGGGGCCCGGGCCCGGCGGTCCTCTTGCCGTGGATGCGCCTGCGCGTAGGGTGGGAGCGTGAGCAATTTCGAGGAGACGTTCCCCCGACCCCAGGCCGGTCCGTTCGGCGTGGTCCGTGAGAGCGGCGACCAGGAGCGGGTGACCGTGCTGGTGGCCGCGTTCGAGGGGTGGAACGACGCCGGGGACGCGGCCACGGACGCCGTGCAGTTCCTGGCCGAGCACTACGGGGCGAAGGACGTCTTCGAGGTCACCTCGGACGACTTCTACGACTACCAGTTCTCCCGGCCGATCGTGCGCCGCGCGGCGACCGGCGAGGTGAAGATCGTGTGGCCGACGACCAAGCTGGCCACGGCCACGGTGCCCGGCACGAACCTGGACCTCGTCCTGCTGCACGGGTGGGAGCCGTCCTACCGGTGGCGCTCGTTCACCGCGGAGCTGCTCGAGCAGGCGACGCTGCTCGACGTCGACTTCGTCGTGATGGTCGGGGCGCTGCTGGCGGACGTGCCGCACACCCGGCCGATCCCGGTGACCAAGACCTCGGACACCGCGGAGCTGCAGGAGGAGCTGGGCGTGGACCCCTCCCAGTACGAGGGCCCCACCGGGATCGTGGGGGTCCTGTCCCACATGGCCTCCCTCGGCGGGTTCCCCACGGTGAGCCTGTGGGCGGCCGTGCCGCACTACGTCGCGCAGTCCCCGTCCCCGAAGGCGGAGCTGGCGCTGCTGCGGGAGATCGAGGAGCTGCTCAACATCACCCTGCCCCTGGACGTCATCGCCGAGGACGCCGAGGCGTGGGAGCGCGGGGTGAACGAGCTGGCCTCGGACGACCCCGAGATCGCCGCCTACGTCCAGCAGCTGGAGGAGGCGAAGGACACCACGGACCTGCCCGAGGCCACCGGGGACGCGATCGCCAAGGAGTTCGAGCGCTACCTGCGCCGACGCCGCGACGAGAAGTGAGTCCGGTCGGGGCGCAACCCGCCCCGACCGGACGCAGGACCCCCGTCACCCGGTCCCGGCCGCAGGGCGCCGGCCACCCGGTGCCGGCCCCCCGGCGCCGATGCCCCGGGCCCCCGCGATCAGGAGCCGGCCGACCCGCCCCGTGACCGGGGCCGCGGGAGGGCTCAGAGCACCACGCCCAGGCGGGCCTCCACGAGGTCCCGGACCAGGCCCGCGTCCGCGGCGGAGGGCTGCGCGGGGCCGGTGAGGGCGCGGGCGGCCCAGTCGTCCAGGGCCGCCAGGGCCGCGGGCGTGTCCAGGTCGTCGGCCAGGGCGGTGCGCACGGCCTCCAGCAGCGGGGCCGCGCTGCCCTCGGGCGCCGCGCCCAGGGCCCGGCGCCAGGTGTCCACCCGGGCTACCGCGCCGGCGAGCACGAGGTCGGTCCAGAACCAGTCCTCGGAGTAGCGGTGGGCGAGGATCGCGGTGCGGATCACCGCCGGGTCCACCCCCTGGGCCCGCAGCCGGGAGACGAGCACCAGGTTGCCGCGGGACTTCGACATCTTCTCCCCGTCGAGGCCGACCATGCCGGTGTGCAGGAAGTGCTCGGCCATCGGCCGGCCGGTCAGGGCCCAGCTGTGCCCGGCGCCCATCTCGTGGTGCGGGAAGACGAGGTCGGAGCCGCCGCCCTGGACGGTGAAGGGAGCGGGCAGGTGCTGGAGGGCGATGAGGGAGCACTCGATGTGCCAGCCCGGCCGGCCCGCCCCCAGGGACGCCCCGTCCCAGGCGGGCTCGCCCGGACGGTGCACGCGCCACAGCATGGGATCCAGCCGGTGGCGCTTGCCCGGGCGGTCCGGGTCCCCGCCGCGCTCGGCGAACAGCGCCAGCATCCGCTCCGGCGCCAGGTGGGAGACGTCGCCCAGGGCCCACCCGTCCTCGGCCGCCGGCGCGCCGGCGGCCTCCACGTCGAAGTAGACGTCGCCGTCGGGCTCCCCGCCGGTGCCGGGCACCCGGTAGGCCAGCCCGCGGGCGATCAGGTCCTCGACGGCGGGCACGATCCGGTCGACGACCTCCGTGGCGCCCACGTAGTGCTGGGGCGGGAGGACGTTCAGGGCGCTCATGTCGGTGCGGAACAGCTCGGTCTGCTCCGCGGCCAGCTCCCGCCAGTCCACGCCCGTGGCCTCGGCCCGCTCGAGCAGGGGGTCGTCCACGTCCGTGACGTTCTGGACGTAGTCCACCGGGGTGCCCGCGTCCAGCCACGCCCGGTGCAGCACGTCGAAGGCCACGTAGGTGGCGGCGTGACCCATGTGCGTGGCGTCGTACGGGGTGATCCCGCAGACGTAGAGGCTCGCCCGTTCCTGCCGGGGCAGCTCCGCCCGTCGCCGCAGCCGGGTGTCCTGCACCGCCGGCAGGGGGGCCTCACCGGGGAGGTCGGGGACGGGTCGGGCGGACCAGGCTTTCATGCTCACCTCGGAGGGATCGGGGTCGGGGTGGGGGCGGTCGCCGCGGCGCGGGACCCCTCCCAACCTACCGGACCCGCGGGGGCCGTCCCGTCCGCGCTCAGGCGCTGAGCACGCCCAGGCCCAGCAGGACGAAGATCGTCAGGCCCAGCGCGATCCGGTACCACACGAAGACGGTGTAGCTGCGGTTGGAGATGTAGTGCATGAACCAGCCGATGATCACGTAGGCGACGGCGAACGCGATGCCCGTGGCCAGGAGGGTCTCGGCCATGCCGTAGGGCCCGGACTGCGGCTCCCCCAGCGTCTGCGCCAGCTTGTACAGCCCCGATGCGAAGACCGCCGGGATGGCCAGCAGGAAGGCGTAGCGGGCGGCGGCCTCGCGCGTGTAGCCCATCAGCAGGCCGGCGGTGATCGTGCCGCCGGAGCGGGAGACGCCGGGGATCAGGGCGAGGGCCTGGGCGAACCCGAAGAGCACGCCGTGCTTGACGGTGAGGTCGTCGAGGTGCCGGGCCTGGCGGCCCACCCGGTCCGCCACGGCCAGGATCACGCCGAAGACCACCAGCATCGTGGCGGTGATCCACAGGGAGCGGAACTCCGTGTCGATGTAGTCCTCCAGCAGCAGCCCGAGCACGCCGATCGGCAGGGAACCCAGGATGATCAGCCAGCCCATCCGGGCGTCCGGGTCGGAGCGCTCCACCCGGCCCACCAGGGACAGGGCCCACTGCCTGAGGATCCGGGCGATGTCGCGCCAGAAGTAGATGATCACGGCGGTCTCGGTGCCCAGCTGCGTGATCGCCGTGAACGCCGCCCCCGGGTCCGCGCTGTTGGGCAGGAACTCCCCCACGATCCGCAGGTGCGCCGAGGAGGAGACCGGCAGGAACTCCGTCAGGCCCTGCACCAGGCCCAGAATGATGCTTTCGATCCAATTCACCCGGCCACCCTACGGCACCGGTGCCGTGGGCGGCGGCGGGACAGGCCCGGACGCCCAGAGGCACGGCCCCTCGGGCGGGGCCGTGCCTCTGGGCGGCGTGGAGCGGCGGGGGGGTGCCTCTATCGTTTTCGTCAAGCGGCCAGGGCCACCGGTGACGGGCTCTGAGGCTCGGTGGGGTCTTGGTAGAGGGTCCCGTCGCGCAGCATCGCGTACAGGACGTCGATCCGTCGGCGGGCCAGGGCGATGATCGCCTGGTTATGGCGTTTGCCCTGGGCGCGCTTGCGGTCGTAGTACGCCCGGGAGGGCGGGTGGTTGAGTGAGGCGAAGGCGGAGAGGAACAGCGCCCGTTTGAGTCTCTTGTTCCCGCCCTTGGCGGCGTGCTCGCCGCGGATCGAGGTTCCCGACCTTCGGGTAACCGGGGCGATTCCGGCGTAGGAGGCCAAGTGCCCGGCGTCTCGGAAGTCCTTGCCGACGACTTCGGTGAGGATCCTCGCGGCGGTCCTGACGCCGATGCCGGGCATCGAGGTCAGGACCGCGGAAAGAGGGTGGGCCTCCACGAGGGCCTCGACCTGGGTAGCCACCGTGGCGCGCTGATGGATCAGGCCGGCCAGCTGCCCGGCCAGGATCGGGATGACGGTGGCGGCGGCCTCGGTACCGGCCACGACCACGCTCTGCTGGCCCAGGGCGTCGAAGACCTCCTCGGTCAACGGCTCGGCCAGCCGCGGGGCGTGCTTCTTCAGCCTCGCCCTCACATGACCCCGTCCGGCCGTCTGCAGCTTCGCCGGGGTCGGGTAGCGGGTGAGCAGGTCGGCCACCGCCGGGTGGGTCACCCGCGGCCCGAGGACCCGTTCCAGGGCGGGGTGGATCTGGGTGAGCATCCCCCGCAGACGGTTCGAGGTGGCGGTGATCTGGGCGGCGAGGTCGTCGTCGAAGCCGGCCAGCACACCCAGCTCGGCGATCTGAGCCTCGTCCACCCGGATGTTCCGCAGGGTGTGCGGCATGGTCCGGGCGGCCTCGGCGATGATCAACGCGTCGCGGGCGTCCGTCTTCGCCGCACCCGGGTGCAGGTCCGCGATCCGGCGCATGGCCAGTCCCGGCAGGTATGCCACGGTGACAGACTCCATCGCCTGGGCCACCGCCACCGGCAGCGCCCCGATGGTGGCCGGCTGATCAACGACCATCAGCACCGGCCCGTGCTCGACGATCAGGGCCTCAAGAATCGCCCGCAGCCGAGCCTCGTCGTTGGGCAGAGCTTTGTCATAGACCGCCCTCCCCGTGCTCGTGACGGCCACGGCGTGATGGTCGGACTTGCCGACGTCGAGGCCGACGAACACCGCCGGGGATGGTTGCTCTGACATGGCCGGGTCCCTTCTCCTGCGATGGCATCTGCACGTGCTGGCCGGCCGGGAGGTGGTCACGCTCGGCATCCACGTTACAAAGGTCCTCCACAGGAGATCCCGCCTCTATCAGCGATCCGTGACCACCGGACCGGCCCTCGGTGACAACACCCCCCGGATCATGGATGACTGGGGGCAAACGATCATGCCGAGGACCGGCCGGCCAACACTCCTCATCATCACGGACCGAGGAGCTGGGAAGAAGGTAACGGGTCAGCGGGAGGAGCGCGCCCCGTCCGCGTCGTCGAGGTCCTCGTAGTCCTCCTCGTCGACGAGGTCCTCGTCGAGCATCTCGTTGTCCTCGAGGAGCTCCTCGTCCTCGTCGTCGTCCTCGTCCTCGTCGGAGTCGTCGTCCTCCTCCTCGGCGAAGACGGTCAGCGGGGTGACCTCGTCGTAGGCGTCGTAGAGCGCCTCCTCGTAGGCGTCGAAGGCGTCGGCGATCGCGATGTAGGCTCCGTCGACCGCGGGGTCGTCGTCGCTGCGGCGGTTGGAGGCGGCGGCGAGGTGTTCTTCGAAGGCACTCACGAGGGCCTGCAGCGCGGCACGAGGATCATGACTCATGGAGTAGACGTTAGCGCTTATCCGTGCAGAATGGGGACCGATGAGAGAACAAGTCCGCACCAGCTCGGCGACCCTGCGGCACGACGCCGACCAGCGCTACGAGTACCTCCTGCTCACCGTCGCACCGCACGAACGGCTCAGCGAGGCGCGGGCCCGGCTGCGCGAGCACGCCGAGTACGGCAAGTGGGAGCTGACCCGCACCGTGCTCCTCTACGGCGGCACCCGCAAGTACTGGCTGCGCCGCCGCGTGATGCGCGTGGAACGCACCATCTGAGCCCCGCCCGGGACTCCGCCGGGACGGCTCAGGCCTCCAGCGGGCCCAGCAGGGCCTTGGCCACGGCCGCGTGCACCGACTCGCTGTCCGAGGGGTGGTAGATCCCGGCGAGGACGTCGCGGTAGAGCCGTTCCAGCTCCCCGCCCCGGGAGTATTGGGCGCCGCCGGAGGTGCGCATCGCGAGGTCGACCACCTGCCGAGCCGTCTCCGTGGCCCGGTGCTTGACCCCCGAGAACAGCAGGAACCAGCGGGGCCCGTGGTCCGGGGCCCCGGCCGAACCCAGGGCGTCGACGTCGGCCGTCAGCCGGTCCAGCTGCAGCTCCACCCCGTCGCGCAGCAGCGCGGCCTCGGCGATCTGCCACCGGATGTCCGGGTCCTGCGCGTAGGACGTCCCCCTGGCCCGCGACCGGCGCGCCCCGGCGAGCTCCGCGGCCAGCTGCACCGCCCGGTCGGCGATCCCGGTGTAGACCGCCGCCAGCAGCAGCTCGAAGCAGCCGAAGATGCCCCACACCACCGGGTCCGGGTTGGGGCCCGCCGGGGTGCGGGTGAGCACCTGGTCGGCCGGCAGCCGCACCGCGTGCAGGATCGTGCTGCGCGACTGCGAGGCGCGCATCCCCAGGGTGTCCCAGTCGTCGAGGATCTCGACGCCCTCGTCGTCGCGGGCCACGAAGCCGAAGACCAGCGGGGCCCGCGGGTCCGCGTCGTCCCGGGCGTGGACGATCAGCCGGGTCCAGACCGGGGAGAGCGAGGTGAAGATCTTGGTGCCGGTGACCCGGTACCCGTCCGCGGTGGCCTCCGCGGTGGTCGCCGCGTCGAAGAGCACGGCGTCGTTGCCGGCCTCGGAGATGCCGAAGGCGAAGATCTCCCCGGCCGCGGCCTGCTCGAAGATGCCCCGGGCGCGCTCGTCCCCGCGCAGCCGCAGCGTGTGCCCCACGCCCACGAGCACGTGGTGCATGTTGATGCCCAGCGCCGTGGCCGGTGCCGCCGCCGCCAGCCGGCGCTGCGCCGCGGCGGCCTGGCGCAGCGTGAAGCCCAGACCGCCGAACTCGCGCGGGACGAGCATGAGCGGGTAGCCGATGCGCACCAGGTCCGCGAAGTCCTCGTCGAAGAACCGGTTCTCCCGGTCGTAGCCGCCCGCCCGCGCGCGGAAGGTCTCCAGCAGCTCGTCGGGCAGCAGGGTCTCCGGCGTCAGGCTCTCGCGCACCCGGGTCTCGGCCGGTGCGGTGTCCGCGCGGTCCATCTCGCTCCTTCGTCGGTCGGGCCCCCGGTGCGGTGCCGGGCGGCCGGGGTAGTCAGTAGCTGCTGAGCAGCCGGTGCAGGACGCGGGAGCCGAACTCCAGGGAGTCCACCGGCACGCGCTCGTCCACGCCGTGGAACATGGCGGGGAAGTCCAGCTCGTCCGGCAGCCGCAGCGGCACGAACCCGTAGCCGGTGATCCCCAGCGGGTCCAGGGACTTGTTGTCCGTCCCGCCGGAGAGCATGTACGGCAGGACCACCGCCTCCGGGTCCTCGACGTGCAGGGCGGAGACCATGGCGTCGACCACGTTGCCGGAGAAGGGCACCTCCAGGGCGATGTCGTCGGACTCGAACTCGAAGCCCACGCCGTCCCCGGCCAGCTCCGCGAGCTTCTCCAGCACCACCTCGCGCTGGCCCGGCAGGTAGCGCACGTCCAGCCCGGCCTGCGCCGAGCCCGGCACGACGTTGACCTTGTACCCGGCCTCCAGCATGGTCGGATTGGCCGTGGTCTGCAGGGTGGCTCCGACGAACCGGGCCACGGAGCCCAGCTCGGCGAGCAGCCGCTGCGGGTTCTGCGGGTCGAACTCCACCCCCGTCAGCTCCGTGACGGAGTCCAGGAACGCCCGGGTGGTCTTGGTCAGCTCCACCGGCCACCGGTACTGCCCGATGTTGGCCAGGGCGCTGGAGAGGCGGGTGACGGGGTTGTCGTCGTTGATCTGGGACCCGTGCCCGGCGGTGCCCTGGGCGTTGAGCCGCAGCCACATCAGGCCCTTCTCGGCCGTCTGCAGCAGATAGGCGCGCCGGCCGCCGATGGTGGCCGAGTAGCCGCCGACCTCGCTGATCGCGTCCGTGACCCCGTCGAAGAGCCCGCGGTGGTGCTCGGCGATCCAGTGCGAGCCGTAGACCATGCCCGCCTCCTCGTCGGCGAAGAACCCGAACACGATGTCACGGCGCGGCCGGGTCCCCGTGCGCACCATGTGGCGCAGCACGGAGATCATCATGGCGTCCATGTCCTTCATGTCCACGGCCCCGCGGCCCCAGATCATCCCGTCCCGCAGCTCCCCCGCGAACGGGTCCACGGACCAGTCGGCGGCGATCGCCGGGACCACGTCCAGGTGCCCGTGCACCAGCAGGGCGTCCGCGGACGGATCGGTGCCCTCCAGCCGGGCGAAGACGTTGGCGCGCCCGGGGGCGGACTCCAGCAGCGTCGTGGTCAGCCCCACCTCCTCGATCAGGCCCGCGACGTACTCCGCGGCCCGCCGCTCGCCCTTGGCGTCCCCGCTGCCGTAGTTGGAGGTGTCGATCCGGATGAGGTTGCGGCAGATCTCGACGGTCTCCCCCTCCGGCGACGACGCCGCCGGGGCGGCGGGAACGGTCTGCGGATCGGTCATGACGGTCCTTCCTGTGGGCGCGTGCGCGCGGGATGCGGTCAGCGGATCGCGGTCAGCGGGCGGCCGTGTCGCGGCCGGGGTAGCGCAGCAGCACGAGACGCCCCGACTCCTCGACCACGACGACCTCCTCGGTCCGGTCGGGCGCGTCCTCGGGGGCGACCTCGAGCCGGTAGCCCTCCTCGGTGGCGGAGGCCTCGCCCTGGACCACGAGGGTGCGGTAGAGGCCGGTGTCCTGGTGCCAGCGCTCCAGGTAGGTGGGGCAGTACTGCGAGTTGCCGTCCATGGACCGGTGCACGAGGTCGTGGGAGAGCAGCTCGCAGGCGCCCGCCCAGTCACGCTCGGCCATGGCGTCCACGAAGGCCCGGGTGGTGCCCTCGGGCGTGTCGAGGTCGGGGCCGCACCCGGCGAGGGCCAGGGCGGTCGCGACGACCGGGGCCAGCCGGAGCGCGCGCCGGGCACCGGCGGGGCGTGTGGCGTGGTCGGTCATCGAGCTCCTTCCCGGATGTGCCCTGCCAGCCTATCGTTCCGCGGCCCGCGGGCGGCGGCGGGCACGGCGCCGGAAGCGCCGGGGTGAAGTCGGGCAGTATATCCAGGCCGGGCTGTGACCCGCGGCACATCCGCCGTCGGGCGCGCGTGTCCTCGGCCCGGAAAGCAACAATTTCGCATCTTTTCCATTTCTCATGGGAATTCCCTAGCATTTCCCTGGGCGCCTTCCCCAGCCCAATCTGTCTCGCTGTCCGGCCGGACCGCGATAGCCCCCCGCCGTGCGGAACCCCCACCTCTTTCCGCACGTGCAGACAGACCAGGAAGCAGAAGCACCCATGGCGAAACACCGCTGCGCCCCCGCGCGCCGTCACGGCCGCATGGCCGCCCTGGCCCTCTCCGCCGGGATCGGCGCCACCACCCTCGCCGGCACCTCCCTGCTCACCGCCCCGGCGGCGCAGGCGGCCGCGCAGGACCTCGTGCAGGTCGACGCGCTCACGCGCCAGAACGACGCCCAGATCATCCTCGACGAGATCAACCGGTACCGGGAGTCCCTCGGGCTGCGGTCGCTGAAGTACTCGGCCACGCTCTCCCAGGTGGTGCAGAAGGAGTCCGACCGGCAGGTGGTCGAGGAGCGGTTCTCCCACAGCACCAGCTTCCTCACCGACCCCCGGGTCGGGCCGTACACCAACGCGAACGAGGTGATCGCCCTCGAGTACCACCGTGACGTGCGGGCGCTGGTGGCGTGGTGGAAGTCCTCGGCGGCCCACGACAAGGCGCTCAAGGACCCCCGCCACGAGGTGATCGGCATCGGCCTCAGCTACGCGGACGGCAGGCTGGAGAACACCGGCCAGCCCTGGCAGGTGCTGTCCACGGTCAACCTCTACGGCTACGCCAACGGGGGCGCTCCCGCGGACGCCACCACCCGGGTGGGCGGCACCCCCGCCTACAGCAACGAGACCGCCCAGCCGACCACGCCGCTCCCGAGCCCGTCCGGCTACGGCGTGGCCGGCGCCATCGGCGCGAAGTACCACGCCCTGGGCGGGGCCTCCGTGCTGGGGACGCCCATCACCCCCGAGATCGGCGGTCTGCGCTCCGGCGGCGCCTACCAGGAGTTCTCCCTCAACGGCCGCAAGAGCACCCTGTACTGGAGCCCGGCCACCGGAGCGCACCGGCTCGAGAACGCCACGACCATCGGCCAGAAGTTCGTGGCCGCCGGGCGGGAGAACGGCTACGGCTATCCCAGCACGGAGGAGCGCCGGCTTCCCGACGGCTCCTCCTACCAGGTGTACTCCCGGGACGGCGCGCTGACCAAGGTGCTGTGGACCCGCGCCTACGGGGCCCGGGCGGTCAAGGAGACGGGCGCGATCGGCCGGGCCTGGAAGGCCGCGGGCTTCGAGCGCGGCTACGGCTACCCCGTCACCGACGAGATCCGCTCCGGCACCACCGTCTACCAGCGCTTCTCCAACCGGTACAAGGTCATCTGGTCCTCGACGACCGGTCAGATCACCGTCACCGGGTGGTGAGCCCCGTGCCGGGGGCCCCGGCCCCCGGCACGGGCGCTCAGTGCTCGAGCACGATCTTGCCGAAGTGGCGGGCCGCCTCCATCTCCCGGAAGGCCTCCGCCGCCTCGGCCAGACCGTGCCTGCGGTCGATCACCGGACGGATCCCGGTGCTCTCCAGCGCGCGCACGAAGTCGGCCTGGTCGCGGCGGCTGCCGACGATCAGGCCCTGCAGGCGGGCCTGCTTGGCCATCAGCAGCGCCGTGGGCACCTCACCGCCGGGCCCGGTGAGCACGCCGATCAGGGAGATGTGCCCGCCGATGCGCACGGCCCGCAGGGACTGCGGCAGGGTGCCCGGACCGCCGACCTCCACGACGTGGTCGGCCCCGCGCCCGCCGGTGAGCTCCAGGACGGTGCGCCCCCACCGGGGGTCCTCCCGGTAGTTGAGGACGTGGTCCGCCCCGAGCTCGCGGACGCGCTCGAGCTTCTCCGCGGAGGACGAGGTCGCCACCACGGAGGCGCCCATGGCCTTGGCCAGCTGCACCGCGTAGACGGAGACCCCTCCGGTGCCCAGGGCCAGCACGACGTCGCCGGCGCGCAGCCCACCGTTCACCACGAGCGCCCGCCACGCGGTCACCCCGGCCGTGGTGATGGTCGCAGCCTCCGCCGTCGACCAGCCGGCCGGGGCGCGCGTGAACCACGTCGCCGGGCGCACCACGACCTCCCGGCCGTAGCCGTCGAGCCCGTCCCCGGGCACGCGGGAGAAGTCCGCGTCCACCGGCGGACCGTCCTGCCACAGGGGGAAGAAGCAGGAGACCACGGTGTCCCCGGCCGCGAACTCCTCGACCCCCTCCCCCACGGACTCCACGACGCCGGCCCCGTCGGCCATGGGGATCCGGCCGTCCGCCGTGCGCGTGCCGCCGGAGACGACGAGGTAGTCGTGGTAGTTCAGGGAGCTGGCCTGCACCCGCACGCGGATCTCGCCCGGACCGGGGGCGCCGGGATCCGTGGCGTCCACGAGGCGGAGCCGGTCGAGGCCTCCGGGTGCGTCGATGCTGAGCTGCTTCACGGGCTGTCCTCCAGATCGTCGGAAGGGGTGGTGGGAAGGGGCGGACCGGGTGGTCCGTGCGGACGCGCCCACTTTATCAGCACGCTTCACATCTCGGAGGAGGCGGATTAGGGTGGCCTCACCGGGGTGCGGCGGAGCGGACCAGCGCTCCCCCACCACCGGGCCACTGCAATCTCCGACGGAGGCCACATCGTGTTCTTTCATCAGCAGAAACTCCAGTACAACGCCACTCCCGAGGCGCCGGACGCGGTCTATGCGCGCAAGCTGCAGGAGGTGATCGGCGGCCAGTACGGCGAGATCACCGTGGCCATGCAGTACAGCTTCCAGGCCTGGAACGCCCACATCCCGGGCAAGTACCGGGACCTGCTCTTCGGCACGGCCGCCGAGGAGTTCGGCCACATCGAGATGCTCGCCACCATGGTCGCCCAGCTGCTGGAGAAGGCCCCGCTGGGCATCACCGAGGAGGCGGTCCAGGGCGACCCGGCGGTCGCGGCGGTGATCGGCGGCACCGATCTGCAGCACGCCATCGTCGCCGGGGCCGGAGCGCGGCCGGTGGACTCGATGGGAAATCCCTGGTCCGGGTCCTACGTCACCGCCTCCGGGAACCTGCTGGCGGACATGTCCTCCAACGTCAACGCCGAGATGCAGGGCCGGCTCCAGGTGGCCCGGCTCTACCACATGACCGACGACAAGGGCATCCGCGACATGCTCTCCTTCCTGCTGGCCCGCGACACCATGCACCAGAACCAGTGGATGGCCGCGGTCAAGGAGCTGCAGGCCGACGGGCTGGAGCAGATGCCGGTGCCCTCGAACTTCCCGCAGGCCAAGGAGGCCACCGAGTTCTCCTACGACTACTACAACTTCTCCGACGGGGCGACCGCCGCGCAGGGCTCCTGGGCCTCCGGGCCCACCCCGGACGGCAACGGCGAGTTCGGGTACAAGGACCAGCCCATGGCCGGGGTGCCGATGCCGCCCCCCACCCACCCCGACGCCCGGTTCTACGGCACCACCGAGGTGCCCAACCGGGTGGAGAAGGCCGCCGGCGCCCTCCAGGACAAGCTCAACAGGGAGTAGGTCCCGGCCCCGGAGGTCTGCGGGGCCGGCGCGGAGCGCACGCGGACACGGCCGGGGGCCCGGGACGGCTCCTCCGTCCCGGGCCCCCGGCCGTGTCCGCGTGCGCTCCGCGCCGGCCCCGCAGACCTCCGGGGCCGGGCCGGACCCGGTCAGTGGGCGCCGGCGGCACGGGCGTGCCGGGCCGCGGCCTCCGCGCCCTGCGTCCAGCGGTCCCCGTGGCCGGGCAGCACCGTGCCGGCCCCGGTGGCGGCCACGGCGTCGAGGGAGTCCAGGGCCACGGTCGTGTCCGCGGTGGCGGCCGCCGCGACGATCTGCGGGCCCCGCCGGCCGGTGTAGGGGTCCAGGGTCACGAGCGCGTCCCCGCTGAGCACGGCGCCGCGGTCGGGCAGGTCGAGGATGCAGTGCCCGTCCGTGTGGCCGGGGGTGTGCACCACGACGGGCCGGCCCGGCACCGGCAGCGCCGTCCCGGTCTCCAGGGGGCTGAGGTCCCGCACGCCCTTGACGGCCAGCGCCCCGGCCGCGGCCATGCGGCCCAGCAGCGGCAGCGACCGCGGGTGGCCGAAGGGATAGAGGAACCGGTTGCGCTCCGGGCGGTACCGGTACGGGTGGGCCGCCAGCCGCGCGTCGGCGGGGTGGCCGAGCACCGGCACCCCCCACTCCTCCTGCGCGCGGCGGGCGAAGCCGACGTGGTCGAAGTGCGCGTGCGTCAGCACCAGCGCGCGCACCTGGTCGGGACGCCGCCCCCGGTCCTCCAGGGCGGCCAGGAGCATGGGCCACATGCTGGGCAGTCCGGCGTCCACGAGGGTGACGCCGTCGTCGTCCTCGACGAGATAGCAGTTGACATGGGCATGGGTGATGCGGTGGATGCCGTCGGCCACGTGCGGGGTGAACATGGGTCTCCTCACTCGATCAGTGTGCTGAGCATACCGCCCCGCTCGCGGCGGCCGGGAGGGTGCCCGGGCAGGCCTGCGCGGTAGAATGAGCACGGCAAGGCCCCGGCCCGAGGATCCCCCCGGCCCGGCCGGGAGCGTCCGTCACTCCCCCCGAGAGGACCTGCTGTGCTCCGTCAGCGTTCCGACGTCCTGCCCACCGTGGAGATCGTCGCCGTCCCGTTCCACCGCTTCCGCCGGCAGAAGTGGTCCCTGACCTTCGTCCCGGCGGGCGGGGGCCGTCCCCTCCGGCGGACGTTCCCGGCCTTCCGCGACGCCGTGCTGGCCGCCCGGGACCTGGCGCTCGCCGAGCGCGCCCGCGCCTGAGGCCGACCGGTCCCGCAGCCGCCGGCGCAGGGTCGCCCGGGAGTGCCCCGCGGTGCGCAGCCGCGAGCCGGCGTAGGGCACGCCGCCGCGGCACCGGGCGCCCAGGGCCGCCCACACGCACACCGAGCGCTCGAGCACCCACGCCGGGGCCCACAGCACGGTGCTCGCCGGATAGACCCGCCGGCCCCCGGCGCGCCGCCGGCCGACCTCGGCCACCGCGCAGACCAGCGCGCCCAGCCCGGCCAGGCGCCGCGGGCGGCGGGCGGACCAGAGCAGCACGGGCAGCCACGACAGCTCGAGGACGAGCCGTCCCGGCTGCGCGAAGTCGTCGTAGGCCTGCCGCACCCGTTGACCGGCGAAGTGCGCGGCACGGGGCGGCACCCGGCCCACGAGCACGTCCAGCGCCCGGACCTCCCGCCCGCCCGCGGCCGTGACGGTGCGGATGAGCTCCAGGTTCTCGAACAGGACGTCGCCGTCGTAGCCCCCGGCGCCGAGCAGGGCGGAGCGCCGCACGCCCAGCGTTCCGGGGTAGTCGCCGCCCAGGGCCCGGTTGAGCAGGGTGCGTCCGGTGTCCCAGCGGGCGTGCCACGGGAGGTCGAGGAAGTAGTTCTGCGGCCGGACGAGCTCCGCGTCCGCCAGCAGCCCGACCACGGCGGCCAGCGCGCCGCGGGTGTAGCGCACGTCGTCGTCGGCCAGGACGAGGCGCTCCTCGGCCGCGTGCCGCACACCGGTCATCACGCCGGCGACCTTGCCGTTGGCCCCCGGCCACGGTTCCGGGCGCAGGAGGCGCACGGCGCCGGGCAGGGCGCGCCGGTGGGCCTCGAAGACCTCTCCCGCGGACCCGTCGACGACGGTGACGGGCAGCCACCGGACGACCTCGGCGAGGTAGGCGGCGAGATCGGGCAGGTCCTCGTCGTCGGTCCACTTCAGCGGCAGGACGTAGTGGGCGTCCGCCAACGGTGCGTCGGGGCGGGGCGGGGAGACCATGGGCACGTCCTCCGGGGGGCGCGGAGATGTCGATGGGCTCGCTGCTGAACCGGTTCGGATTGTTCCGCCCCTGCCGCCTGCGGGACAAACGACCGTGCGGAAATCGGACAGGCCGCCGGTGGGGCGGTCCCGGCGCACCGGGCACCGTTCCACCGGCGACCCCGGGGTCTCACTCCCCGAGCGCCTCCAGCACCACCTCGGCCACGGCGCGGCTGGACTGCGGATTCTGTCCCGTGACCAGGTTGGCGTCGCGGATCACGTGGCTGGACCAGGCGGGTCCGGTCTCCACGACGGCGCCCTTCTCGCGCAGCACGGTCTCCAGGAACCAGGGCGTGTTCTCACCCGTGCCCCCGCCCAGCTCCTCCTCGTTGGTGAACGCCGTGAGGCGCCGGCCGGCGAACAGGAAGGTGCCGTCGTCCTGGGCGCTGAGCAGACCGGCGGGACCGTGGCAGAACGGGGCGATGAGCCGTCCGGCCCGGTCCGCGGAGGTCAGGATCCGGCCGAGGGAGGGATCGTGCACGAGGTCGGCCATGGGCCCGTGCCCGCCGGGCAGCACGAACGCGTCGTAGTCCGCCGGGTCGACCTCGGACAGGACGAGCGGCGCCGACAGCTCCTCGTCGATCTCCTCCAGGTAGGCGCGGAACGCGTCGGCCTGCTCCTGACCCCCGGCCATCTCGGGGGCGAAGCTGGCCTGGTCGACGGTGGGCCGGCGCCCGCCGGGGGTGGCGATCTCGACGGTGTGCCCGGCCTCGCGCAGCACCCGGTGCGAGACGACGAGCTCCTCGGCCCAGAAGCCGGTGGGGTGCGTGGTGCCGTCGCGCATGGTGAGGGCGTCGGCGGCCGAGACGATCATCAGAACACGAGCCATGGTGGGTTGCTCCTCCGGTGCGGTTGCGGTGCGGTTGCGGTGTCGGTGTGCCGTGGCGGGTCAGCCGGCGGCGGTGAGCTCCTCGTAGGTCGCGTCGTCGAGGTGGACCCCGGCGGCGCCCATGTTCTCCTCGAGGTGCTCGAGGGAGGCGGTGCCCGGGATGGGCATCATCACCGGGGAGCGGCGCAGCAGCCAGGCGAGCGCGATCTGGGAGGTGGTGGCGCCGAGCCGCTCGGCGGCCGCGGCGACCGGCCCGCCCGGGCGGGCCGGCTCCCCGGCCGAGATCGGCGCCCAGGGGATGAAGCCGATGCCGTGCCCGGCGGCGTGGTCCAGGACGTCCTGGGAGGAGCGGTCGGCGAGGTTGTAGCGGTTCTGCACCGTGGCGACGGTGAAGTGGTCCTGGGCGGCCACGAGCTGCTCGACCGTCACCTGGGACAGCCCCAGCGCCCGCACCTTGCCCTCCTGCTGGAGCTCGCGCAGGGTGCCGAACTGCTCCTCGGCCGGGACCTGCGGATCGATCCGGTGCAGCTGGAGCAGGTCGAGGGCGTCGACGCGCAGCTTGCGCAGGCTCAGCTCGGTCTGCTGGCGCAGGTACTCCGGGCGGCCCAGCGGGATCCACCGCCCGGGCCCGGTGCGGGCGAAGCCGACCTTGGTGGCGATCCGCAGGCCCGCGGGGTACGGGTGGAGGGCCTCGGCGATGAGCCGTTCGCTGACGTCGGGGCCGTAGGCGTCGGCGGTGTCGATGAAGTCGACGCCCAGCTCCACGGCCCGGCGCAGGACGCGCCCGGCGTTCTCGCGGTCGGCGGGCTCGCCCCACACGCCCTCGCCGACGATGCGCATGGCGCCGAAGCCGAGACGGTGCACCGTCCCGAGGTCCTGGAGGTCGATGGTGGCGGGCACGGTGGTGGTGTTTTCCGTCATGCGTGCCGCAACGGCCCCGCCCGGCCGCTTATTCCGCCGGCGCAGCGGGTCCGTCCCGGCCGCGCCGCTATCCTGGGCCCCACGCCGTTTCTTCCGAGGAGGACCCGTGGAGCAGCAGGACCACCCGCGCACGATCGTGATCACCGGTGCCAGCGACGGCATCGGCGCCGCCGCCGCGCGCCGGCTCTCCGCGGACGGGCACGAGGTGGTGGTCGTCGGCCGCTCGGCCGAGAAGACCGCCGCGGTGGCCCGTCCGCTCGGGGCCCGGCACGTCAGCGCCGACTTCGCGCGGCTGGCCGACGTGCGCCGCCTGGCCCAGGAGCTGCAGGAGGCGGTGCCGCGGATCGACGTGCTGGTCAACAACGCGGGCGGGATCTTCGACCGCCGGGAGCTCACCGAGGACGGGCACGAGATGACGTGGCAGGTCAACCACCTGGCGCCGTTCCTGCTCACCCAGCTCCTGATGGACCGGCTGCTGGAGCGCGGGGCGGCGGTGGTGAACACCTCCAGCGTGGCCGCCCGGCTGGGCCGCTTCCGCCCGGAGGACCTCGGCGACGACCGGCGGTGGTCCCCGCAGCGGGCCTACGGGGACACGAAGCTCGCCAACATCCTCTTCGCCCGTGGTCTCGCCCGCCGCCACGGCGCCCAGGGGCTGGCCGCGGCGGCGTTCCACCCCGGCGGCGTGGCGACCAACTTCGCCTCGTCGACCAGCACTCCCCTGCGCTTCCTCTACGGCACCCGCCTGGGCCGCCGGCTGATGATCAGTCCGGAGCGCGGCGCGGAGACCCTGGTGTGGCTGGCCGAGGGCACTCCCGGGCGGGACTGGCGCTCCGGGGGCTACTACGAGAAGAAGAGGCCGGCCCGCACGAACCCGCGAGCGCACGACGACGCGCTCGCCGACGCCCTCTGGGAGCGCAGCGCCGAGCTGGTCGGTCTCAGCCCGGGTCCCTCGGCCCGCTGAGCACCAGGGCGTCGACCTTCGCCCACAGCTGCGGGAGCGTCCCGTCGTTGACGATGGTGGCGCTGATCCAGCGCGGGTCGATGCCGGCCTCGGAGGGGTGCGGGTCCTCCGGCCCGGCGGTGCCCGGGCGCACCACGTGCACCACGCGGCCGCCGGCGCGGGTGATCGCGGCGGCCTCGACGTCGAAGCGCACGTCGGTGAACACGACCCTCCCGCCCAGCCGCCGGGCGGTCTCCAGGCCGCGGTCGGCCCAGACCGTCTCCCCGAAGACGGCCTTCCCGGCCTCGTTGCCGATCTTCTGCAGCAGGGTGCGGATCTCCCGGTGGACGGGGTCGTGCGCCTCGTCCTTGAGCCGGTCCCAGTTCCCGCCGGCCTCGGCGAGGACCGTGGAGAGCCGCAGCGGCAGGCCGGCGCGCACCCCCACGAGCGGGTCGAGGCGGACCAGGAACAGCCGCAGCGGATCGGCGAAGGCCACCCGGGAGTAGCCGTGGGCGGTCACCAGGCGGTCCCCGCAGCTGTCCTTGCCCGCCTGCTTGCGCCCGTGCAGACCGATCAGCTCCGGCCCGGCGTCGTGGTGCGCGGCCATGGCGGGCCTCCTCCGGTGCGGGTGCGAACTCCTCCCAGCCTACGGAGCCGGGGTTGCGCCGCACCAGGAGACCACCCCTCCGTGAATTGCACTATGATAGTGAGAGTGCAATCTTCGACGGATCCGGGGCGAGTCCCATGAGCGACGGCGCACGGGAGCGGCGGATGCGCCGCACCCGGCGGGCACTGATCACCGGCGCCCGCCGGCTCACGGCCGCCCACGGCCTGGGCGGCTTCACCGTGGAGCAGCTGTGCGCAGAGGTCGGGATCTCCCGCCGGACGTTCTTCAACTACTTCGCCTCCAAGGACGACGCCGTGCTGGGCACCCCGGCCCGGGACCCGCTCGAGGCCTTCGGCGAGCAGTTCGTGGCCGGCGGCCGCGATCCGCGGGGACCGGGCCTGCTGGAGGCGCTCCAGGAGCTCGTCGTCCGGTCCTTCGCGCTGCTGGAGGGCCCGCACGACCGGGCCCTGATGCTGGAGGTCCTGCGGCGGGAGCCCGTGCTGCTGCAGCGGCTCACGGAGTCGATGGACCGCCACGTCGCCCAGCTCGCGGCGCTGATCGCCCGCCGGCAGGGCTGCGCGGCCGGCGACCCGTTCCCCGGCGTGGCCGCGGCCGCCGTCTCGCACCTGGCCGGGCACACCGTGCACGAGCTCCTCGAGGAGCGTCCCGCCGGCCCGGACCCGGAGGAGTCCCCTCCCCTGGCGGAGTTCGCCGACCGGCTGGCGCGCAACGTCCGCCTGGCCGGGGTCCTGTTCTGCCCTCGCGCCGCCGTCCCGGCGGCGGCGCCGGAGGACTCCGCGGCCCTCCCCCCGACCACCTCCTCCCCCGGGACCGCACCCGCCGCAGATCCGTCCTCGGCCACCGAAGGAAGCCCATGACCTCCACCCCGCCCGCGGTCGCGCAGGACGCCCCGCTGCTGGTGCTGACCCAGCGACGCATCTGGATCATCTTCTCCGCCCTCATCGCCGGGATGATGCTCGCCAGCCTCGACCAGACGATCGTCTCCACCGCCATGCCGACCATCGTCGGCGATCTGGGCGGCGTGGAGCACCAGGCCTGGATCACCACGGCCTACCTGCTGGCCACCACCATCGTGATGCCCGTCTACGGCAAGTTCGGCGACGTCCTGGGCCGGCGGAACCTGTTCCTGGTCGCCATCGCCCTGTTCACCCTCGCCTCCGTCGGCTGCGCCCTGGCCACCGGGTTCTGGCAGTTCGTCACCTTCCGCGCGCTCCAGGGACTGGGCGGCGGCGGGCTCATGATCCTCTCCCAGGCGATCATCGCGGACATCGTGCCGGCCTCCGAGCGCGGCAAGTACATGGGCCCGCTCGGGGGCATCTTCGGGCTCTCCGCCGTGGCGGGGCCGCTGCTCGGCGGCTACTTCGTGGACCACCTGACCTGGCAGTGGGCCTTCTACATCAACATCCCGATCGGGATCGCGGCCTTCGCGATCGCCTGGTTCACCCTCACCCTGCCGCACAAGCGCGCGACCCGCAGGATCGACGTCACCGGCGTCCTGCTGCTGTCCGCGGCCACGACCTGCCTGATCTTCTTCACCGAGTTCGGCGGGGACGCCGAGCACGGCTGGAGCGCGCGCGGCACCTGGGCCTGGGCCGGCGGCCTGCTCGTGGCCGCGGGACTGTTCGTGTGGAACGAGACCCGGGCCGAGGACCCGATCATCCCCCTGGGCCTGTTCCGCAACCCGGTGTTCGTCAACGCCACCGCCATCGGCCTCACCCTGGGCCTGGGCATGTTCGCCGCCATCGCCTTCGTCCCGACGTTCCTGCAGATGTCCTCCAGCACCTCGGCCGCGGAGTCGGGGCTGCTCATGGTCCCCATGATGGTCGGGTTGATGGGCACCTCGATCTGGTCCGGGCTGAGGATCTCCCGCACGGGCCGGTACAAGGCCTACCCGCCGGCGGGCACGCTCGTCACCGCGTCCGCCATGCTGGCCATGACCACGCTGACGGCCGCCACACCCGTCTGGCTGATCTGCGTGTACCTGTTCGTGCTCGGCGCCGGCCTGGGCCTGATCATGCAGGTCGTCGTGCTGGTCGTGCAGAACGCCGTGGACCCGTCGCTGGTCGGCACCGCCACGAGCACCAACAACTACTTCCGCGAGGTCGGCGCGGCCCTCGGCGTGGCGATCTTCGGGGCAATCTTCACCACCAACCTCTCCGAGAAGCTCACAGCGGTCTTCACCGGGGCCGGCGCCTCCGCCGAACAGGCCGGGCGGGCCACCTCGACCCTGGACCCGCAGACGCTGGCGCAGCTGCCCGAGCCCGTCCGCGAGGGCGTCGTCGCCGCGTACGCGGAGTCCCTGGCCCCGGTGTTCTGGTACCTCATCCCGTTCATGCTGGTGGCCTTCCTCCTGGCGGTGTTCCTCAAGCAGATCCCCCTGTCGGACACCGCGGGCATGGTGGCCCGCGGGGAGGCCATCGGCGGGGAGGAGGCGAGGGCTCACGAGCAGGCGCTGCGCGCCGCCGCGGCCCCGTCCCCGACCGGCCACGGGGCACGGTCCGAGAACTGACCAAAAGGCCATTCGCATCCGCGAACGGCTCCGCTAGGTTGGGCGCGGGCGGTCCGCTCCCGCGGCCGCCCGGACCGTTGCAGACCCCCCGGAAGGACCTGTCATGCTCACCATCGACGGCTCGTTCGACGCCTTCTTCAACCCCAACTTCACTGCGATCCTGGGAATGTTCCTCGACTTCTTCCGCGCGGTGCTGGGCGTGGGCTGAGCCCCGACGCGCACGGCACCGTCTCGGCGCCGCCGGATCCGTCCGGCGGCGCCGAGCGCGTGTCCGGGTGCTGCCCTCCCTCGCCGCGGGGCCGGGGCCGCCGGGACCGCGTCTGCTGTGCACGGCACCGACCGGCACCGCTCTTCGGGCGGGACCGCACCGCCAGCGCCTGCACCCGGTGGGGCCGTGCCTGCCCGGGCCGTGCCTACCGGGGCCGCCGGGCGACGCTGCGCACGGCCAGGGTGGTGCACACCAGGTACGTGAGGGTGGCCGCCAGCACGACCAGCAGGGAGGCGGAGCAGGTCTGGGTGCGCTCGTGCACGAACCCGAGGACGGCCGGGGCCAGGGCGCCGAAGCCGTAGCCGACGCCCTGCACCACCGCCGAGATGCGCCCGGCCGAGGGCCCGTCGTGGGCCAGGCGCATGATGGCGACGAAGATCACCGTGATCCCGCCGCCCTGGGCCACGCCGCCGACGGCCGTCCAGGCCCACCACTGCTCCGGGGCCAGCAGCAGGCCCAGCGGCAGGAAGAGCCAGGCAACCCCCACGGCGCCGGCCACGGCCGCGGTGCCGGCGCGGCGGGCCGCCAGCGGGACCCCGAGCGCTCCGGCGATCGCGAAGACGTGGAAGAAGGAGGACGCCGCCCCGGCCTCGACCGGGGACATCCCCACGTCCTCCACGAGCAGCGTCGGCAGCCAGGCCGTGACGCCGTAGAAGGCGAACGCCTGGCCGGAGAACCCCGCCGCGAGGCCGGCGGTGGCCCAGCGCCCGCTCGCGCGCCCGGCCGGCCGCGGCGCCGCGGGGGGCTGCGGCTCCGGCACCAGGGCCCGCCGCCGCCCCACGGCCGGCAGCCAGACGAGCAGGGCCAGGACCACGGCAAGGGCCGACGACCCCAGACCGATCCGCCATCCGGTCGCCGCGGCGACCGGGGCGGTGAGCAGCGCCGCGAGCGTCGAGCCGATGTTCAGGGCCGCCGTGTAGATCCCGGTGGCCGCCGCCTGCCGGTGCACCGGGAAGTCCCGGCGGATGATCAGGGGCACGGCGATGTTGCCCACCGTGATCGCCACGCCGATCAGCACCGTGCCCACCATCGTCGCCGTGGTGTCCCCGGCCGAGCGCACCACCGTGCCGACCAGCACGCCCAGCAGCGTGAGGGTGATGGCGAACTCCACCCCGACGCGGCGGATCGTCAGCGAGGCCAGCGGGGAGGCCACCGCGAAGCAGAGCACGGGGATGCTGGTGAGCAGACCGGCTTGGGCCGCGGACAACCCCAGCTCCTCGCGCAGCTCCCCGAGCACCGGTCCCAGGGCCACGATGGGGCTGCGCAGGGTCAGGGCCAGCAGGCCGATGCAGACCATCAGCAGCCAGGCCCGCGGCGCGCCTGCCCGGTGGCCTCGGTCGGCGGGCGGCTCGGCACGGTGCATGGTCACGACTTTCGGCAGGGGGAGGTCGGCGGGAGCGGGCGCACCCCGCTCGCGAGGTCGGGCCGCCCCCGGTCCATCATCGCCCACCCGTGCCCGGACCGCGCACCGGGCCCGGTCCTGGGCGGCTTCTCGCCGTCGGCGGGGACTGCTACCGTCGGCCCATCACCCGCCGGCCCCGGGACCGACCCCACGCCGGACGGAACGCCGACACCGCTCCCGGCCACCCGTCCCACCCGTCGTTCCCGGACTGTCGTTCCCCTGTCGTTCTCACCCTGAGGAGGAGCTCGTGCCCGATCAGCACGCCATCGGCGGCGCGGGCGGCGTCGGCGCCCGCGCGGTGGTGATCCGCGGCGGGCCCGGGCTGCGCACCGAGCGGCGCACCGTCGTCGACGAGTCCGAGCGCACCATCACGGTCGACGACGGCACCCGCTTCTCCAAGGCCACCGGCCTCGCGTGGAGCCCCGCGACCCTGGACACCGCCGAGCTGGAGGCCGCCCCCGCCCGCGTGGTGACCGAGGGCCAGCCGGAGTTCGAGCAGCTGTGGGCCGACGCCGGGCTGAGCGCGTTCACCGACACCGACCACGCGGCCTACGTCGAGGGCCTCATCGCGGCCAACCGGCTCGCCCGCCGCGGGGACGTGCACGGCCACTACGACGTCGCCGCCATCATCGACGAGCTGGCCGCCATCCACCCGGACCTCGAGGCGGTGCCCGAGGACCTGTTCTGGGCCGTCGTCGACAAGCACACCCGGGACGAGGGCCGGGACCTCACGCCCTGACCTCACCGGATGGTCTCACCCCCTGACCTCACCGGATGACCTCACCGGGTGACGGCTCCGCCCCCGGACGGCCGCGGCGCGCTCGGCGTCCGGGGCACCGGGGACACCGTCGCCGGGCGCCGCCGCGTCCGGCCCTCCGGCGCCGGACGCGGCGGCGACTCCCCGCGCCGCCGCGCCCGGACCGGCGCGCCCCGCCCGGCATCGCGCCCCCTGGACCGGTCATCCAGTCGTTCACAGTGGTGAAGCACCTGGTCAGGCCCTACCGTGTGTCCACAGCACCCCGCCGGCTCTCCGCGGCCCCGACGACACGGCTCGTCGCCCCGCGCGGCCGGTGGGCGAGCAGCATGACGTGCCGAGCTGCCGACGGCCCACGAGGCCCCGGCGGCGCGCGGGCGCCGACCTGCTGCCGGCTGCCGGGCCCGGGGAGCACCCCGGGCCCGAGACACCAACGAGGAGATGCACGCCATGCCTGCTCAGACACGAAGGGCGGCGGCCGGCTCGGCGGCCGCCGCGCTCACGGGAGTCCTCCTGCTCGCCGGCCCCGCCGTCGCCGCCCCCGGGAGCGCCGCCTGCGAGGTCGCCACGGCCCGGCTCGACGCCGCACTGGCCGAGACCGGGACGGGCCCCGCCGCGGTGACCCAGCTGGAGGAGACGACCGCCGCCGTGGCCGCCTCGCAGGCCACCTACGACGCGCTCACCCGGGCCGCCGCGGGACCGGTGCTGGCCGAGCTGGAGGCCGTCGAGGCCCAGCGCGAGGCGGCGGCGCGCGCCGGGGACGCACAGGCCGCCCGGGAGGCCGGCTTGCGCATCGACGAGCTCCTGGCCGTCCTGTACCCCCTCCTGGACACCCCGGAGATCCATGCCGCCCGCCACTCCCTCGAGGCGGGGCAGGTGGCCTTCGCCACCCTGGTGAAGGCCCTCGCCCTCGACGAGGCCACCGCCGAGCGGCTGGTGGCCCTGGCGCAGGAGCGGCGTGCCGCCTGCGGCGCCGACCCGGTGACCGGTGGCCCGGTGGTCGCTCCACCGGCGCCGGCGGATCCCGGGGACCCCGCTCTTCCGGGCGCCCCCACCACGCCCGCCGGTCCCGTGGGACCCGCGACACCGGCGCCTCCGGCGGCCGGGCCGGAGAGCCCCGGGGCGATGAACCCCGGCCTGAACATGCAGACCGCCGCCGAGGAGCAGGCCGGCCTCGCCGCGGTGCCGCTCGCGGGCCCGCAGGCCGGGCTGCTCCTCCTCGGCGCCGCGGTGCCCGTGGCCGCGGCCCTGCGGAGGTGCGCCCGACGGCACCGCGCCTGAGCCCGGCCGCTGCCCGGCCTCGCACCGGGGCGAGACCCCCCGGAGACGGTGCCGGGCAGCCGCCGGCGGGATCCCGGGACGCCACGGGAGCGGAGCCGGCCGTCTTCATGTGCTTTTGTGAAGCGGTCGCCGCCGTTCCGGTCTATGCTTCTGCAAACCCCGTTGCCGGCGCGCCCCGCCCGCGTGCCGCGAACCCAGGAGTCCCCCATGCCCCGTCGTGTCCTGCTCTCCGCCGCCGCCGTGGCGTCCGTCGTCTCGCTGGTCCTCGCCCCGGCCGCCGAGGCGGCCAAGGACCGGTCGACCACCGTCGCCGGCCAGTCGAAGAAGGCCGACCAGCAGACCGGGCCGGTCTCCGAACCGGTCCCCGAGGCGTCCGCGGAGTCCCCCGTGTCGCCCTCGGCGGACCTGGCCGCCACCACGACCGTGGCGTCGTCGGAGACGACCGCCGCGCCGGCCCCGGCCGCCGAACCGCAGGTCCGGACCTGCCCGCTGCGCTTCGGCGTGGGCACCCCCGGCGGCCCGGCCGCCGCGGCCGAGCTGGCCGAGGTCGCCTCGCTCACCGGGGAGAAGCCCTCGATCGTGCTGGGCTACAAGGACTTCCGGCAGCCCGTCCCCTACTGGGAGCTCGAGCAGGCCCGTTCCGCCGGGGCCACGACGCTGCTGACCTGGGAGCCGTGGGTCTGGGGCGGGGGGCTCGACCAGCCCGCCTACGCCCTGGACCGGATCGCCGCCGGCGACCACGACGCCTACATCACCGACTGGGCCACGCGGCTGGCGGACTGGGGCGGGCCGGTGATGCTGCGCTTCGGCCACGAGATGAACGGCAACTGGTACCCGTGGGCGGAGGGCGTCAACGGCAACGGGGCCGGGGACTACGTGGCGGCCTACCGCCACGTCCACGACATCTTCACGGCCGCCGGCGCCGACAACGTGGAGTGGGTGTGGAACCCGAACGTCCCCTACTGGGGCTCCACCCCGCTGGACGGGCTCTACCCCGGCTCCGGCTACGTCGACACCGTCGCCCTGGACGGCTACAACTGGGGCACCTCGCAGAGCTGGTCGAGCTGGCAGCAGCCCTGGGAGCTCTTCGGCTGGGGCCTGTCGGAGATGCGCCGGCTGGCGCCGGGCAAGGAGATCATCGTCGCCGAGACCGCCTCCGCGGAGGCCGGGGGCTCCAAGGCGGAGTGGAACGCGCACCTGGTGTACTACCTGGCCGACCAGCCGGACGTGACCGGCCTGGTGTGGTTCCACTACGACAAGGAGGTCGACTGGCGGATCAGCTCCTCGGCCTCCTCCGCCGCCGCCCTGTCGCACCAGCTCGCCGAGCGCCCCTGCCCGTGACCGGCCAATCCGCCACGGCCGGGCCCACGGGCCGGGCCGCGGCGCGGAGGCCCTCGGTCCGGTCGGCCCGTGCCGCGAGGCGGGCGTACGGCCCGCCCGCGGCCCGCAGCTGCGCGGGGGTGCCGCGCTCGACGACGCGGCCGGCGTCGAGCACGACCACCTGGTCGGCGTTCTCCACGGTGGAGAGCCGGTGGGCGATGGTCAGGGTGGTCCGGCCGGCCGCCAGACGGTCCAGGGCGGCCTGGACCTGCGCCTCCGTGGTGTTGTCCAGCGCGCTGGTGGCCTCGTCGAGGACGAGCACCGGTGGATCGCGCAGCACGGTGCGGGCGATCGCCAGGCGCTGCTGCTCGCCGCCGGAGAAGCGGTGGCCCCGGGCGCCGACCAGCGTGTCCAGCCCGTCCGGCAGCCCGGCCACGGTGTCGGCGATGCGTGCGGCGCCGAGGGCCCGCCACAGGTCGGCGTCGGAGGCGTCCGGCTCGGCCAGCAGCAGGTTCTCGCGGACCGTGGCGTGGAGCAGATAGGTCTCCTGGGACACGACCCCGACGACGCGCGCGAGCTCCGCCGGGTCGACGTCCCGCACGTCGGTGCCGTCGATGCTCACGCGCCCGTGCGTGACGTCGTTGAGCCGCGGCAGCAGGGAGCCCAGCGTGCTCTTGCCCGAACCGGTGGCTCCGACCACGGCGGTGGTGGTGCCTGCGGCCAGCACCAGGTCGACGTCGTGCAGCACCTCGACCCCGTCGTCGTAGGCGAAGCGGACGCCCTCGAGCCGCACCTCGCCGCGCACCGTGCTCGGGTCCAGCCGGACGGGCGCGCCGGGCGCCGAGATCTGCGGCACGAGGTCGAGGTACTCGAAGATCCGGCTGAAGAAGGCCAGCGCGGCCACCCACTGCACACCGATGTTCAGCAGGCCCATCAGGGGCCGGAAGACCGCCCCCTGCAGGGCGGTGAAGGCCACCAGGGTGCCGATGCTCATCCCGGCACCGGTGGCCGGGAACCCGGCGGCGAGGTAGACGACGGCCGGGATCGCCGCGAAGACGATCTGCATGGTGGCCATCCGCCAGCGGCCGGCCAGCTGGCTGCGCAGCTCCAGGTGCACGAGCCGGTCGGAGCGGGCGGCGAAGCGGGTCGCGTCCCGCGCGGTGGTGCCCAGGGTCTTGGCCAGCCGGACCCCGGAGACGGACAGGCCCTCCTCGACCTGGGTGTGCAGCAGGGCGAGCTCGTGCTGGCGTTCGTCGGTGACCTCGCGGCGGATCAGCGCCACGCGCCGGGCCAGCCAGACGGCCGGCGGCAGGACCACCAGTGAGATCAGGCTCATCGCCGGGGACAGCGCGATCATCGCCGCGGCCGTGGCCACGGTGGTCGTGAGGTTCGACGCCACCCCGGTGGCCGAGGTGGTGACCACTGACTGCATGCCGGAGATGTCGTGCGTGAGCCGCGACTGCACCTCCCCGCCCCGGGTCCGGGTGAAGAAGCTGAGCGACTGCGCCTGGAGGTGGGTGAAGAGGTCCACGCGCAGGGCGTGCATCACCTGCTGGCCCATGGCGGTGGCCAGCCAGGTCTGGACCACGCCCAGCACGGCGGTCAGGGCGGCCACTCCGACCATCGCGGCGGTCAGCAGGAGGAGCAGGCGCGTGTCCCCGCGGGGCAGGGCCTCGTCGATGACGCCGCGGACCAGGAACGGCTGGGCGAGGTTGATCACCGAGGCCGCGGTGATGAGGACGACGACCACGCCGATCGTCCCGCGGTGCGGGGCGAACAGGGCCGCGATGCGCCGCCGGCTCACGGGACGGCGGGCCAGCTGCGCCTGGTCGGCGGGATCGGCCCGGGCGGCCCGGCCCGCGCCGCCGCCGAGGGGCACCGCGCCGGGCGGCCCGGCGCCCCCGGAGCCGCCCCCGGAGCCGTGGCCATCGGTGTGGCCGGAGCCGTGACCGGTGGCGCGCCCGCGCGCGGGACCGTGGGTGATGGTCATGGGATCCTCCTCCGCCAATATTGTGGAGGTTACCTCTCTATGAGGTTACCGGCAAGGCCGGTAGGATGAGGCCATGCCCCACTCCGACCCGGACTCCCTCGACGAGCTCCTGCTCGGCGCCTTCCGCCGGCTCCGCCGCCGGTGGGCGTCCCAGCTGGCGCCGTTCGGCCTCACCCCGCACCAGTTCCGGGCGCTCGACGCGCTCGCCGGGCCCGCGGGCTCCCGCGGCTCCGCGAGCACCGGGACGTGCGGCGGCGGGGCCACGGGACGGCGTGTGAAGGACCTGGCCGAGGCGCTGCGCATCGCCCCGCGCTCGGCCACCGAGGTCGTGGACCTGCTGCAGGAGAAGGGGCTCGTGGAGCGGGTCGCGGACCGCACCGACCGGCGCGCCACCCTCGTCTCCCTGACGCCGCGCGGCACGGCCCTGCGCGGACGGGTCCGCGAGGCCCGGCGCCGGGAGTCCGACGAGTACTTCTCCCGGCTCGCCCCGGAGGACAGGGCCGAGCTGGAGCGGCTGCTCCGTCTGCTGGCAGCGGACGACCCCGGGTGCACGCCCCGGAACCGGGAGGGGACGCCTAGGATCGGGAGCACCACCGTCGAGGACAGGAGCGTCACCATGACCGCCCAGCAGCCCGAGGACCGCGGCGAGGCCTTCGCCGAGCAGCAGCAGGAGGACCTGCACGTCGTGGACGACGACGCGCTGACCGACGCGACCACCGCCGACAACCGGCGCCTGGACGCCGATCCGGCCGAGGGCGGACCCGTCCCGACCGAGGACGTCCAGGCACGGACCGGGTCCCCGGCCGACAACCAGTGACCGCGGCGCCTGCGGCCGCAGGAGCACCACCGTCGCGGTGAGCGCCCATGAGGGCAGTCCCAGGAGGCATCCGTGTCGCAGTCATCCTCCGCCCGAGGCCGGGACGAGCCCGGAGGACGAGACCTGGACGATGAGATCCGGGCTCTGATCGCCGGCTACCAGGAGCTGCACAAGGACGACGAGCGGGTGCGCCGCATCGGCCGGCGCACCTACACCGGCCGTCCCGCCGCCGACGGCGCGGCCGAGGACCGGATCCTCGAGGTCCGGGAGGAGGACATCGCTCCGGCGCTGCAGCACCAGGACCTGCGCAGGGTCTCCGCCGGGATGCTGCGCACCGAGGCGGACATGGCCGCCTACGCCGCCCGCTTCGCCCAGCGCAGCACGCCGCGCGACCCGGCGGGGAAGGACCTCGAGCGGCAGGCCCACGCGGTCGACGCCGCGGGCACGCACTGGCTGCTGATGGTCGGGCAGAACCGGGACCACGGCCTGGTGGCCTGCCGGTTCGTGCGCGAGAAAGGCATCCCGCACGCCCGGATCGTGTCCTTCACCGCCGCACGGCTGCCGCTGCCCGTCCTGGTCGTGGAGCTGGACCCGCAGGCCCGGTCCTGACCGCCCGGACCGGCGGCCGGTCCGCGGCGCTCATCCGCCCGGGTCGCCTCGCGGCGGCGCGGTGGCGCCGGGTTCACGTCGTCGCGCGGGCATCCTGCCCGGAACGGTTCCCCCGCGACGCCATGAGCCGGTCCACGACCAGGGCGAGGACGGCGGCGAACACGGAGATCAGCACCACGGCCCCCGCCGCGGCGAGCAGCCCGGAGACCGCCAGCCACGGGGTCACGGCGGCCACCACCCACACCAGCACGGCGTTGACCGCCAGGGTGAGCAGGCCCAGGAGCAGCACCGAGCCCGGCTGCGGCATCCGCGCGGTGAGCAGGGGCACCAGCGCGTTGACCAGTCCGATCAGCAGGGCCACCAGCAGGTGCGCGAACACGCCGCCGGTCAGGGTCACCCCGGGGAGGATCCAGGCCGCCAGCTCCACGGCCCCGGCCAGGACGACCCAGCGGATGAGAACGGACGTGATCATGGCGCACTCCTCGGTCGGTCCGGTCGCGACACCTCCAGTGTGCGGCGGCGAGGGCGGGGGCGGATCACCCGCGCGGGGTGATGCGCGCCCGGCCCCGTCCGCGGAACCTGGAACGGACCCGCGGTGGCCGTGGGCCGCCGAACGACGTGGAGGGTTCGATGAGCTTCTGGGACTTCCTGTGGCTGCTGCTGATCTGGACACCGCTGGCGGTGCTCTGGGGCGTGGCCCTGGCGGACATCTTCCGGCGCGACGACATCTCCGGCGGGCCCAAGGTGCTGTGGACGATCCTCGTTCTGCTGCTGCCCCTGCTGGGCACGCTGATCTACCTGATGACGCGCTCGGCCGGCAGCGCGGAAGAGGCGCGCGCCGCGACCGACCGGGCCCGCGTCGAGCCGGCGCCGCCCACCAGCGCCCAGCAGCTGACGATGCTCGCGGACCTGCGCGACCGCGGCGTCCTCACCCCGGAGGAGTTCGCCGCCGAGAAGTCGCAGCTGCTGGGCCCCCGTGCGGCGCCCGGGGACGACCGGGCCGCAGCGCGGGTCCCGGAGGACTCCGCAGCCCGCCCCGCGGCGCCCGCGGCCTGAGCCCCGCCGGACGCCGCCGGGGTCCGGGCGGTCACCCGGAGCGGAACCGGCGCGTCGGCGGGGCCGGGCTCGCCCCGTGCGTGGGATGTCCCCGCAGGGAGGTCGCGCAGGCGACGCCCGCGGCGGTTCCCTTGCCGAGTGCGATGGGCACCAGCTGCAGTCCCGCGGTGATGTCCCCCGCGGCGTAGACCCCCTCGACGCTGGTGAGCTGGAAGCCGTTGACGACGATCCCGCCCTCGTGGTCGAGCTCGCAGCCCAGCTCGAGGGCGAGCTCGTGGGTGGGGTGGTGGGCGTAGGAGAAGAAGACCTTGTCCCCCTCCACCAGCTCGCCACCGGCCAGCTGCACCCCCACCAGGGCCCCGGGCTCCCCGACCAGCGCCTCGGCCACCCCGTCCACGACCTCGGCCCCGTGGTCGGCCAGCGCCGCCCGCTGGTCCTCCCCGAAGCACGGGTCGGCGGTGTCGGTGACGATCCGGACCGTGTCGGCCCAGTCGAGCAGCTCCGCGGCGTAGGCGGGGACCTGGTCGCCGGAGCCGAGCACGATCACCACCTGGTCCTGCGCCGTGGGCCCGTCGCAGGCCGGGCAGTGGTGCACGTCCGTGCCGTAGTGGTCCTGGATGCCGTCGAGTTCCGGGAGCCGGTCACGGACCCCCGTGGCCAGCACGACCCGCAGCGCGGAGACCTCCACGCCGTCCACGACGGCGCAGAACCGTCCCGCCTCGTCCTTGCGGACGGAGCTGACCGTTCCGTGGTGGAGGACCACCTCGGGGTACTGCTCCAGGCCGGCCCGCGCCTCGGCCAGCAGCTCGTGCGGGGTGGTCGGGTCCCGGCCCAGCAGACCGTGGGCGCGGTCCGCGGGCAGGTTGCGCTGCTGACCGGCGTCGACGACCAGGGTCGAACGGCGGTAGCGGCCCAACCAGGTGGCCGCCGACAGACCGGCAGGCCCGCCGCCGACCACCAGCACGTCGACGGCAGGAGGCAGCTCTGGGGTCATGGTTCCTCTTTCCCGGCTCGGGACGGGCACGGCATCGCCCGTCCGGGTCCACCCTACGGAACCGCCCCGGGTCGCCGGCATGCCCGTGCGGTATCGGGACAGCCCCGGGCCGGGAGGGGCCGGTTCCCGGGCACCGGCTCAGCCGGCCGGCGGAGCCGGCGGCGCACCCGCCGGGGCTCCGGCCGTGCCCCCACCGGTGGGGGTCGTGGTGGTGTCCACCCCCGCGGTCAGGGTGACCGCGTAGCCGCTGGAGGCGCTGCCGGTGACCGCCCCCAGCTGGCCGGCCCCGCCGTCGGCGAGGTTGGCGAGGTCGGCGACGGTCAGCTCCAGCGTCATGGGCACTCCCTGCGCGGTCCCGCCGGCGTTCCCGAAGCTGGAGCGGAGGTCGCTGCGCACGATCCCGCTCTGCTCCAGCACGTCCGTGCCGTTGGACCCGTTTCCCGGATAAGGGCCGGCTGAGCGACGTCTCGTGCTGGGGGTGCGTGTCCATGGGTCCTCCATCGGTGTGGCCGGGTACGGGCCACCACGCTCGGAAACGCTGCTGTGCCCGCACTGGGCCGGATGCCGCTCTCCGCTGTGCGGAGCCATGGACGCCACGGGACCGGATCCCCTCGGGCCGGCGGGGTCCGGGGAGCCGCCGGGACTCCCGCGCCGGTCAGGCGCGGTGGCCGGGGCGGTGCCACTCGCTGGGGGCCACGAGCTCGAGGGCGGGTTCGAGGACCTCCACCTCACCGGCTGAGATCAGGGCGCCGGGGCTGTGCCCGTCGGCCTCGCAGCGCACCAGCACCACCATGCCCAGCTCGGCCGGCGCGTAGGGGGCGCACAGCACGATCTCCCCTGCGCGCAGCCCCAGTCCCGGCCGGTCGGCGAGCACCCGGCACCGCGACAGACTGGACACGTCGACCGCCGGCGTGGGCTCGACGGACACTCCGACCCCGATGCCCGGAGAGATCCGCACGGGCTCGGTGCCGGAGGGCATGAACTCCGGATCGGCAACACTCATCAGGTGGACCTCCAGATCGTCGAACGCACCGGGGCCATCAGGTCCCGGCGCCGGGCGGGGTGCTCGACGACGCTGTCCCTCCCAGGATAGGAGCCCGCGCAGCGAACAGGAAGCAGGCTGTGGAACCTTTCACCCGGTGTTCACCGGACCACGCCGGTGACCCTGCCCGGCGCACACCGGTCCACCGGGTGCGTGCGGCTGTGCCCAGAAGTGGGGCTGCCACGGCGTCGGGCGCCCGCGTAGTCTCGGCGGTGTCGGCGAGCCGCTCGCACACCGTGGACGGAGTCCACGCGGAGCGGCCCGACGAGGCAGGCCACGTCGGGGGGCGTGGGCCTGCCGCAACGCAGCGCCCTTCCAGCGGCGCGCGTCGCCCGTGGCGGCCCCGCCCTGCGGCCGGGCCGCCACGGAGCCGCCCGGTCCGGCGAGCGCCGGGACACGCGGGGCTCATGCGTCCTCGGCGCTGCGGGCTCAGGAGCCCGCGGAGGCGATCGCGGGGTCCTCGGTCAGCTCCCGGGCGATCCGCCGGGCGATCTGCGTCGTCGATCCGTGCGCGCCGGCGTGTCCCACGGGGATCCGCAGGGCTGCTCCCCTCTCCGGTGTGCGTCCAGGGCAGGCCGGTGGGCCGCCGGCCGTCCCGGGGCCGGCCCCAGCAGGACGCTCACCGCGGGTGCAACCGCGTCCGTCCCCGCCGGCACCGAGGCGGCCTCCGGGAGTGGCTGCCCTCCAGGAGATCGCATGGACCGGTCCCCGCGGGTGCGCGGACGCGTACAGTTCCGTCCATGGCGACGTCACTCTACGAGTGGATGACCGTGGAGGAGGCGGCCGACGCCCTCCACCGGTACCTCGCCGAGCGGGCCCCCGCGCTGGATCGCCTGCGCGAGGCCCTGGCCCGCCACGGCCGGGACCCGAAAAGGGTCCTGAACGGTTCCCCGGAGTCCGTGGCACCGCTGTGGCAGTGGCTCAACACCCGCTTCGACCAGCTCGGCGTCGCCGAGCAGACCTTGGAGGAGGACCCGACGCGGGGCACCTGGCCCAGCTGGGCCCGTCACGGGAAGCTCGTCGACCCGCATCCGCCGGCCGAGACCATCGCGCTGGTCGACGGGTTCGTCACCTACCTCGGGGAACTGCTCACGGCCGCGGTGCCCGGCGCGCGGTGGCAGGCCGGTGAGCACCGCATCGCCCACCACCCTCTGCTGAACTATCCCGTGCTCGCGGCCGGGCGCCACCAGGTCTTCCTGCCGGCCATGCCGCTCTACAGCGCCTACCAGTCCGCCCACGGCCGCGACCCGATGAGCGGGGCCGAGATGCTCGGGCACGTGCACCGGACGATCGCCGCACTGCGCGGTGAGAGCCCGGCGGCCGCCACGGCCGGGGAGCCGCTGGTGAACGTGGTGGCCGAGGTCGGCTGCTTCGACGTCGGACTGCGCGCCGATCTCGTCGAGCAGCACCCCGAGGTGGTGGAGCGGCTGGTCGCCGAGCTGGCCGACCGGGACGGCGTCGTCTCGGTCCACCGGTACGGACCCCACGCCCTGGTCGTCGACGTCCCGGACTGGGACGAGCTGCGGCTGCAGCTGTGGCTGACCGTGTGGCTGGAGCGCGCCCTGTCCCGGTGAGCACGGACGGTCGGGATGCCGGTGAACACTCAGCCGCGCCCGAGGCACCGGCCAGGCTGGGGTGCCACGATCGGCGTGCGCCGCAGATCGTGACGCACAGCACCCCCCGGAGGACCATGAGCGCCCCCGCACCGACCCCCGTTCCCGCCCGCCGCACCGGCTCCCGCCGGGCCGCCGGGCCCGAGCACCGCGGCACGGCCCGGCCTGCGCTGCCCGGCATCGGCGTCGGCACGGACCCGCAGATCCGGCCCACCGCCCCGGCCACACCCCTCTCGCGCTACCGGGTGCGCACCGACCGGCCCGGACTGAACCTGCGCGCCGGCGAGATCGTGCTGTGCGCCGTCTACGAACCGGCGTCCCTGGGCATGGTGGTGCTGGTGCGGTGCGAGTCCGACGGCCACGCCCCCGGCGCCCTGCTGCCGGTGCGCGAGCTCGAGCTCATCGAGCACACCGGGACGGTCGCGGGGCTGGTCGCCTGGTCCGCCCCGGGAGTCCGCGGCTGAGCGCTGCGCCGGGGAAAGGTCAGGGGCGCCCGGGCAGGTGCCCGGCCCGGGCCGGGGAAGCACGTGCCGTCACCGCCCTGACGGTCGTCGACCTCGCCGCGTCAGGTGTCAGCCGCCGGTTCGGCGCAGCCAGCAACCCGCCGTCACCGTCCGGTGACGGCCGGGACCGTCGCCTGCCCCGGGTCTGGACTGGCGTCCATGACGGTCCTGGACGTGGGTCGCATCGTGGTGGCAATGGCGCTGCTGGTCTCGGGCGGGGAACTGCTGGTGCGCGGGGCCTCCGCGCTGGCCGCCCGCGTGGGCCTCTCGGCCCTGGTCATCGGGCTGACCGTGGTCTCCTTCGCCACCTCGGCCCCCGAGCTGACCGTGACCGTCAGCTCGGTCCTGGGCGGGGAACCGGGACTGGCGCCGGGCAACGTGGTGGGCAGCAGCATCGCCAACGTGCTGCTCGTGCTGGGGATGAGCGCCCTGCTGGCACCGCTGGCGGTCACCCTTCAGCTCCTGCGCTTCGACCTGCCCCTGCTGGTGCTGGTGTCCGCGGCCCTGCTGCTCGTCGCCCTGGACGGCCGGGTCGACGGCGTGGACGGTGCACTCCTGTTCGCGGCGGTGGTCGTCCACGGTGTGCTGACCGTGCTGCTCGGTCGCCGGGACGCCGCATCGCCCGCAGCCCCGCACGGCCCGCCGACGGACCGGCCGCCCGCCGACCCGGCAGCCGGGCCGGCGCCGGGGGCCTCGGTCGTCCTCTCGCTGACCCTGGTCGCGGTGGGGGTCGGTCTGCTGGTGGTCGGGGCCACGGTCCTCGTCGACGGAGCGGTCAGCATCGCCGCGGCCCTGGGGGTCAGCGGCCTCGTCATCGGACTCACGGTGGTCGCGGTGGGGACGTCCCTGCCCGAGCTGGCAACCTCGGTCATCGCGGTGCGCCGCGGGCAACGGGACCTCGCCGTGGGCAACGTGGTGGGCAGCTGCCTGCTGAATCTCGGGCTGGTGCTCGGGTGCCGGCGATGCTGTTCGCCGGCGGACTGCCCGTGCCGGCGGCGGCGGTGGCCCTGGACATCCCGGTGATGCTCGCGGCCGCGGTGGCGCTGCTGCCCATCGCGTTCACCGGATTCGCCGTGGCCCGGTAGGAGGGCGGCCTGTTCCTGCTCCTGTACCTGGTCTACTCCGGGTACGTGGTGCTGGAGGCCGCCGAGCACGATGCCCTGGAGGGTTTCACCGCCGTGCCGGTGTCGTTCGTGCTGCCCCTGCTCGTGCTGACCCTGGTGGCGGTGTCCGCCCACGAGCTGGGCCGGCGCCGCGGGCGCCGGCCGCTCGACCGGCTCGCCGACACCTACGAGCAGCTCGGCTACGGCGCGGAGAACGGCACCTGGCGCTGCGCCATCTCTCCGGCGCGCACGAGCTGCGCCACGGCACCGGCGGCACCCCGGCAAGCACCGTCGGGGCCGACGTGCTGGCCCAGCTCACCCCCGACCAGCTCTTCGACGCGCTCGCCGTGCGCGTCGACGGCCCACGCTGCTGGCACGAGCACCTCGTCCTGGAGCTCGACCTCACCGACACCGGCGCCCGGTACCGGCTGGAGCTGCGCAACGGCGTGCTCACCCACACGGTCGCCGCGCCGGGGGCCCGCGCCGACGCGGTCCTGCACCTGCCCGCCGCGGCCCTGCCGCGCATCGCCGGCACCGTCGCGGACCCGGCCGCACTCACCGCCGCGGGCGTCGTGGTCGACGGCGACGTCGGCGCCGTCGGGCGGCTGCTGGCCGCGCTCGAGGCCCCCGATCCGGGGTTCGCCATCGTCACCCCGTGAGGACCGGCCCCGGCTCCCCGGGCGGAGGGGATCAGGGACGCGGTCGCCCCGGGCCGGGGAGGGCACGCCGCCGGCGCCGTCCCGGCCCGTGCGGAGGCACCGACGCTTCGCGGGCGACTCCCTCAGCCGGAACGCAGCCCGCTGAGGCCGTTGCCGAGCAGGATCGCGCCGATCACCACCAGCACGACGGTCATCACCAGGGCGCTGTTGGCGGTCATCCACGCCTTCGCGGCCGCCAGGACCGGGTCGGCCCGCTCCCCCAGCGCCACACGGAGCAGCACCGGTGCGGCCACCCCGAGACTGGCCACCACCGTGAACAGCGCCAGTGCGGCCACCTGGCGCGCCACCGAGGCCGTGGCGGTCCCGATCGCGGCCGCCCCCGAGACGACCAGCACGGCGTTCTTCGGGTTGACCGCGACCAGCAGGAAGGCCACGAGCACGGCGCGTGAGGCGGTCATGGTGTCGACGGCCGTCATGAACCGGCCCGGCTCCGCGTCCGCCCGGGACCGGCTCCGCCACTGCTTGACGCCCAGCAGGAGCAGGGTCACGCCGAGCACGATGCGCACGACCCCGGCCCAGGGCGCGGGATCGTCACGGGGCAGGCTCGTGTCGATGACCGCGAGGGTGAGAGCGCCGACCGCCCCGATCCCGGCGACCCACCCGAACAGGAACCCGGCGACCGCGCCCCGCCGCCCGCCGGTGACGAGCATCAGCACGAGCACGGCGACGGGCATGGACGCGGCGAGCAGGCCCACCGCGATCGGCAGGCTTGCCCCTGTTGCTGCCAGCACGGCCACCTCCTGACCCCCGGGGGTGTCCTCGGGGGCGCATCCCACTCCATCATGCTCCGGTCCCCCGGCCCCCAGGTGATCACCCGCCCAGGGTGACGCCTCGATGACGCACGGCCACCGTGACCGCATCGGCCGCCGTCACCGGCGGTCGCCGCCGCCGCGCCGTCGTCGTCGCCGTGGACCACCAGGCCTTGTCAGAGCCCGGCGATAGCCTCGGATGCATGAGGAACGCCCCCACCTCTCCCCCGGACCTGCAGGGCCCGACCACCTCGACCCCGCGGTTCGAGACCGCCCGGCGCAACTTCCAGCTCGCCCGCTTCGAGCTCACTGCTGCGGCCCTGCAGGAGCTGACCGTCCGGGTCCGGACCCGGTATCCGCAGGCACGGGAGCTGCTGCTGCTCTGCGACGACGTCGAGGACGGCCTCTACCTGGCGGGAATCACCGACGGCAGCGGAAAGGCCCTCCCCACGAGCGGCCCGCTGCTCGACGACCGCAGCACCACCCAGATGATCGGCAATCTGCGCGGGTCCTACCTCGCGCTCCTGCCCGACGTCGTCCACGACCCGGTCGAGCAGTCCTTCCGCGTGCACCTGGTCCAGCGCTCCACCGGCACCCCCAACTGAGGTCCTGCGCGTCGTCGTGATCCGCGCAGGGGATGCCGCACCTCCTCCTGTTCAGTCGCGCGTCTCCCCGATGCCCGTTCGGCTCGGCGCCCCCGTGCGGCCGGATGACGTGTTTCGCGGCCGGTGGCGCACGGCCGGGACGACGGCGAGGACGCCGATGAGGCCGGCGACCGCGAAGGTGAGGGCGGGCGTGGTGGAGCCCATGAGGACCCCCAGCAGGACCGAGCCGACCGCCTGGCCGACGGCCAGGGCGATGAACAGCGCGGCGGTGCCCGCGGAGGCACGCTCCGGGACCACACGGGTGGCCCAGAGGATGAGGACGCCGCACAGTGCGGTGTAGCCGGCCCCGAACACGGCCACGGAGACGTACGCGGCCAGGGGCGACCCCGGCGCCACCCCCAGGACGACCGTCGAGACGGCCATGGCCACCACGGTCACGTTCCACGCCGTCCGCAGACTCCAGACCTGCACGATCCTCCCGGCGGCGGCGCCCAGCACCCCGAAGGCCCCCAGGACCATCCACCCGGCGATGGAGTACGCCTCCTCGCCCGTGCGGGAGATAGCCATGACCGTGCGCCCGAAGGTCCAGATCGCGGCACTCGAGGCGCCGGCCAGCGCGGCCGCGGCAACGGGCCGGGCCAGGGACGCCAGGTCCCGGGCGCGCACCCGTGGCGCCGGTTCCGGAGCCTGGGCCCGGTGGGCGGACTCGTCGGCCCTCAGGGTGGCGACGGTGGCGAGGACCACCATGGTGGCCATGGCCGCCCAGCCCAGGCGCCACTGCTCGGTCGTGAGCAGCATGAGGATGCCCGCGGCGACGATGCCCGCCCCGGTGCCGGCGTTGACGACCGTCTGGGCGCTCTCCTGGCGTGCTGGGGCGAGGTTGCGCTCGATGAGCGTGACCAGGCCCGGGGTGGCGAAGCCGGCGCCGGTGCCGGCCAGCACCACGCTCGCGGCGAGGACGACCACGGTGGGGGCGACGGCGACCCCCGCCGAGCCCAGCGCGGCCGTCGTCCCGGCGCACACCACGACCAGCCGCGGGCGGGCGGCCAGACGTGAGGCCAGGACCGCGGCGAGGCAGAAGGAGAGGAAGCTGCCGGCCTGGACGAGCCCGGAGACGGCCGACCCCATCTGGAAGGCCTCGGTGAACCGGGGAAGGAAGAGCCCGTAGCCGAAGCGGGCCAGCCCGTAGGTCGCCGCGATCAGCGCCATTCCGCTGAGCAGCAGAGCTCGCATCGCTCCTCCTGGGAATCGCATTATCAGAACGCTCGTTACGGTACACCACAACGATCGTTCTGGAACATGGTCCCTACACTGGAAGGGTGACCACCGCTTAGAAACTTCCTGCGCGCGACCGGCTGCTCCGGGCGGCCGACCGCGTGCTGTTCGACCGTGGCATCCGGGCCACGCCCGTCGACGAACTGCTGCGCGAGGCGGAGGTCTCCGCGGCCACCCTCTATGCGCACTTCGGCAGCAAGGACGCACTGGTCGCCGAGGCCCTGCGGAACCGGCTGGCGGACTGGCGGGCGGTCTGGGACCAGCACATCGTCACGGCCGGCGACGACATGGCGCGGCTGCTGGCGGTGTTCGACGCGCTGGCCGACTACCGGGGTGGCCGGCACCGGCCGGCACGCTGGTGCGCCTTCCTGGCCGCGGCCACCGAGCTGCCGGACGCGCCCGACGAGATCACCGAGGTCCTGGTCGCCGACACCGCCCTGCTCGCCGAGCGGCTCCTGCAGCTGTCCCGCCCCCTCGCCGGGGCGCGTGCCCAGGACCTGGCCGACGAGGTGCTGGTGGCCTACGGCGGAGCTCTGGCCGCACTGTTGCGCGGCCGCCCCGCGTCCCCGATCGAGGTCGGCCGCCGCCTGGCCCGCTCCGCGGCCGAGGCCTATTCGCGGGGCTGATCCGCGCGCGCGGCCTCCGGTGCCGGACGGGACCGTCCGGGGTCGGCATCATGGGTCCATGAGCGCATCCCAGGACCCCACCCCACGCACCGTCGAGCTGGCCCGGACCTCCACCGGCCGCTACACCGCCCGCAACGCCGCGGGGGCCCAGGTCGACTTCGGCCAGGGCGAGGATCTGCTGTCCCCGGTGGAACTGCTCCTGGCCGCCCTCGCCGGGTGCTCCGCCGTTGCGGTGGACACCGCCACCGCGCGCAGCGCGGAGCCCTCGCAGTTCCGGGTCGAGGCCTCGGGGCGGCAGATCGTGGACGAGCAGGGCGGGAACCGCCTGGAGGACCTGCACCTGTCCTTCCGCGTCGCCTTCCCCGACGACGCCGCCGGGCGCAAGGCCGCCGGCATGGTCGAGCGCCTCGTGAGCCTCTCCCACGACAAGTACTGCACGGTCTCGCGGACGGTCGAGCACGGAGCCGCCGTCGGCCACGACGTCAGCGTCGACTGCCGGGCGGACGACGCCCGGTAGGCGACCACCAGGGCGAGTTCCCGGCGGGTGGCCGGGCGGATCCGGAGAAGCGAAGTACTCCCCCGCTGTTCACCGGACGGTCATCTGCCCGTCGCCGGAGATCGCCAGCATAGGTGTGTCAGCGCGATGTACCTGTCGGGCCGGGGGGAACTGGCATGAGCGATACCGTGAACACTCCGGAGGGTGACCGGGCCGATGCGGTCCAGCCCCTGGACACCCGCGTGCTGGAACGCACGGCGGAGCGGCTGGCGGCCCGGTACGCCGGGGTGCTCTCCCCGGAGGTGGTGGAGCGGGTGGTCTTCGAGTCCTACACCGCCCTGTCCCGCACCGCCCGGGTGCGCACCCACCTGGCGGCGCTGGCCGGGCACTTCGCCGCGGACCGGCTGGCCGCCCTCGCCCACTCCCGGGGCCGCCCGGGGCCCCCGCAGGTGCTCTTCGTCGGTCGTCATGACACCGGCCGGGCACAGATCGCCGCGGCCCTGCTGGCCCACTACGCCGGGGACGCCGCGGTGGTGCGCTCGGCCGGCACCGCCCCGGGCGCGGCCGTGGACCCGCAGGCCCTGCGGGCCCTGGCCGCGCGCGGGCTCGAACTCGGCCAGGTCTATCCGAAACCGCTGACCGACGACGTCGTGCGAGCGGCCGGCCACGTCATCACCTTCGGCACCGCCGACGCGGTGCCCGTCTACCCGGGCACGGAGTACCAGGACTGGGGCGTGGACCGCACCGTCTCCGGCAACCCGGAGGACCTGGAGGCGCTGGTGGCCGAGGTCGACGAGAAGGTCCGGTCCCTGTGGCGGTCCATCCGCGACTGACACGGCCGCGGTGACACCGCCGGCCCCGAACCGCCAGGAATCCGGGCGGCGCGCACCGGCGGGCGCCCCGAGGGACGACAGCCGAGGGATCACGGCCGAGGACGACGGCGGGCGCGTCCCGCCCGCACGGTAGTGTGGACGGGATTCAACATGCTTTTGCATGCGACAGCGCCGGACCGTCCCGCCCCCACGGCGACCGGCCACCGCGAGCACGAGCATCGCCGAACCGTCCTCCGGGCTGAGCAGACGCTCCGCCCGCCACCGAACCGAAAGGCTGGGATGCGCAGCACCTCATGGCCCACCAGGACGTCCGTCGTCGGCTCGAGCGCCGTGCTGCTGACGACCCTCACCGGTTGCGCGGACACTGCCGCTCCCGATGCTCCGCCCGCGGCCTCGGCTGCGCCGAGCGCACCGGAGCAGGCCCCCGCGCAGTGGTCCTACGAGGGGGACACCGGCCCGCAGCACTGGGGGGAGCTCGCCGACGAGTTCACGACCTGCAGCACCGGAACGGCTCAGTCCCCGATCGACGTCCCCGGCGACCCGGTCCTGTCCTCCTCGCCGATCGAAATCGACTACACGCCCGCCGACTTCCAGGCCCGCGACACCGGGCACACGGTCGAGCTCCACGCCCTCTCGCCGCAGAGCATCACGGTCGACGGGACCGAGTACACCTTCCAGCAGATGCACTACCACGCACCTTCCGAGCACACGGTCGACGGCGTCAACTACGCCGCGGAGTTCCACTTCGTGCACCGGTCCGAGGACGGCGACCTCGCCGTCGTCGGCGTGCTGGCCGCCGAGGGGCAGCACAACGCCGCGTGGTCGTCCGTCGCCGACGCGGTCCCCGCCTCGGCGGAGCAGGACTCGCCGGCCGTGGAAGGGCTGACGCTCACCTCCTTGCTCCCCGAGTCCCTGGACCACTACGTGTACGGCGGAAGCCTCACCACTCCCCCGTGCAGCGAGGACGTGCGCTGGCTGCTGCTGCAGAACCCCGTCGAGCTGGGTGCCGCCCAGATCGGCGCGCTGCGCTCCGCGCACGCCGAGAACAACCGTCCGGTGCAGCCCCTGAACGACCGGGAGGTCAGCGAGGTCGACCAGTGATCCGCAGCGGATGACGACTCCGGCGCCCTCCTCGCTCACGCGCCGCGGATCGCGGTGAGCTCGTAGACGACGGCCGAGCTCGTCGCCGGTCCGCGACAGGTCAGCCGGCACGGCGGGGCGTGATGGGCCTGCAGCTCGACATCGACCCGGCCTGGGTGCGGCGGGCGGCCGACGAGGCGGATCCGCCAGCGGTCGCCGTGGCGGGACGTCTCGGCCACCGTGTAGTCCGTGCGGCCCGCCGGACCGAAGTGCCCGAGGGCGGCCGCGACAGCGGCCTGCTGGGGCGGCGTGAGATCCGTGTAGCCGCGCAGGTGCTCCGCGTGCACCCGCCCGGCCAGGTGCTCACCGATCACGTCGACGGAGGACTCGGCGTCGAGACCGCCGTAGTAGACGCCGTCGGGGGCGATCACGACGTTGCCGGCGAACCTGTCCCCGCCGACGTGCGCGCACTCCCACACCAGCTCCGGCCAGTGCTCGCTCAGGGCCCGCGCCACGGGCCGCCCGTGCACGGCGCAGCAGGGGTCGTGCTGGCCGTGGGCGCAGACCAGCACGACCGGCGGGTGGCCGAGCTGCCCGGGGGTGCTGAGGGCTGTGGCGATTTCCGCCAGATCCTCGTCCCGGTCCCACGTGCCCCACTGCTGACGACCGGCGCCGTCGGGCCCGTGGCGCAGCACGGCCCACCGGCGGGTCTCCTCCTCGCTGCGGCGGCCGTGCCGCCTGACCAGCAGCACCCGGGCCCGCACCGCCTGCGCGGCAGCGAACACGAGCGCCTTGGTCCCCGGCTCCAGGTCGAGTCCGTCGAAGCCGTTGACCGGCCACCCGCCCCGGTGCTCGATGAGGACCCACACGAAGCCGCGCGGCGCCGTGCCCGCCATCGGGTCCCCGCGGCCCCGGGCGGCCTCGGCGCAGGAGAAGCGCTCCGCGGCGGTCACTGCGGCGACGTCACCGGTCGGCGGGAACGAGGACGCCCGCGCGCAGCAGTCGCGCGACGAGCTCGACGCCGAGGTCCTCCGCGGTGTGCACCTCCCCGTCGAGCAGGCGCACGACGGCGGGCACATCGGACTCCGGGAAGTCGAGCCAGCCCACGCGCGTGGTCAGGCGGGAGCCCTCCAGCCGGGCGGCCAGCGCCTCCCGGAGCCGCACCGGGGAGTCGGTGCGCAGGCCCTCGACGGCCGTCAGCTGGGCCAGCGGGCCCAGCGGGGCGGGACGCCCCTGCCCCCTCCGGGCGCGGTGGAACAGCGCCGTGGTGTCCGCCGCGGCGACGGCCGCGGCCAGCCGCTCGCGGACGGCGTCGACCTCCCCGCCGGGACCGTCGACGCCCAGCGGCAGCGTCGTGCGCATCTCGGGCTCGTCGGCCAGCAGTGCCAGGGCCGCCTGGGCCAGCTGCTCGGCCAGGGCGTGGCGGGTCCAGCTGTGGATCCCGAGCGTGAGGTGGATGGAGACCTCCTGCTGCGCCTGGGCGGCGTGCAGCCAGCCCCGCGGCAGATAGAGGGCGTCGCCGGGCTCGAGCACGGTGTCGATCCGGGCCGTGCCCCGCGCGGCCTCGGCGACGGCGGCGCGGTGGACGGTCCAGGGCTGGTCACGCAGCGGGTCCGGGTGGACGGGTTCGTGGATGATCCAGCGCTTGGTGCCGGCGATCTGCAGCACGAAGACGTCGTGGACGTCGTAGTGATCGTCGAACCCCCGGTTCTGCGGCGGGGTGACGTAGGCGTTGGCCTGCACCGGATGCCCCAGCTCGGTGCTCAGCCGGGTGGTGAACTCGGAGACCGGCTCCCACGTGCGGTGCAGGGCCTGCAGGACGAGCGTGGCCCCGTCGGCGAAGCTGCGCCAGAGCGCGGTGTCGTCGAGCTGGTCGGGAACGGTTGCGCCGACACCGGCGGACGAGGTGAACGACGAGTCGGGGAACGTGGAGCCGTCCTTGGCGACGCGCAGGAAGGGCGTGCGCAGTCCGCGCCGTGCAATGAGTTCGTCGACGGCTGCGGCGGAGAACAGATCCGAGAAGTCCCCGACGCTGCGGGTGAGCAGCGCTGTGCGTCCCCAGACCTCGCGGGCGAACTCCTCCCGTCCGATGTCGATCAGGCGCGTCTCCAGGACCCCGGCGCCGTCCGTGGCGCCGGGGTCCTGCGCATCAGTGCGGGTGCCGCTCATGCTCAGACGCCTCGTGCGTCGGCTCCACCGTCAGCTCCACCGTCAGCGCCGCCGTCAGCTCCACCGTCGGCTCCACCATCGGCACCGCCGTCAGCTCCGCCGTCAGCTCCGCCGTCAGCGCCCCCGTCAGCGCCACCGTCGGCACCGCCGTCGTGGACGCCCGGGACACCGGCCGCACCGCCGTCGGCCGGGCCGTCCGCGCCTCCGTCAGCGCCTCCGTCAGCGCCTCCGTCAGCGCCTCCGTCAGCGCCCCCGTCAGCGCCCCCGTCAGCGCCCCCGTCAGCGCCCCCGTCAGCGCCCCCGTCAGCGCCCCCGTCAGCGCCCCCGTCGGCACCGCCGTCGTGGACGCCCGGCACGCCGGCCGCGCCGCCGTCGGCGGGACCCTCGGCACCGCCGTCGGCGCCGCCGTCGTGAATGCCCGGGGCGCCGGCCGCTCCGCCGTCGGCCGGGCCTTCCTGCTGGTTCGGATCCTGCTGTGAATCAGACATGCTTCCTCCCAGATTCGAATGAACAGGATCGGGCTCCGGTACCGGCGCCCGATCGCCACGCGGGGCGATCCCTCAGCATCGACCCGCGCTCACCCTATCGAGACAGCTTCCGGGTGGGAACAGCCCGGCCCCACCGGCGCACCACTCCTCGAGCCGGCACCGGTGCGCCGTGTCAATGAACATTGACACCTGTCCTGTGTCATCGTACGTTGACGCGCAGGAGGTGCGGCGATGATGGACGAGGTGCCGATGAGCGCGCTGGTGGTCCAGGCGGAGGACGACGACCCGCTGCAGGCGCTGAGGGCCACGGCCGAACTGCACCGGCAGCTCTCCCAGAAGGAGGCGGTGGCGGTGCGCCGGGCCCGTGCACGGGGAGCGTCGTGGGCGCAGATCGCCGCGGCTCTGGGCGTGAGCCGGCAGGCGGTGCACCGCAAGTACGGCGGCTCGAGGTTCGAGCGTGGCTGACCCGACCGCCGCCGACGCAGCGGGCCCCCGCGGCCGCCTGCGGGACCTGGTCGGCTACCTCACGGAGCACCGCGGCGTCCTGGGTGTGGTGCTCGTGCTGTCCGTCCTGGGGGCGGGTCTGAGCCTCGCGCAACCGGTGGTCGTCAACCAGGTCATCAGATCCATCAGCACCGACCGGTCGGCGGCGCCGGTGGTGCTGGTGCTGGTCCTGCTGGTGCTCGGCGCCGGTCTGGTGGGTGCGGCACAGCAGTACCTGCTCGAACGCACCGCCGAGGGCGTGGTGCTCACCGCCCGGCGGCGCCTGGTGGGCCAGCTCCTGCGCCTGCCGGTGCGCGAGCACGACGCCCGCCGGACCGGCGACCTGGTCTCCCGCGTCGGCTCGGACACCACCATGGTGCGGGCCGCGCTGACCGGTGGACTCGTGGACGCCCTGGGCGGGTCGCTGGTGTTCGCCGGTGCGCTGATCGGGATGGCACTGCTGGATCCGCTGCTGCTCGGCATCACCCTCGGCGTCGTCCTGGTCGCCGTGCTGGCCGTCGTGATCGCCTCGGCACGGATCCAGGTCCTCACCCGCGCGGCCCAGGAAGCCGTGGGCCGCCTGGCCGCCGGCGTGGAGCGTGCCGTGTCGGCGGTGCGCACCATCCGCGCCAGCGGGGCCACCGACCGGGAGGTGGCCCGGCTCGAGACCGAGGCGGTCTCGGCCTACGACTACGGGGTGCGCGTCGCCGGGGTCGGCGCGGTGCTCTGGCCGATCAGCGGGCTCGCCGTCCAGGGCTCCTTCCTCGCCGTGCTGGGCGTGGGCGGCTACCGTGTGGCCTCCGGCGCGCTCGCCGTCGCCGATCTGGTGACCTTCATCCTCTTCCTGTTCATGATGGTCATGCCGCTGGGGCAGTTCTTCTCCGCCATCACCACCGTCCGCGCCGCCCTGGGCGCCCTGGGCCGCATCCAGGAGATCCTGGAGCTGCCGCGCGAGGACGCGGAGGACAGCGCTCCCGGGCGGGCGGACGACACGCCCGAGGCCGCGGCTGCCACGGCGGGCCCGGGACGGCGAGGGCGCCCGGTGGAGGTCTCCTTCGACCGGGTCACCTTCTCCTACCGCCCGGGCCGGCCGGTGCTCGACCAGCTCAGCTTCACGGTCCCCGCCGGATCGACCACCGCGATCGTCGGGCCGTCGGGGGGCGGCAAGTCCACGCTGCTGGCCCTCATCGAGCGCTTCCACGATCCCGACCACGGGTCGATCCGCCTCGACGGCACCGATCTGCGCGCCATGCCCCGGGCCGAACTGCGGTCCCGGATCGGCTACGTCGAGCAGGACGCTCCCGTGCTGGCCGGCACCGTCCGGGAGAACCTGCTGCTCGCCGCCCCCGAGGCCGACGAGGCCTCCTGCCGGGAGGTGCTGGACGCGGTCAATCTGCTGGCGCGCCTCCAGGAGCATCCCGAGGGCCTGGACGCACCCGTCGGCGACGACGGCGCCGGCCTCTCCGGCGGTGAGCGTCAGCGCCTGGCCATCGCCCGCTCCCTGCTGGCGGACACGCCGCTGCTGCTGCTCGACGAGCCCACCGCCAGCCTGGACTCCCGCAACGAGCAGGCCCTCCACGCCGCCATCCGCTCCGCCGCGGCCGGGCGCACGGTGCTCATCGTGGCCCACCGTCTGTCGACCGTCGTGGGGGCCGATCAGATCGTCGTGCTCGACCGCGGCCGGGTGACCGCCACCGGCACCCACGAGGAACTGCTGAGCGCCTCGGGGCTCTACCGCGAGCTCGCCCGTCATCAGCTGCTGGTCTGACGAGACGCCGGCGCGTCCTCGCGACGGCGCCGGGGATACTGGTCACGAGATCCGGTGGAGCAGGCGGTCACCGGGAGGCGGTGGCCCCGGAAGGAGACGGACCGTGGACGGAACGCAGCTTCAAGAGGTCGCCATGCAGGTCGCCGCCGGGTTGCCGGCGGTGTCCCGCACCTGTCCCTTCGGCCCCGAGCACGACGTCTTCAAGGTCGCGGGCAAGGTCTTCCTGATGACCACCGAAGCACCCGGCGAGCCGATCGTGACGCTCAAGTGCGAGCCCCCGCACGCGGCGGCGCTGCGCCAGGAGTTCCCCACGATCACGCCCGGCTACCACATGAACAAGCAGCACTGGATCTCCCTCGCCGCCGGCCCCGGGATCACCCGCGACCTCGTGGCGGAACTGGTGCTCAACGCCTACGAGCTCGTCGTCGACGGCCTCCCCCGGGCCGAGCGCCCCGTCCTGCGGCACACCGGCACCGGACCGCGGCCGACGACGGGGACCGGCTGACTCCCGACCGCACGGATCCTCCGACGCTCCTGGCGCCCCGTTCCGGGCGGGCCCCGGGCGCAGGGGTCGCCGCCCGACGAGGATGGTGGGCGCACACCGCCTCTTGCGCCGGAGCGCCCCGGTCGAGTTGAGTGCAGCCATGGGGAAAGTGATCTACTCCGTGGCCTCCTCGCTGGACGGCTACAATTCCGACGCCCAGGGCGACTTCTCCTGGGCGGTGCCCGACGAAGCCGTCGTCGCGGCCCTGACCGCCGACCTGGCCCCGGTGAGCACCTACCTCTACGGGCGCCGCATGTACGAGACCATGGCCGTGTGGGAGACCGACCCCACGGCCCCGACGTGGTCCCCGCAGTCGGCCCACTTCGCGGACACGTGGAAGCGGGCCGACAAGGTGGTCTTCTCCTCCTCCCTCGACCGGACCTGGACCGAGCGCACCCGGCTCGAGCGCGAGTTCACCGCCGAGGCGGTCGAGCGCGCGAGGTCCGCGGCGCCCGGGGACCTCACGGTCGAGGGCCCCACCCTGGCCGGGACCGCCCTGCTGCTGGGCGTGGTCGACGTGGTCGAACTCCTGCTGTGCCCGGTCACTGTCGGAGGCGGCACCCCGGTCTTCCCGGACGGGCTGTCGCTGGACCTGCGTCTCGTGCGGCAGCGACGCTTCGACAACGGCATGGTGCAGCTCACCTATGACGTCGACCGCCCCCGGCACACCGGATAGCGGCACGGGCGCGCGACGGGACCCCGGCCGCACCTTCGCCTCCGGCGCGGGAGCCGGTCGCCGACCCCGCACCGCAAGCAGCCGGGCCGGGACCGGCGCCGCCGCGGTTCCCGCGCCCCATCGCGTGCTGCGCGGCGCCCAGGCCGCTGCGGCACCGCGCCCCTCGGGACCGCTGGGTTGATGCCGATGCCCGAGGGCGAGAAGCACCCCGACCCCAGCACGGCCGCGCGGGCCACCGGCGTGGTCACCGTGGGCATGTGCGTGGCCGTGTGGTGGCCCGCCTTCACCCTCGGTGCGTGGGGATGGTTCTTCTTCGAGCAGAAGCTGACGGTCTGGGCCGCCGCCACAGCGGCCCTGCTGATCGTGCTGTTCCGGCGCCACGGAGAGCAGAACCGCAAACGCCGAGCGGCCGCCCTGATGCTCCCCTCGGTGTGGCTGGTCCTCGCCCTCACCGTCGAGGACGACGGGGGCGTCCTCGACGCGCTGACCGGCGCCCTGGGCGACACCGTGGCCGTGCTGGGACTTCCGGCGACGATGTGGGTGCTGGCGCGGATCATGTGGCCCGACTTCGGGGAGGGCCTCCTCTCCCCGGCCCGACGCGTCCTGGTGATCGCCCTGGTGCTGTCCATCGCCGTGGCCTCCTACCTGCTGGGGGTCCACCACGCCGCGTTCCTCACCTGTGCGGACTTCACCGTCAGCGGCAACTCGGAGCCTCCGGGCTGCACCCCGTCGGCCCCCGGAGCGGTGTCCGGCCGGTGAAGGACGCGCCGGCCGCGGCGCGCAGCACACGGACAGGGCTACCGGGCGGCGTCCCCGCCGGACCAGGCCTCCGCGTAGAACTGCGAGGACCGCGATGCCAGCAGCTCGGTGTACAGCTCCGGCTCCATGGCCTGCGCCGAGCCCTCCGGGACGTCCGTGGTGAAGGCGGACACGCCCAGCCCGGCCGCGTTGTCCCTCAGCCCCAGGCCGGCGGCCTCCAGGATCGTGGGGTACATGCTCAGCTGGTCCACGCGGGGGCGCAGCTCGCCGTTCCGGTTCCCCCCGGGCACCCAGACCCGGTTGAAGATGGTGCGGTTGTCGTGGTGGTCCAGCTGCTCGTGGAAGGCGTCGCCGGCGCTCATGTGCTTGAGGTGGTCGCCCATGATCACCACGGCGGTGTCCTCGAGGTAGCCCCTCTCCTCCAGGTGCGCCACGAAGCCGGCCACCTGGGTCATGGAGCAGAAGAACGCGGAGGTGACCACGTTCTCCGTGTCCACGGTGCAGTAGTCGAAGATGTGCACCGGCTCGTGCGTGTCCAGCGTCAGGACCGAGAGGTTGAACGGCCGCCCGGTCCGCTCCGCCTCGGCGTGCAGCGCGTCGACCTCGTCCTTGGCGTGCGCCATGAGGCGTCCGTCGCTCAGGCCCCAGTCGCCGCGGAAGTTCTCCTCCGGTTCCCCGGCGGCGCGCCAGTCGGAGAGGTCCTTCACCTCGGAGTAGCCGTGGGTGCCCAGGAAGGCGTCCTTGGCGGCGAAGGAGGCGTTGGCACCGCCCAGGAAGACGCTGGTGTAGCCGTGCTCGCCGAGGATGTCGCCCAGGCAGGTGGTCCCGCCCAGATAGGTGCCGACGTCGCCGCCGAGCTCGTTGAGGGCGCCGCTGTCCGCGGCGGAGCCGAGGCCCTTCAGCGGCACGCCGCACTGCGTGGCCGTGAGACCGGCCATCGTCCAGCCTCCGCCCTCGTACTGCTGGAGATCCTTCACGCTCTGCCATCCGTCCGAGGCCCGGGTGACCTCCTGCAGCGGAGCGAACGCGTCCTTCTCGAAGAGCTGGTCGTCCGCGAGGGTGGCCTCCCCGGACTCGAGGTAGATCAGCACCAGGTTGCGCTTGTGCTCGCTGCTGGTGACCGCCGGCTCCACGTAGTAGTCGCGGAGGTCGTAGGCGGAGTTCCCCGCCCTGAGGTAGTCCCCCACGCCCACCGTGGTGGCGAAGGCCGTGCTGCCGCCGACGACCACTCCTGCCACCAGGACGGTGGGGACGACGCGCACGATCCACCGGGGGCGCCGAGGCCGCATGTCCCCGCCCTGGTGCCGGCGTCTGCGGCGCCGGACGTGCTGCCACAGGGCGATCCCGGCGGTGAGGAGCAGGGGTACGACGCCGACCCCCAGGATGCCCATCCAGACGATGGGGCCGCCTCCGCCGTCGAGCTCCACGGAGACGAGGTTCAGGAGCATCTGGCCCACGGTGATCTCGCCCCAGTAGAACCGGATCCCGGCGGCGGCGATGAGCAGCGCGAGCCCCGCCCAGATCAGCACGTAGACCAGAAGGCGTCCCGCGACGACGCTGCCCCCTCGGATCACGGGGGGAATCCGGGCTGTCATCGCAACACCTCGCGTTCCAGATGCGCGTGTTTCCACCGAACATCCTTGACGTCGAACCCGTTCTCGGGCCCATCACAACGTAGTACCGATACGTTACCCGTTCAACAGCCGTTCATGCTCCGGATGTGCCCCGGACACGTTTCCGCCCACAGGTGCGCACCGCCGAGCCCCGCTCTACTCTGGCCTCAGCCGGGGACGTCGGCCCCCGAGCGGTCGGAGACGGAGTGGCCGGAGAGACGCCGGAAGGACGAGGCCCTCGAACGAGAGGTGCGGTGGGTCGTGGATCCCTCACGCAGCGTGGTGACCGGAGGCGCGTTCCGCCGGTCCACCGCGCGCGTCGCCGCGGTGACGCTGTCCCTGTCCCTGTCCCTGTCCCTGTCCCTGTCCGTGGGCGTGCTGGCCGGATGCGGTCCGGCGGAGGCTCCGGACCCGGGAGGCGCACCCTCCGGGGGCCGCTCCCCCGCGGGGCAGGCCGGCGCCTCCCGGACGGCCGCGCCCTCCGCCCCGGCACCCGCGGTGCTGCCCGGCCTCGCGTACGCCGGCGCCTACGACGAGGCCTTCCGCGCCGATCTGAGCACCTGCACCGGGCAGCGGGTCACGCTCAGCGGCGTGGTCGGTGACCTGACCGACTCCCGCTCGGCCTACGAACTCGCCGACCCCTCGGATCCCGACCTGGACCCGCTGCTGGTCAGCGGCCAGGACCCGGTGCCCGACCTCGAGATCGGCGACCTCGTCGAGGTCACCGGCACCGCGCGTGGCGCGTTCCAGCCACCAGCCGGGGCGGAGGGCGAGGAGCTGGCCGGCCTCTCCGGCCGGCACCTCGGAGACCCGTATCTGCACCCGACCCGGACCAAGATCACCGGCTCCCCCGGTCGGTGACCCCGCGCGATCGCAGCGCCCGGATGGTCCAGAGGTTGTCGACGACGCCCGTGCGGACCGAGTGCCTCGACCGCCTCGAGTGTCGGTGGTCCCCTGAAGTGTGGCGCCGCGTCCCCCGGTGATCGGCTGCCCGCGGCCCCACGATGTGGGAACGTTTACGGAAGTGAACCACCGCGCTCGCCGGCGGGACAGCAGGACTCTGGGGAATCGGGGACAGGAAAACATGCTCTACATCGTCACGGCCGCCGTTCTGGCCCTCGTCCTCGTGCTCTCGGTCGTCGCCTGGACGACGGTGCCGAGGACAACGGTGCAGAAGGACGCCACCGGTGAGCACGTCCGCCCCAGCGCCACGCGCAAGGCGGTCGGCGTCACGGCCGTCAGCGCCCTGGTGCTCCTGCTGCTCGTCACCGCGGGGACCGCGCTGGCCCGGGTCGGGGCCCGGGAGGTGGGGATCGAGACCAGCCTGGGCCGGTACTCCCGCACTCTGCAGGCCGGGTGGCAGGTCAAGGCGCCCTGGGCGGAGGTCGAGACCTTCTCCACCCAGCTGCAGCGCTCGGAGATGGACGCCCCGATCGCCTTCGCCGGCGGTGGCTCCGGGACCCAGCACATGACCGTGCAGTGGACCATCACCGGTGAGCAGGCCCAGGAGCTGTGGTCCCGGTACCGGCAGTTCGAGAACGTGGACGGGATGCTCGTCCAGCCGGCGGCCCGGGAAGCGGTCGCCACCGTCCTGGCCTCCTACACCCCCGCGGAGGCCCGCGCGGAGGGAAAGGTCGAGGAGGTGCGCGAGGCCGTGGAGGCGGCCCTGACCGAGCGGTTGTCCCCGTACGGGGTGCAGCTGGACTCCGTGGCGCTGCCGCCGGCGGCGCTGGACCAGACCGCCCAGGACGCGCTGAACCGTGTGGTGGAGGCCGAGGCGAACGTGGACCGCGCCCAGTCCCGCCTCGAGCAGGCCAGGATCGACGCCGAGGCCGACCGGGAACGCAACAAGAACGTCACCGCGGAGAATCTCGTGCTCGAGTGCCTGACCATCACCAACAATTGGAACGTCGACGAGAACGGGCCCCTGCCGGCCACCTGGACCTGCTTCGGGGCGGACGCGGCGGACGTCCTGGTGAACACCAACCGGTAGTCCACCGGCCTGAGCGCACCCACCGCCGAGCAGACGGCGCGAGCAGACGGAGCGAGCAGATGACACGGACCCGCATCCACAACTTCTCCCTCTCCCTGGATGGGTTCGCGACCGGCGCGGACCAGGCACCGGAGGCACCCATGGGCCACGCCGGCCAGCGGCTGCACGAGTGGCTGGTCGCCACCCGCTTCGGCGCCCCGATCCTGGGACGCCGGGGCGGCACCGCCGGCGTCGACGACGCGTTCGCCCAGCAGCACGAGCCGGACATCGGCGCCGAGATCATGGGCGCGGGCAAGTTCGGCCCACCGGGCTGGCAGGACGACGCCGACTGGACGGGGTGGTGGGGGCCGAACCCGCCGTTCCACACGCCGGCCTTCGTGCTGACCCACCGCCCGCGGCCTTCGATCGAGATGGAGGGCGGCACCACCTTCCACTTCCTCGACGCCGCACCGGCCGAGGCCCTCCAGGCCGCCCGTGCGGCGGCCGGCGGACGCGACGTGCGCATCGGAGGGGGCCCCACCGTCGTGCGCGACTTCCTCGCCGCGGGACTGGTCGACCACATGCACCTGGTCCTGGTGCCGATCGTGCTCGGCCGTGGCGTGCGGGTGTGGGACGGGCTGGAAGCCCTGGAGGAGCACTACCGGATCGAGGTCGTCTCGGCGCCCAGCGGGGTCACCCACCTGACCTTCGACCGGAAGGCCCCCTGACCGGGGCCGCCCCCGGGCACCGGCACCCATGACGGGCCGCACCATCACGACGGAACCGGAGGAGGACCAGCATGACGATCCAGCGGATGGACCACGTGAGCGTCGTCGTCGACGACCTCGAGGCCGCCATCGCGTTCTTCACCGGCCTCGGCATGGAGCTGGAGGGGCAGGCGCCGATCGAGGGCCAGTGGGTGGACCGTGTCGCGGGGCTCGACGGGGTGCGCGTCGACATCGCGATGCTGCGGGACCCGGACGGCCGCGGCCGGCTCGAGCTGACGACCTTCCACACCCCACCGGCGATCCGCGCCGAGCCGGAGCACGCCCCCGCGAACACCCTGGGTCTGCGCAGCATCATGTTCGTCGTCGACGACATCGACGCCACGGTGGCGCAGCTGCGCGCCCGCGGCGGGGAACTCGTCGGTGAGGTGGTGCGGTACCAGGACAGCTACCGGCTCTGCTACGTTCGCGGACCCGCGGGGATCATCGTCGCACTGGCCGAGCAGCTCGGCTGACCACCTCCTCCCGACCGACGCGAGGGCCGAGAACGGCGGCGGGACCCGGTCCCGTCCGCCACCGCCACCGCCGGGCGGAGCCGCACATGACTGCGGGCACGGGGCGGTCGACCTGCCGGCGGCCGGGCCGGATCACCGGCCGCGACCGGGGCATCGGACACCCCTGGCCCTGCCGCTGCCCGTGAGCACCCGAACACCAGAGAGGCAACCCATGAACGTGATCGACCTCGCCGACATCGTCCCGGGGACGACCGGGCTCGTCGGGGGCAAGGCCGCCGGGCTCGGGGCCCTCATCGCCGCGGGCGAGCGCGTGCCGGACGGGTTCTGCCTGACCACCGAGGCCTACCGCTCGGGCGTCGTCCCCGAGCGGGCGGTCCTGGCGGCCTACGAGCGCCTCGGCGGTGGAGCCGTCGCCGTCCGCTCCAGCGCCACGGCCGAGGACCTGCCGGGGGCGAGCTTCGCCGGTCAGCAGGACACCGTGCTGGACGTCCAGGGCGGGAACGCACTGCTCGCGGCCATCCGGCAGTGCTGGGCCTCCGTGGACAGCGAGCGCGCCGTCGCCTACCGGGCCGGGCAGGGGCTGGAGACCGCCGACGTGGCGATGGCCGTCGTCGTGCAGCGCATGATCGTCCCGACGGCCGCCGGTGTCATGTTCACCGCCAACCCGCTGACCGGTACCCGCACGGAGACCGTCATCGACGCCGTCCCGGGACCGGGCACCGGTGTCGTGGACGGCACGATGAACACCGACCACTACGTCCTGCCCGGGCACGGCCCGCTCCCCGGGCCCCAGGATCGCGGGTGCCTCTCCCCCGTCCGGCTGCGCGAACTCCGGCGGACCGGGCAGCGGGTGCAGCGCGCCCTCGGCAGCCCGCAGGACATCGAGTTCGCCTACGACGCGGAGGGCATGCTGTGGTTGCTGCAGTCCCGCGCCATCACGACCCTCTTCCCGCTGCCGCCGGGGACCGACCCGGTGCGGGGCGACCCGCGGGTCTACCTGGAGGTCGGCCACATGCAGGGCCTGCGGCGCCCGGTCACCCCCATGGGCATGTCCGTGCTGCGGGCCACGACCCGCCGCTGGCTGCAGGTCGTCGGCCTCGACGAGGCCGTGGTCGACATGTTCCTCGTCGACATCGGCGGCCGGCTCTTCATGGACCTCACCGGCCTGGTCCGCAGTCCGCGCCTGCACGCCCGCGTCCCCGCGATGGTGCAGGTCTACGGTCCGGCCGTGGCGCGGGGTGTGCGGCGCGTCCTGGAGGACCCCCGCTACGCGCCCCGTCCTCCTCGTCGCGGTCAGCGCCTGTTCTCCCCGGGGGCGACGGCGAGGCTGCTGCTGGCCGTCGTGCCTGCCTCGCTCCTCGGCGCCCTGCGGGCGCTGGCGCGGCCCGCCGCCGCCCGCGAGCGCGCGTTCCGCGAACTCGAGCGGGTCCGCCGGCAGCGCTGGGCCGCACCGGCGGACACGGTCAGCCGGATCCGGTCCGCAGCCGGCCTGCAGGATGCGACGATGACCGGGCCGATGATGCGCTCCCTGCCGCCGCTGTGGGCCGCGCTCCTGGCCCAGGGAGCGGCCGGCCGGCTGCTGCGCGGCCTCCTGCGGCCGGGCGAGCTGAACGCGACCCTGCGCGGCATGCCCCCCAACGTCACCACCCGGATGGACCTGGTGCTCTGGTCCGTGGCCGAGTCGGCCCGTCCGCACGGCGATCTGCTGCTGAGCACCGCTCCGGAGGAGCTCGCCGCGCGCTTCCTGCGCGGGGAGCTGCCCGAGTTCGGCCTGACGGCGTTCCTGGAGGAGTACGGGGTGCGCGGCAGCGCCGAGATCGACGTCGGCTCCTCCCGGTGGGCCGACGACCCCACCCCCGTGTTCGCCGCCCTGGCCGGCTACCTGCAGGTGACCGATCCCGGCCAGGCCCCGCCGGCCCGGTTCGCCCGCGCCGCTGACGAGGCGGAGGCCGCCCTGGCGGACCTCGTCGACCGCGCGCAGCGGACCCGGCCGCTGCGGGCCCGGCTCGCCGGCGCCTTGCTGCGCCGCAGCCGAGAGCTGGCCGGACTGCGCGAGCTGCCCAAGTTCCTGTGGCTGACCCCGCTGGCCCAGGTGCGCGGGCAGCTGCTCACCGCGGGGGCCGAGCTCACCGCGCGCGGCCTGCTGGCGCAGGCGGAGGACATCATGTTCCTGACCCTGGACGAGGCCCTCGACGCCGCGCACGGCGCGGACCTGCGCGCGGTGGTGACCCGCCGGCGTCGGGAGCACGCCCGTGAGGTCCGGCGGCGGCAGGTCCCCGGCCTGCTGCTGTCCGACGGCACGAACCCCCAGGCCCTGCCCGACGACGCCGCCGCCGCCGAGCACGGGTCCGACGTGCTGGTCGGCGCGCCGGCGGCCACCGGGGTCGCGACGGGCCCGGTGCGGATCGTCCAGCACCCGTCCGAGGCGAGGCTGCGGCCCGGGGACATCCTCGTCGCCCCGACCACCGACCCGGGCTGGACCCCGCTGTTCCTGACCCTCGGCGGGCTCATCACGGAGACCGGCTCCACGATCGCCCACGGCCCGACCGTGGCCCGCGAGTACGGCATCCCGGCCGTCATCTGCGTGCCCGACGCCACCACCCGGCTGACCGAGGGCCAGACCGTCACCATCGACGGCGCCACGGGGCTGATCCGGCTGCACGCCGCGGAACCCAGGACGGGACACGGTGCCGGGAGGTGAGGTCGACGCACGGCCGGCGGAACACGAAGCTGCCGGCCGACACGCACGGCCCGAACGGGACGCCGGGGCCGTGCCTCGTCCCTGCGGCATGGAACCGCCAACGCCGGCAGGTGCCTCCTGGAGGGCATCGCCTGACGGAGACCACGGCCCACCGGATGCTTCCGGTGGGGTGCCGGTCCCCTACGACGACGGGTCGGACCGTGGCGCGGATCCTCCGGCGTTCGTCGCGACGCTGCGCAACCAGGTGGTGAGCACCCGGCAGGCGAGGTCGAGGTTGCCCATCTGGCAGTGCTGATCGGTCTGCTCCGCCCGGGTGAACAGGCGCGTGGTGACGCTGTGGGCATTCGTGAGCGCCTGAGCCTGTGCTCGCGTCAGCGCCGGGGGCTGGAAGGCGTCGTGCTCCCCGCACATCAGCAGGACGTCCTGACGCACCCGCTCGCTGCCCAGATGGGCGGCGTTCATGCCCAGGAACCACTCGGGAACGTCGGCCGGGTCACGGCTGTCGAGCACGTACAGGACCTGGTCGACCACCACCCGCAGGGTCGGCGACAGCCGGGCCCGGGTCCGCACGCTCCACCGCATGAAGTCCCGGTGCCGCACCATGGCGCGGACCGGGGCCCGCAGTGCCGGATGGATCCGGTGCAGCCAGTCGTAGACCGGCGGCCAGGCCACCACCTGGTGGATGCGGGGCGCGCGCCCCGCGGCACGCAGCGCCCAGTACCCGCCCATCGAGATGCCGACCAGCGCGGCCCGGTCGAGCCGGAAGTGGTCCAGCACGGCCGCGACCGGTTTCTCCCAGTCGTGGTCGGAGGTGAGCCCGTGCACCGTCCGCGCGCCGCCCTGTCCCGGGCCCTCGAAGGCGATCACGTCGAAGCCGGCGGCAGCGATCCGCTGGACGACGGGAAAGAACTCCTCGATCACGGAGTCGAATCCGCCGTGCAGCAGCACCGTGCCACCTGCGCTCGGACCGGCCGCCGGCAGCGCATAGGCCGGCAGCGCCGCGCCGGCGTAGGGCACCTCGTGACGGACGAGGGCAGCCTCGGCGAACGCGGTGTCGAAGAGCTCCAGATACCGGCGGTAGCGCTGCCTCTTGTACGGCGAGCGCGGCGGCGTGAAGAACTCCGCCAACCGCGCATATCCCGCCGCAGACCGGAACCGGCCCTCGACGGCAGCCCGGGACGACAACGCCTCGAACACCGGGCCGCCGTCCTCCATCGACCGGATGCGCGCCGCGGCGTCGAACAGCTCCCGGCGCTCGGCGAAGCCCAGGGCATGGGCCCGGTTGAGCTGGTAGTTGATGAAGTCCAGGCGGTGGAATTCCTCGAATCCCACCGGCAGGGCCACGAGCTCGGGATTTCCCACGCCGCCAGACTACGCCCGGCCCGGCGGCGGGCCCCAGGTGACGCGGAAAGTAACCGAAGCGCGATCAGGTGCCCCCTGGGCGCACCTTCATGTCGAGGATCGCCCGCCGGTCAGTCGGACGATCTCAGCAGGCCGGCTCGTCCCGATCCCGTGGGCTGCGCTACGGCCGGTCTCGACCCGGGCAGAACCGATCACCGGTGGATCGCTCACCCCCTGCGGACAAGCGTCCACGACCTGCGCACTCAGGTGCACGGTGAGGACACCGACGACACCCACCGTGACGACCAGCAGGGCCATCGACCCGCCGAGCGTCCACCAGCGGGCAGGACGGGACAGCTCCGGGTTGCGGTCGAACACGAAGGCAGCAGCCCCTGTCACCGCGGTGAGGAGCACTCCGTGCATGCATGCCCGCCCAAGGGGATGTCCGGCGGAGGGGGCCGAAGGGCCGGCGGCCATCGGCGGGCCTCCGGCCGGCGCTCGACGTTGTTCCTGCCGGGGAGGATGGCGGCAGGAACGGCCATGAACACCCGCACGAAGGTGCGGAGCCCGCGGGTCATGGGGCCTTCCGGGGTTGGGGAGCTTCTCATCCTCCATGGTGGGCCCTGTGGCCTCACCGAAGCCGGAGCACGAGCAGCCGCGTCGCCCAGCGCGCTGCTGAGCGTGCCAAGGGACCTGCTCGGCTCGACGCCCGACAGGATCGCCGCGGACGCTCATCGGGGCCCCGGAGCGTCTCCCGAGCTCGTCGTGGTCCACGACCCATACTGGCCGTGACGGCTCCCGGTGCCCCCGCCGGTGCCGGGCCCCCTGGAGACGAGGTGCGCAGATGACCGCTGCAGTCGTGCAGGCCGTGATGATGTCCCTGGTGCCGGTAACGGTCTACTTCATGACCTCGGCGGCCGCCTCCGGCAGGCTGCCCAGGAACAAGTGGGTCGGGCTGCGCACCGAGGCCAGCCTGTCCTCCGAGATGGCGTGGAGGGCCGGGCACGCGGTGGCGCTGCCCAGGCTGAGGTGGTCCGTGGTCGCCGGGGTGGCCGGCACCGCGTTCATCGTCGGGACCCTGCTGCTCACGGACAGCGACAGTGCGGGCCTCCTGCCTTTGGGACTGACCCTCGTGATGCTGGTGACGATCTTCCAGGCCGCCGCCCGAGGAGTTCAGGCGGCCGCGCTGGTCGCGGCCGCCTCCGTGTGAGCCGAGGGCCTGGTGGGCAGCGACGTCGTGGGCGCCCGAGTGTTCCCGCATCGACCCGCCCGGGCCGGGCCTCGACACCGGCCGGCCGCCAGGACCGTTCGGACCCCGGGGCCGGCCGACTCCGCGCTGAGCACCCGGGTGATGGCCGCTCAGGGGCGCACGCCCGGCCGTCCCCAGGCACAGGGCCCCAGGATCTCCTCGGTCGGCCCCAGGTACTCCACCTCGGCCACTGACAGCAGGACACCGGGATTGTGCCCGTCCGTCTCGCAGCGCACCAGCACGAGCATGTGGGACTCCGTCGGCGCGTACGGGGCGCACAGCACCGTCTCCCCGGCTCGCAGACGCAGCCCGGGGCGGTCGGCGCGCATCCTGTAGCGGGACAGGCGGATCAGATCCGGGTGATCGTCGGAGCTGCCGGGACCGGGCATGTCGCCACGGACAGCGGGGATGCGGAAAGGAACGGTCATGATCAGGTGCCTCCTGGCGGTCGAGCGCACCGCGATACCGGATGGACCGCGGTGCCGGAAAGGGGGGCTCGACATCGTTGTCCACCCCCCCCAGCGTAGGGAGCCGCGCCGGCACCACGCGGTGCTGTACCGCTGCTGCGCACAGAATCACCCATCTGTTCATCGGCCCGTCCGCCCCCGTTCCCCTTCCCGCCGCGGACGCCCTCCGCGCGGCCCCCCGGTCCACCAAGAGCCCGGGAAGGCACGGACGCCGACCTCGACGATCCAGATCGCCGACCGACTCGGCCCCCACCCGGAGCGCCGGCCCGCGGGGCCGCCACAACGCCGTCAGCGTCGAGGCGACGATGCCGGTCGCCTGCGGCCCCACGGCGTGTCGACGACGGGTACCCCGGCGCCACACGGTGCCAACCCCTGCCGGTCATCCCCCGGTCACCGGGAGGTCACCGAAGGGCCCCATACTGGATCCGTGCCGGCCCGTTCCCGGCGACAGGCGCACCGGGCACAGGATGTCTGCGGCCTTCGTGGTTCCGGTGCCCCTGGCACAGGGGCCCGGATGGGGGCAGGTCGCCGTGCGGTGCCGGCACCTCGGGCTCATGTCGCCTCGGTGGATCTGGGGTATGGCCGGTGGCGTGGGCCGGAACGCGAAGCTGTCGGGTGGCCGGGGCAGGGGGATGCCATGACCGAGCAGGACATCGATGCGCAGCGCCCCCGGGTGCGGGACGAGGGGGCCGAGCGCCTCATCGACCGCTGCGCCGGGGTGCTCCTTCCCGAACCGGTCGACCGTTGCGGGGATCAGGCCCTGTGGGTGGCGGTCAGCGCCTTCACAGCATCCGCCCCGCCCCGTCGTGGTTCAGGGTCCTGAGGTGAGGCCAGCGCTGCGGACCGGGGTCCGCCTGTTCGTGTGCACCACCCCGGCCGCCGTGGCGGTCCTGGCGGTGGCCACCGACACGCCGGCGGTCATGGTGCTCATCGCGGTTCCCGGGGCGGTGGTGGCCGGCGTCCTCCTGGGGGAGCGCCGACGCCCCGCTGCCCCCGTCGGCGCTGCCGGCGCGGTTCCGGCACCACCCGCTCGACCCGACACCTACCCCGCGCTGCTCCCGGACCCGGAGGCTCCCATCTTCGATGACGTCACCCTCAACCGGATCCAGGCCCGTTCGCTGCGACGGACCCTGGCGGGCACCGGCCTCACACCACACCGGCTGTGGCTGCGCTATCTCGACCACGGCGGGATCGTCGGGGACCTGGAGCTGGAGGCGTACCTGCACGAGATCCTCCACCTGCCGGCCGTGGAGCGCGACCGGTTGATGCTCACCGCCACCACGCTGCTGGACGCCCGCTGTCCCCCCTTCCTGCCCCGAACGAACGACCTCCTGGGGATCGACCGGGCTCAGGACCACCCCGCAGACCGCCAGAACTGATCCCTGCACGTCCCTCCTCACTGGGCGCTGAGCAACTCGGTCCCAGCAGGGGCAACGGCCGGCGCCACCGTCGACAACGGTTCCGTCCCCCGCCCCTTCGCGGTCCCCCCGGCCGATGAGGAACACCTGCAGGCGGGGACGGCCGGGACTTCGGTCGGCGCCCGCGCACCTGGGCGACCCGCTGAACACGCGACGACGCACCCGCCGCGGTCGCTTCTGCGGATCGGCACGCGCACAGGAGCCGCGGTGAGCTCCACCGGCCAGGCGTCTTCTGGTCACGCGGCGCACACCCCGGTCTGCCAGGCCGGGCCCATCAGCACCGGTCAGGTGCACGGCCGCACACGAGAGGTCACTCGATGAACGCTCCCACCGTCCTGGCCGCCGCGGAAACGAAGCTCCTCCGGGCCAAGCGCGCCTACGCCAGGAAACTCCTCGGGCTCCTCGCCGATCACCTGCGCTGCCACCACCCCCACGCCGTGCGGCTGACCGTCTACGCCGACCAGCGCACCGGCGAGTACTTCATCGGCGAGCTGCTGGATTCCCGCGGCGAGACCATGGCCTTCGATCCGCGCAGCGTCGTCGTGCCCCGCACGGAAGCCGACGGACCCTCCGGGGAATCCATCACCGTGGGCCCGCACACCGTGACCGATCTGCTGCATCGGGCCCTCACCACGCACGGCGTGCCGCTGACGAAACTGCTGCGGACCGAACAGCACACCGGCGAGCACTACCTGGACCTGGCCCGAGGCCGCTGAACCGCCGCCGGGCAGGGCACCGCGGCCACGCTGCTGAGCCATCCGGGGCTGCACGCGGTGGCCGCCCCCCGGTTCGCCCACCGCCTGTGGTCCACCCGGTGGGGCAGACCGGCCGCCCGGGCGATCGCCACCGCCGCGGCGAAGGCCATCGGCATCACCATCCACCCCGGTGCGGTGATCGGGCACCGGCTGTTCATCGACCACGGGAGCGAGGTCGTCATCGGGCAGACCAGCGTGATCGGCGACGACGTGACCATCTATCAGGGCGCCAGCTTCGTCGGCGACGGCTTCCCCGGCCGGCGCCACGCCGTCGTCGGGAACGGGGTGCTCATCGGCTCCGGGGCGAAGGTCGGCGCCGGCGCCGTGGTGACTTCGACGTCACCACCGGAGCCCGTCGGGGCTGCCGGCGGTGCGCGGCGGTGCGTGCACGGTGGACGCTTCACCATCAATGGCCGGTGGCCCTGATACTGGCAGCATGACCTCTGAGCGGCCCCCTTACACCGCGGTGATCTTCTCCAGCCAGCGATCGGCGTCCACCCCCGAGGACGGGTACGACGAGGCGGCTCGGCACATGGAGGAGCTGGCCCGCCGGCAACCCGGCTTCCTGTCGATGGAGAGCGCCCGCAACGCCGATGGGTTCGGCATCACGGTGTCCTACTGGGAGACCGCTCAGCACGCCCGGGCCTGGAAGCAGGTCACCGAGCACCTGGAGGCCCAGCGCCGCGGAGCCCGCGACTGGTATGTGGACTACACCGTTCGCGTGGCCACGGTCGAACGGCACTACGGCAACGCAGCCGGCCACTGAGCTGAACCGCTATTCCGCGTGGGAACGGGGAGCACGATGCCCTGAAGCCGTTCATGAGGGACGGGGGTCAGCCGCACCCGGCCGGCGCAGAGGATGACGGCCAGGCCCCCGATGGGCGTGGTGAGAGGGAGGTGCACGCCGAGCAGTGACCCGGCCCAGGGGCGCTCAGCACGGGTTCTGGGGGCGAGCCAGGTCGAGCCGATCTCCAGGCGCGGGTGGTCAGGACGGATGTTGAGGAAGGTGTCATCCCCACCGCCCGACCGTCCGAAACCGCTGCCGCCACGGACGGGATTGCGGCCCGAAAACTCCGCCTCGGAGCCTCTCCGCAGCGGAGCGTTCCGCTCCAGCCTGGTGATATAACGCAACAGCCGGACCAGGACCCGGTGGAGAGCTCCGAGCGGCAGCGGGTCAACGCCCCGGAACTCACCTGCGCGGTGCGCGTGCTGGTGCGTGCCGCCCAGGAGGTGGATCAGGAGCTGGCCCGCCGGCTGGAGCTGCGGGCCCGGGACTGCTCGGCCCCGGGGCTGCCCGTGGGGGCGATGCAGGGCCTTGGCGCTGGGGCTCGAGGGCACGTCCGCTCCGGTGAGCCCGCCCGCCGTGGCAGCGTGGTCACCTCGTCATCGGCGCACGGTGCCGCGGACGGTGGCGCTGATCATGTCGACGAGGGCGCAGAGCGCGATGAGGGCCAGGACGGTGCCGGCCATGGCGCTGAGGTCGAAGGCGACGCGCTGGTCCTCCAACAGTCGCCCGAGTCCTCCGGCTCCGATGATCCCGACGACGACGGTCTCGCGCACGGCGACCTCCCAGCGGTACAGACCGTAGGCGAGGAAGCGTCCACCGGCCTGGGGGACGATGCCGTACGCGAACGCGCTCACCGGCGGCGCCCCGGTGGCCACGAGGTGGTCGTGGGATCGGCGGTCGATGTTCTCCACGACCTCGGCACAGAGCCGGCCCAGGACGCCGAAGTTGTACACGCCCAGCGCCAGCGCTCCCGGCAGCGGGCCGGGCAGGAGCACGAACAGGAACAGCAGCGCCCAGATCGGGGGTGGCAGTGACCGGGTCATCAGCAGCAGCCAGCGCGCCAGCATCCCGGCGGATCGGCGCGCTGGGGTGGTCCCGCCGCGGGCGGCCACGAAGGCCACGGCCACCGCGGCCACCGCGGCCACCGTGCCGGCCACCAGGGACATCTGCAGCGTCACCAGTGCTTCCTCCAGCAGACGGGCCCATCCACCCTCGGGCAGGCTCGGCGGGAACATCTCCGCCACGAGGCCGGCGAACAGCTCAGCGGTCCGGGAGGAGAGCACCCGGGACAGGTTCGGGCCCAGGTGCACCAGGGCGGCCAGCACCAGCCCGAGGACCGCCACCGCGGAGACCCTCGAGGGCTGGGCCCCGCCGGCGCGGCGGAGACCGGCGCCCCACCGCTCGACCACAGCCCCGATCACGACGATGGTGTAGATCAGCGTCCACACTTCGGCATGCCGGGAACCGGAGAAGCTCAGGACCAGCTCGAAGCCCAGGCCCCCGGCACCGACCATGCCGAGGATGACCGCGGAGCGCACCGCGCACTCGAACCGGTAGAAGGCGTAGGACACCAGGTCCGGCCACGCGACCGGCAGCACCGCGTACAGCAGCGCCGGTCCGCGCCGAGCCCCGGCCGCCCGCAACGCCACGTAGGGCCCACCGGCCGACTCGTCGATGATCTCCGCGTAGACCTTCGCCGTGATGGCCCCGAACGGGATGGCGATCGCCAGCACGCCCACCAGCGGATCCCGGCCCAGCACGCTGAGCAGCAGCAACGCCCAGACGGCCTCGTGGACGCCCCGCGGCACTGCCAACCCGAGCCGGGTGAGCAGCCACCCGACGCGGCGCACCCCCCGGCCGGTCCTGGCCCCCGTTCCGGTGGCCCACCAGGTCTCGGAGACCAGCACCCCGACGACGAGGCCGACGACCACCGCGAGGAGGGTGCCCAGCACCGCGTACGAGAGCGTGCTCAGTGCCGCAGCCCCGGTTCTGGCGAGGAACTCCGCCGACAGCTGTGGAGACAGCGCGGCGGCGAAGAAGTCCGCGAACCGTGACCAGCCCGAGGTGTTGACGACCGGGGCTCCGGCGGTCAGCCAGCCGCCCAGCGACCACGCCACCGCCAGCGCCCACACGACGGCCCATCCCCGTCCGCCGCCGGGCGTCCGCCGCCGGGCGGGCCGGCCCGCGGCGCCGCCGGCCGCCTCCAGCCGGGTCGGGGCGCTCACGCCACTGGGTCTCACGTGTCCGGGACCAGGTCGTAGACCCGCGCGCGGGTGGCCTCGTCCACCTCCTCGACAGGAACGTCGAGGACCACCCGGCCCTGGCGCAGGGCCACCACCCGATCGCAGTGGCGCACGGCCAGGTCGAAGTCGTGCAGGCTCACCACCAGGGTGCGCCGGTGGCCGGTGGGCTGCTCCAGCAGCCCGCAGAGCAGGCGCATCACGTCCTCGGCCCGGGCCGGGTCCAGGCTGGCGACCGGTTCGTCGGCCAGCACCAGCTCCGGGTCCTGCACCAGGAGCCGGGCCAGGGCCACCCGTTGCTGCTCCCCTCCGGAGAGCCGGTCGGTGCGCATCTGCAGATCCGGGCCGATGCCCACCCGCTCGAGCGCGGTGCGCGCCTCGTCCAGCTGAAGCGGTCGGAGCAAAGAGCGCAGGGCGCGCAACCGGCCCCATGCGCCCAGCCGCCCGGCGTTGACGTTGTGCACCACCGGCAGCGGCCCGACGAGGTGCAGCTGCTGATGCACCGAGCCGATCCTGGCCCGCAGCTTCCGCAGCGCGCCGGGTGAGACCGCCCGCGGCTCGACGCCGAGGACGTCCACACGTCCCCGTGTGGGCACCACGGTGCCGTTGCCCAGCCCGAGCAGGGTGGACTTGCCCGCCCCGCTGGGCCCTACCAGCGCCACCCGCTCACCCCGGCGCACGGACAGGTCCACCCCGTCCAGGGCCATGCGGTTCCCGTAGGCCACGCGCACACCCTGCAACCGCAGCACGATCCCCGCATCACCCCGCCCGGTCTCCCGGGGTGGGGTCACCACCCGCTCACGGCTCATCGGATCAGACCGAGGGTGCGAGCGATCTGCTCGATCCGGTCGTAGTCCCCCGGCTCGGCAGGGACGATCGCCTCCGCCCCGTACTGCTCCAGCAGCGCCGTCTCCTCGGCATCCGACCCGTCCACCTCCAGCAACGCCTGCCGCAGCCTGTCGGTGAAGCCTCCCCCGAAGCGCTCCTCCAGCCCGGGGGCGCCGACCCAGTGGTAGTCGGCGTACGCCGGCGTCGTGAAGATCTCCCGCACCGTGTCGGTGTCCACCGTTCCGGCCTCGGTGCGCGCCTGCCAGACCTGCAGGTTCACCACCCCGGCCTGATAGCTGCCGGACTCCACCAGGTCGATCGTCAGGTCGTGCGAGCCCGAGAAACCCGGCGCCCCGGCGAAGTCGGCCTCCGGGTCGATCCCGGCCTGATCGAGGAAGTACGCCGGCATCAGCCGGCCCGAGGTGGAGGACTCGCTGCCGAAGGTGAACCGGGAGCCGGCCAGCGCCGCGAGGCCGGCGACGTCGTCCACCGGCTCCAGTCCCGCATCACGATGGGCGATGACGACGCTGCGGAAGTGTGCGTCGATGTCGCGCTGCGCGAGCACACTCGCCCCCTCGGTGCGCAGCCGGGCCTGCACCCCGGTCAGGCCCCCGTAGAACACGAGGTCCAGGTCTCCGGTGCCGAACAGGCTCACCGACGCCGCGTAGTCGCTGACCGGGACATACTCCACCGCGACGTCGAGTTCCTCAGCCAGGTACGCCGCCATCGCCTCCTCCCGCTCGGCCAGATCCGAAGGATCCACGTCCGGGATCGCACTGATCCGCAACGGGCCGGGCCCCTCCTCCACGCCGGCGGACGCGCCGCAACCGACCGCGCCCCAGACGACGGCCAGACCGAGCGCCCCGGCGGACAGGGCACGACCACGTTTCAGCATCGACATGACCGCATCCTACGGCTCTCCTTCGGTCTGCCGGACCGAGGCTCCGCTGGACCCGTCCCGAGAACGGGGTGGGACGCCGGGCCCTCACCCCCGGTCACAAGTGCACGCCCAGCCTCCGTGCCGCACGAAGCGGCGGATGCTGTGGAAGTTCCGTACGACGTGCGGGCACACTGGCACTCCGACGTCGATTCCTTCCGGAGGTTCCCGTGCAGGTCCGTATTGCAGAGAGCATTGCTCTGGTCACCATCGGCGATGGTGTCGTTGCCGCGCTCTTCCCGGCCCGCCATGCCGCCCGGTGGATGATCGGACCCGATCCGGTGCGCCGGGTGGTGGCGATGTTCGTGGAGCACCCCGGCCTGATGCGGGCCGTCGGGGTGCTGCAGGTCGTTGCCGGGATCGCCTGGGTGGCGGCCCTGCCGCCGAAGCCACGGTGACCGGCCCCCGACCGCGAAGACTCCCCGCCGGCGGGGGGCATCCGCGCCGTGAGGCGTCGGCGCGGTGTGCCGTGGCCGGCCGCTCCGGGGCAGGGCACCGGGTCAGCGAAGCGGCGTCTGGAGCGCGTCTGTGCCCGGCAGACCCGCCCTCTCCCGTGTCCCTGCTGGGGAGGCGTTCATCAGGGGTGGGCAGGATCGGCGAAGATCGCCAGCAGTTCCCCCACTTCGTGGGCGGCGGTGGCTGGATGGCGGAAGTGCTGGTGGGTGTCCACGGTGTAGTGGCTGCGCCGGCCGACCCGGCGCCGGGTGAGGTAGGCCGCGTCCTCGAGGTCCTTGAGGATGGCCAGGGTCGCCCGAGTGGTGATGCCCACCTGGGCGGCGATCTCGGCGACCCGGGCGTCCTGGGACTGGGCCACGGCCAGCAGGACGTGCCCGTGGTTGGTCAGCAACGTCCAGGCGGGGCGTTCGGTCACCCTCGGTTCCGGTGCGAGCGGACCGGGAGTCGCGGGAGTGGGAGGTGACGGGGTGCCGGCGTCGGAGGCGTCGGTGGTGGAGGTCATGCCGCGATTCTGCCTTCTCGGGACGGTGGGTCGCACCAGCCCGATCGGCCCCGCGGACCGGTCCGGCCGCACCGGGGTGTCCTGCGGTTCACGGAGGCCCGGCCGTGACCTTGACCCAACAGGTGAACTCTGCTTCACTTGTCTGTACAGGGAGGGGAGTATCCCCACGACGCCCCGTCGTCATCCCGACCCCCAGCAGGGGTCCGGCGGGCGGGCCCCGCTGCGGGTCGGGACAGACCTCCGGTCACGTCGATCGGAGGAGTTGTCATGAGCGCCCCTACATCCCGGACCCGACGCTCCGGCCAGGGACGTCCGTGGGCCCTGGTCACCGTGGTGGCCGGGTTCGTCGTGGCCGCGGGGTGCGTGATCGCCGTCGGCATCGTGTCCCTGGGGCTCAATCCGCTGCTGCAGTAGTTCTGTCCCGGGCACGCTCGGCACACCGGATGCCGCGTCCCACCCGATGCACCGAGCGTGGAACGGGGGGCCCAGGCGGCCGCCGGCTCCGGGTGTCTGGCTTCGACCGATCCCGCCGGAGGCCACATCCTGCATCGGGGACTCCCCCAGGATCCGCCACCACGTGCCCACGGGAACTGCTGGCCTCGCGGCGGTCGGCCTTCTCTTCGCAGGTCGGAAGGAAGGGGTGAGTCCACGGTGCCGAGCGAGGACGTCTTCGTGCCCTACGGCCCGACGCACTGGGCCGCCCTGGGCGTCTGCGCCCTCGGCGCCGTGGTCGTCGTGGGCCTCGGCCGCCGCCTGCGGGGTGCACGAGCCGAGGTGCTCTTCTCCCGGGTGTTCGCCGCGGTCCTGGCCGGATATGCGGTGGCGATGCTCGTCTACCGGTGGCTGCCGGAGAACTTCGACGTCCACATCTCCCTGCCCGTCCATCTCTCGGATCTGGCATGGATGGTAGCCGTCGTCGCCCTGTGGACCCGCGCCCACTGGGCGTTCGCCCTGACCTACTACTGGGGGCTGACCCTCAACCCGCAGGCCATGCTCACCCCGGCCCTCGACTCGCCGGACTTCCCGCACATCGACTTCATCGACCTCTGGGTCCAGCACATCCTCGTGCTCTGGGCGGCCCTGTACCTGACGTGGGGCCGCGGGGACCGCGTGCACTGGCACAGCTATCGCCTGGCTCTGGCCGTCACTGTGGCATGGGCGGTGGTGATGTTCGGGCTCAACAGCCGGCTGGGAACCAATTACGGCTTCCTCAACGGAAAGCCGGACAACCCCTCGATCCTCGACGTGTTCGGGCCCTGGCCGTGGTACCTGCTGGTGGAGTTCCTGATCGTGACCGCGGCGTGGGCGCTCATCACCTGGCCGTGGACAGCTCGGCGACCGGGCAGGGCCAGGACCCGGGTCGGCGCAGCAGGCCGGGACGGCGCGGGCGCGGGGCACTGAGGCAGGGCGGTCGGAGCCTGCCGACGTCGACTGCGTGATCCACCGTGTGAGGACCGTGGCCGGACACCGGCGGCCAGGGGAACACCTGTTGTGCCCCCCTGCGGATCCAGCCGCCGCATCGGCAGACGCGGTGCGCCCGGGCCGGCTGCTCGGCCGGCCCGGAGCGGGCCCTGCGTGAGGGCGGTGGTCAGAGCTCGGCTCGACCGGTGGAGGGGTCCTCGCCCCGGCGCATCACGGGCAGGCCCTCGATCCGGTGGGCCAGAGCGGCCAGGCCGGTGCTGACCGAGCGCAGGGCCGGTGCGCCGCGTCCGGGCCCCCGGAGCACCGCTGCGTCCACGAGGTCCCGCAACCGGTCGAGCACCGACAGCGGCAGGGCCGCGATCACGTTGCCGGGCGGGCGCCGGGCCACGACGGGGTGGGCGCGGGTGGGGGCGGTGCGGCGGACCACTTCCCAGGCCAGGCCCAGCCCGCGCAGCTGCCCGGGGCGCAACAGCTGCTGCAGCCGGGGCAGCAGCTCGTCCTCCTCGTCGCGCACGTCCTCGCGCAGCACCTCGACCAGCCGGCCCAGCACCGTCTCCCGCTGCGGGTCGTCGGCGTCCAGAGCCTCGAGGGCGGTGACGAGCTCGTTGACCTCCTGGTGCTCCTGCTCCACCTGCAGCGTCAGCTCGTGCCCGTCGGGCAGGACCCGGCGCATCACCGGCCACAGCACGGACTCCTCGGCGAAGGCGTGCGGGAACACCAGGCGGTAGATCCGCAGCAGCACCTGCCCCTGGTCGGTGGCCTCGGCCCCGTCCAGCCGCCGCAGCAGCCGGTCGAGCTCGATGTGGTCCTTCTGCTGTCGGGTCAGCACGCTCAGCCGCCCGCCCAGCTCGGCGACGGTCTGGTCGGCGATGGATTGCGTCATGACAACCTTTCAGGAGGTGCCCGGTGCGGGACCCCCGGGTCGAGGGCGCCGGTGCCGGGAACGGTGCGGACACGGCCGGGGCCGTTCCCGCCGTGGTGGGCCCCACGGACGACCCCTGCATGACATAGTAAGCCTGCTGAGTCAGATATCACCCTCCGGCGACGGTCCGGACGGGAACCCGACGGCGAGGAGTCCGATGAGCACCAGCAGCAGGTCCGAGACGCTGCGGGCCAGACTGTGGTTCTGGCCGGCCGTGGCCGGCGCGGCGTCGGCGCTGCTCACCCTGCTGCTCACGACCGTGCGCCCGGCACCGGGCACGGCGTGGGCGACGGCCGTGTGGCCGGGCGGGCAGGACGCGGCGAGCACGGTGCTGCAGGTCGTGGCCACCTCGATCATGACCGCCACCACGCTGACCTTCTCCCTGACCGTGGTGGCCCTGCAGCTGGCGTCCCAGCAGTTCTCCCCCCGGCTGCTGCGCGAGTTCGCCCGCGACGCCAAGATCCAGGCGGTGCTGGCGGTCCTGGTCTCCACCTTCGTGATCGCCCTGACCGGGCTGGCCGGGATGGGCTCCGAGGCGCCGCTGCCGGTGCTGGTGCCGGCCCTGACCCTGGTGATGGGTCTGGTCTCGGCGGGTGCCCTCGTGATGTTCCTGGGCCACATCGTCCGGTCCCTGCGGGTGGACTCGATGATGGTCGCCGTCCACGAGCAGGCGGCCGCGACCGTGGCCGAGGCCTACCTGGACTACGAGGACCGCTCCAAGGAACCGGCTCCCGGGCTGCCCGGGCCCGAGGGCGGGACCCTGCTGCGCGCGAAGCGCAGCGGGTTCGTCCAGGCCATCCGCCCGGGCCCGCTCGTGGAGGCCTGCGCCGAGCACGGGCTGTTCCTCCTGCTCGGCGTCCGTCCGGGCGACCACGTCACCGAGGGCACACCCCTGGGCAGCGTCTGGACGGACGACGGCGCCCCTGCTGCCGCCGGGGACGTGCTGGACGAGGCCGTGGCGCAGGCGGTGGAGGTCGGGTTCGAGCGCACCCTCGAGCACGACGCGGCCCTGGGACTGCGCCAGCTGACCGACATCGCGGTCAAGGCGATCTCCCCCTCGGTCAACGACCCGATCACCGCCCACGCCATCGGCTACTGCACCGACCTCCTCGCCCGGCTGCAGCACCGCAAGCTCGGACCTCAGCAGCACGTGGACGCCGCCGGCACCGTGCGGCTGGTCACCCCGGACCGGGACCACCGCTACTACCTGGACCTGGTGTGCGCCCCGATCCGCCGCTTCGGCGCCGGCGAACCCCTGGTGCTCACCGCCCTGCTGCGCATGCTCCGGGCGTGCGCGGCCACCGCCCGCGACGACACCCAGCACGCGCAGATCGCCCACCAGACCGAGCTGCTGCTGCAGAGCATGGACCCCGGGCTCATCGACTCCGACGCCGAGGAGGTCCGCGAGTTCGCCGGCCGGGTCCACCTCGCCCTGTCCGGGGACCTCGACGACGCCTTCCGCGACCGGGCCGGCGAAACCCGCTCCGTCTGACCCGCCCTCCCCCGGCACCGGGACTCGCCCGGGCACCGCTCGGTGGCGTGCGCCGCGGGGCGGCCCGCTGCTGCGGGTCCGAGGCGTTCCTGATCCGGCGGGGACCCGGCTCCCCCGCCGTCCGGTGCGGCGCGACGCGGTGCCGTTCAGGGTGCCGGCACGCTCCAGGGCCGTCCGACCACGACCCGCACCCCCGGGGAGAACAGCACCGACTCCGGCGGGCCCGCCACCGCCAGGCCGGCCGCGCCCATCAGCCCGTCCTCGATGTGGACCAGTTCGGCCGGGTGCAGCGGCCACGGACGGTGGGAGACGGGCAGGAAGTACGTCCTCCCGGCGAAGCCGATGTGCGCCCCGTACCGGGCGGTGAGGTGCAGCGACAGCGGGTCGTCGGCCTGGGCGGTGAGCTCGGGGCGGACGGCGAAGCAGGTGCCCGGCTGCCGGCCGCGGCGGGCGACCTCGTACCCGTACACCGGTGCCGGCCGGCCCGCGCTGGTCGGCCGGCACCGTGACCACACGTAGGGGATGCCGGCCGCGCGGGCGGCCAGCACCACGGGCAGCCGGGGCGCGTCCAGGGACAGGAACACGATCCCCCGGGAGCCGTCGGCCGCGCGGGAGTACAGGCGGAGGTTCACCTCCGTGAAGGAGCCCAGGTAGGGCAGCGGCAGGACCGTGCCCAGGCGCGTCCCGCTCATCCGGAACCCGATCAGTCCTACCCAGCTGGACCCGTCGAACACCTCCGGAACCGTCCCCGGAGGCATGTGCTCGGCAGCGACCCGTACGGGGAGGCGCCAGTGCAGGATCACGGCCTCGGACCACGACTGCTCCATCAGCCACGGCCGCGGCACCATGGGCCCGGCCGGCCAGGGGTCGGTCCGCGCTGACGGGTGCTTCCGCATGGGGCCAAGCCAATCACGGTTCAGAGCCTGCCTCCAGGCCCGTCGTGGAGCGCCGCGACCGTTGCCCGGTCCCCGGCGGCCGGCCCCGCCGGATCCGCCACCGGTTCGGCACCAGGCGGAGACCGGCCACCGGTCCTCGGCCCGGACGTCCGGAACCCGCACAACCTCCTTCCGAGGCGGCATCCAAGCCGGGACCCGCACCGCAGCTCGCTGGTGGCCCTGCCAGGACCCGCCCCACGAGGGACACGTGGCACGTCCGGACGGTCTGCAGGTGCTGCTCCGGGAAACCATCAGCCGACTGGCTGGTGATGTGGGGATCGAGTATGGTCCAACAGTGGTCCAGCAGCCGGCCGCGACCTCCTTTGCGCAGAAAGCGGCTGTTGTGCTCTCCGAACCTCCCGTGCCCGTCCAGGTCGATCTGGCCGAAGCGACCGTGCGCGTCCCCGCCCCCTTGCCCCAGCACAGGCGCCGCGCCACGGCCACATACCGGCCCCCGGTGCTGCAGCGCCGCGAACGGCTCGACCCCCGGGCTGCGGCCGCGTGAGCCCGCCGACACCCGGCGCCCACCGCCCCGGATCCGGTACCGACCTGCGACCGGGTCGGGCGCCCACAGGCGTGGCCGGGCCGGACGATACTCCGTCGGCGCCGTCGCGGACTCCGTCATCCGGCGCCGCGGCGAGCCCGCACACAGAGGGACCCAGAAGCAGGACGACGAGGAAAGGACAAGGTGTTCGGGTGCGCACGTTCGGTGTGGAGGAGGAGCTGCTGCTGGTCGACGGTGAGACCTTGGAGCCGCTGCCGGCCGGGGAGTGGGCCGCGACCCTGCACGAGCAGATCGAGGTCGTCTCCCCGCCGCAGACCACGCTGGCCGGGCAGCTGGCGGCCATCCGCGCCGGCCGCGCTCTGGCCGACGCGGCCGCCGCCCGTGTCGGTGGGCGCGTGGTCGCTCTGCCCACGGCCCCGCAGGAGACCACCCCGCACCTGGTGCCCGCCCCGCGCTACCGCAGGATCCGGGAGCAGTTCGGGCTCACCGCCGCCGAGCAGCTCACCTGCGGTTTCCACGTCCACGTCGATGTGGACTCCCGGCAGGAGGGCGTGGCGGTGCTCGACCGCATCCGGCCCTGGCTGCCGACCCTGCTGGCACTGAGCACGAACTCCCCGTTCTGGGGCGGGGTCGACACCGGGTACGCCTCCTACCGCTACCAGGCCTGGTCCCGGTGGCCCACCGCCGGCCCCACCGACGCCTTCGGCTCGCCGGGCGGCTACGACCGCCACCGGGCCGCGCTGCTGGGCACCGGCGTGCCGGTGGACGCCGCGATGCTCTACTTCGACGCCCGCCTGTCGGAGCACCACCCGACCGTGGAGGTGCGGGTGGCCGACGTGTGCCTGTACCCGGAGCGTGCCGCGGTGATCGCCGCCCTGATCCGTGCCCTGGTCGAGACCGCCTCCCGCGCCTGGGTCGCCGGGTCCCCCGCCCCGGAGGTGCCGGCCTCGCTGCTGCGCGTGTGGAGCTGGCAGGCCAGCCGCACCGGGGTCGAGGGCCAGCTCATCGACCCGACCACCGGCACCCCGGCGCCGGCCGGGGACGTCATCGCCGGCCTGCTGGAGACCCTCCGCCCAGTGCTGGCCGCATCCGAGGAGGAGGACACGGTCGAAGCCGTGCTCACCGACATCCTGCGCCGCGGCACCGGCGCCCGGCACCAGCGCGAGGCCTACGCGGCCCGCCACGACCTGCGCGACGTCGTGGCCGCCGCCGTCGACGCCACCCACCGCGCCCCCACCCCCGCGCCGGAGGACCCGGAGCCGCTCCTGGCCTGAGCCCGGCGACACACCCGATGACCACGAGCACCGATCGGAGGAACACCATGCCCACCCCCTCCCGCACCGGCAGCACCGCCGGCCCGTTCGCCCGCTTCACCACCACCGCCGCCAACGCCCTGGGCCGGCCGGGGATGTTCCTGCTGGCCGCGGCCCTCATCGTCGCCTGGGCGGTGAGCGGACCGTTCTTGGACTTCTCCGACACCTGGCAGCTGATCATCAACACCCTCACCACGCTCATCACGTTCCTGATGGTGTTCATCATCCAGAACACGCAGAACCGCGACAGCGCCGCCGTGCACCTGAAGCTCGACGTCATCATGCGCCGGCTCGACGTCCAGGATCCGGACCTCTACGACGCCGAGCACCGCAGCGAGGAGGAACTGGAGGCCCAGGACGAGCTCATCACCCCCAGGTCCCCGCGGCAGTAGGGTCCGATTCCGGGCCGGCTGCCGCGGCAGCCTAACGCTCGGAGGCCCGGTGTGTCCTGGTCTCGAGCATTCCTCGGATTTCGGGCCACGTGGTGGGTGCCTGCGCGGCCGGGAGGGATCGGAAGCCCGACTCCCGGAGATGGGGCCCGTAGGTGCGCATGACGTGGGCGTGGAGCGCGGAGCGGGTGTAGCGGCGCATCGCCTCCTCGTCCGTCCACCCGGACCAGGTCCAGAAGGTGGCGGTCAGCGGCTGAGCGGCCAGATCGAGCCAGAGGGCCCCCGGCGCGTGCCGCAGCGCTCGCCGGAGTCGCAGCGAAGCGAGCAGGAAACCCGGCACCTGCCTGACCGAGCGCAGCCGGAGCCGGGAGACGAGCACGATGCCGGCACCGGGAACCTCGCGCATCGTTGCGGCGGGTCCGTACGCCCGGGGCAGGACGGTGATGAGCTGCCCGAGCCGATCGCCGAGGACGGCCTGCCGTCGATGAGTCACCACTACGGCGACGGCGGCTGCGATGTAGAGCAGCTGCATGGCCGCGCGCGGCAGCAGGGCGGTGGCCGGTTCCCCGGCCAGCGTCAGACCGGCCGTGGCCGCGTAGACGTTCGCGGGGAACATCGCCACCATCAGCAGGCCCAGCCCACCGGCGGCCCAGGCGGCCGTCCGCGGCAGCAGCAACCCGATGGCGCCGGCGAGCTCGAGCACACCGGTGACCGTCACGAGCAGCTCGGGGTGGGGCAGGGCGGGTGGCACCATCGCCACGAGGTCGTCTCGGAGACCCGCGAAGTGCGACACCCCCGTGACCAGGAACATCACGGCGAGACCCCCGCGGAGAGCCAGGGGCACCGCCTCCCGCGGGGGACGACGCCGAAGCACCGTGCTGACGCCCAGCGTGGCCAGGGTCGCGGTGAGAAAGACGAACAGGACCGACATGATGCCCCCTCGACGTGCAGTCTTGTCACTGACAAGACTGAACCCGCCGCCACAACTAGTCAATGCCTAAATAGCGGGTAGGGTGGAGGAATGACGCCTCGCGCTTACCATCACGGCGACCTGCACCGCGCGGTGCTGGACGCGGCGGTGCAGGCCGTGCTCGAGGTGGGGCCCTCACAGCTGAGCCTCCGGGACCTGGCGCGCCGGGCGGGGGTCTCTCATGCGGCACCGGCTTATCACTTCGGCAACAAGGCCGGGCTCCTGACCACGCTGGCGGCCGAAGGGTTCCGGATGCTCGCGGAGCACCTCACCGAGGTCCTCGAACGCACCGGCAGCTTCCTCGAGGTCGGTGTCGCCTACGTGCACTTCGCGGTGGAGCATCGGGCGCACACCCAGGTGATGTTCCGCCCGGACCTCTACGAAGCCTCCCGCGCCGACGTCGTCGAGGCACGCGCGGCCGCCACCGAGGCGCTCACCAGAGGCATTGGCACCTTGCCCCCCGAAGTGGTGGGGCCCGACCCGAAGGTCGCCGCTCTCGCCGCCTGGTCCTTCGTGCACGGTTTCGCAGACCTCTGGCTCGGCGGAGCCCTCACGGAGGCGGAGAGCGGCGACCTCACCGAGTCAGCCCAGGCAGTGGCCCGGTACCTCTTCGACACGGGCACGGCGCAGTGAGTGCGGGAAGCACCTGCGTGACACCCGTGCTGCCGGGGCGCCCTCGTCGATGCGCCCGCGCGGCCGATGCAGGACAGATGCAGGTGCTCGTGATCGGCGCTAACCTTGAACGCATGGAGCGTGTTCAGCGATTTCCGCGCCCCCGGTCGTTCAGCGGCCGCGGGACGGTGAGCGCGCACCTTTGAGCCGCCGCGTCTCCGCAGGCACGGCCGGGGGAAATTCCCTTTTCCAGCACCGGCCCTGCCACCCCAGGAGACTCCTATGTCGGCACCCACCTACATCACCCCCGAGCAGCTCGCCCGCGCGCTGACCCTGCGTGATCTCAGCGACCCGGCACGAGGCGCGCACTCGATGCAGCTGCTGCTGCAGGATCTCGTCACCGCGCTGCAGCGCCGATGGGGAAGCTCCGTCCGACAGATGCGGAACCCGCCCCTCGTCGCGGTCCATGACAACTACGACCGTCTGGGCTACGACCCGGGCGATGTCACCCGAGCGCAGCGGTACACCCGCTACGTCTCGCCAACCGTGCTGCTGCGCACCCACACCAGCGCGGAGCTGCCCACTGCCCTGGAGGACTACCGCAACCGGTCCGGCGTCGACGAGCTCCTCGTCGTCCCGGGCCTCGTCTACCGGCGCGACGTGGTCGACCGCACGCACGTGGGCGAACCGCACCAGGCCGACCTGTGGCGGATCCGATCCGCACCGCAGAGCACCGATCAGGACCTGCTCGAGATGATCACCACGGTCGTCGGCACAGTTCTGCCGGGAGCGCGGTGGCGGGTCACCGACGTCGGGCACCCGTACACCCTCGGCGGACGACAGGTGGACGTGCACAGGGACGGCGAATGGCTCGAGCTCGCCGAGTGCGGCCGCATCCACCCGGATGTGCTGCGCCGCTCGGGCCTGGACCCGCAGGTGTGGTCGGGACTGGCCCTGGGCCTGGGGCTGGAGCGAGCCCTGATGCTGCGCAAGTCGATCCCCGACATCCGCTGTCTGCGCTCCTCGGAGCCGCGCATCGCGGCCCAGATGCTGGACCTGGAACCATGGCAGCACGTCTCGTCGCTCCCCGGTACGCGACGGGACATCTCCGTGGTGCTCGACGACGGCGAGGACGACGAGACCATCGGCGACCGGATCCGCACGGCCCTCGGGCCGGACGCGGAGCTCCTGGAATCCGTCGAGGTCCTGTCGTGGACCCGGTGCGAGGAGCTGCCCGCCACAGCCCGTGACCGTCTCGGCATCGCCCCGGGCCAGATCAACGCGCTGATCCGGATCCAGATCCGCCCGCTCCTGCGGACCCTCACTTCCGTGGAGGCGAACCAGTTGCGCAACAGGATCTACCTCGCCGTCCATCAGGGCCCCCACGCCGAACTGGTCCAGGAGCAAGGAGATCGTCGGTGACCGAGCGCCGGCAAGAGCCTGTCATCGGGAGCCGTGGCCGGCAGCCGGCCATGCACGGAGGGTGTGGTGGTGCGCGGCACGTGACGGCCACGCGCAAGACCGCCGCTCGCCGGGGAGAAGAGCTGGTGCACTGCCGTCGTCCGCTACCCCGACGTCGAGTCGGCGCACCAGCGGTAGAGGGCGTCGGGCTCTCCTTCCTCGTTGTCGGACCCGTCTCCGGTGCTCACCACCGAGAACCCGTGGAGCTCGTAGAACGCCCGCGCCCGGGTGTTGCGCACGAAGGTGTAGAGCTCGAGTCCGTCCGGGCGTCGCGCCTGCGCCAAGCGGACCAGCCGCGAGCCGATGCCTCGACCGACGTGGGCCGGATCCACGTAGAGCTGTTCGAGCATGTCCTCGCTCAGCGCCAGAAAAGCAACGATCCGGGTGTCCAGGCGTGCCACCCACACCTCCTGGGTTCCCAGGACGACGTCGGCGATCCACTGGCGCGTCTCGTCCTCGCTGTGCACGACTGGCAGGTAGGGCAGCGCCTTCCGGCGGGAGTCGAGGTGGATCGCGGCGATCTCCTCCGCATCGGCGTGGGAGGCTCGTTCGATGACCACGGGGGCTTCGTGCAGCATGCTGTCTCCTGAACGGGGTCGGTGTCGGGTGGACGGGGAATCTGTGGTCCGGTCACCGTGCTGCTGATCGTCACCCGTTCGACGCGATGCCGTCAGGAGTGAGCGGTCCACCGCTGTCGCACGCCACCCCGACGTGACCGGGCGGCGCTCGTGCCGTGACCCCTGGCGGGGCGTCGCGGCGCTGGTAGGAAGGTCCGGGGTTGCGCCCCCGCAACGAGCCCGTCGAGGGCCGTCCCGGGTGATGGCCGCTCGGTGATGTTGCGGTCCGCTGCGCTGGACTGATCGGACATGACAGTTCCTTTCGGGCAGTGCCGCCGCTCCTGCGGTGACTGCCTCAGGTTCGACCCCGACCGTGTGACCCAGCGTGTGATGCCGCGGCCGCCTCCACAGACCTCGATCGACACGCTCGAGGCGGGACGTCGGCGCCTCGGCTCACCGCCGCACCATCAGGCCGGGCAGCCCCCCGGGCAGAGTCGGCCGTCCTGTAGCGGCAGACGGGCTCGCCCTCGTAGCCTCGGCACATGGAGCTGCGACCGTATCGGCCATCGGATGCTCAGGCGACCCTCAAGGTCTTCCTGCGGGCCATCAGGCTGACCGCCAGCCGCGACTACACCCCGGAGCAGATCGCCGCCTGGGCGGACGAGGACATCGACGTCGGCCAGTGGCATGCCGCCCGAGACGCCGCCACGACACAGGTGGCCTGCGACGGGGAGCACGTCCTGGGATTCACCGACGTCGACGCGCGCGGCTACATCGACATGATGTTCACCGACCCGGCCTACGCACGCCGCGGGGTGGCCACGGCCCTGCTGGAGTGGGCGGCTCGTACCGCCGCATCGCACGGGGCACCCGAGCTCACCGCGCACGCGAGCCTGACCGCACGGCCGTTCTTCGAAGCCCACGGATTCACGGTCCTGGCCGAGCAGCACCCGGTCAGGCTGGGCGTCGAGCTGCGCAACTTCGTGATGCATCGCCCCCTCCGACCACCCCGTGCGGAATGAGCCACGGCCGGTTGGGCGCCTTCGACCGTCCTCCGGCCAGGGAGCGGACGACGAACCCCTGCGGTCGGACGGCGCCCGAGTGAGCTGAGGGATGCCTGGGGGACGCTGGGCAACGCACCTCTGCCGGAACCCCAACGGGGCGGAGAACTCCCGGACATGCCCCCCGCCGTTCCGGCCCCGGAGGACACAGCCACGAGCCTGGGCACCTGTGCCCAACATATCCCGCAAGCTGCGCACCGATGCCGAGACCCCCAGTGCCCTGGCCGTGGAACGGCTGGGACCGCTGCGGCTGGTCACCCTGCCCGGTGGATGCGGGTACGTCACCCACCCGCACCTCGACGGCGCCGACGCGCCGACCCTGGCCCCCTGGCGGGGCACGGCTTTTGCCGGGCGCTGACCACCGCCCGACCCCGCTCCGGACTGCGCACGGACAAGCACCTCGACCACAGCCACGTCAACGAGAACTGCCGACCCGTGCTGGAACGCGCCGGCCTGGTCAAGGTCTCCACCGCCTACCACTGGCACCCGCGAGCGCCACCGACACCCTCCGATCACCGCGTCCGGCGGTGAGGAGGTTGTTGGGGCCGGTCGGCCGGTGCCGGTGCTTCCAAGGTGGGAGGCCGGCACTGCTGGGCGAGGACGAGCCGGCGGTGTCCCAGCCCGGTTTCGCGCACCCACGCCACCGCCAGGTGCCCGATGTGTTCCTCCACCCGGGCGCGGTAGGAGAACACTCTGAACCGTCACGGCTTCTCTGCCGTCTTTATACGGGCTGCGCCGCCGGCTGGGGCGCAGTGATCTGATCGTAGTGGGCGGCCTCGAACTCGGCAGGCGGGACGTTGCCGAGGCTGGAGTGCAGCCTGCGGGTGTTGTACCAGTCCACCCAGGCCAGCGTGGAGTACTCGACGTCGCTGACAGTTTTCAGTGGTGCCTTCACGAACGGGCCCGGGCGGATGCACTCGGTCTTGTAGAGGCCGATGATCGACTCCATGAGGCAGTTGTCGTAGGCGTCCCCGACCGAACCGATCGACGGGGCCATCCCCTCCAGGGCCAGATGCTCGGTGAAGCGCAGCGCCGTGTACTGGGACCCGGCGTCGTGGTGATGGATCAGCCCCTCCGGCAGCACCAGGCCCTGACGGGTGCGGTCCCACCGGCCCATTCGCAGGCAGGTGAGCACCAGATCCGTCGTGCGGGTGGTGGCGGCGTTCCAGGACACGATGCGCTGGGCGAAGACATCGACGATGAAGGCGACGTAGACGAATCCGGCCCAGGTGCGCACGTAGGTGAAGTCGGCGACCCACACGGTGTTCGGGGCCGCGGCGGTGAAGTTGCGGTTGAGCAGATCCGACGCCCGCGTCCCATCCTTGGCCGGGATCGTGGTGCGCACCCGCCGGCCTCGGACCACCCCGGCCAGCCCGAGGGAGCGCATCAGTCGATCCACCGTGCAGTGGGCCACCGCCAGCCCACACCGGCGCAGGTAGGCGGTCATCTTCCGCCGGCCGTAGAGGCCCTCCGGGGTGCCCACGGTGGCCAGCAGCACATCCATGACGATCGCGTCGCTGACCGTGCGCGCGGCAGGCTGCCGACCGGGTTGCTTCCAGGAGCGGTAGGTTCTCGCGGCGATCGGCACGCCCTGCTCGCGCAGGGCCGCGCAGATCGACTCGACCGCGTAGCCTTCGGACCTCATCTGGTCGATGAACCCGGCGATCAACGATTGCGGGGGTCGAGCTCCCCCGCGAAGAAAATCGAGGCCTTGCGCAGGATCTCGTTGGCCTCGCGCAACCGTTTGTTCTCGGCCTTGAGCCGCTTGATCTCTTCGGCCTCGGCCGTGGTGACTCCATCCCGGTCCCCGGAGTCGATCTCGGCCTGACGGACCCAGTTGCGCAGCGTCTCCCGCCCCAGATCCAGCTGCTGACCGATCTGCTGACAGGCCACCGTCAGCGACGGATAGTCCTGCTGGTGCTCGCGCACCATGCGCACCGCTCGGGCCTTGAACTCGGCGTCGTACTTCTTGGGCATGTCCTCATCCTTCATCGAAAGGAAGCGGCATCAAACCCGTGACGGTTCACTCCGTCGGCCCACACCTCCACCATGCGGCCGGGGGTCAGCGCGTCGCCCGATAGCGCCTCCGCCGGGGAGCGCGTCTCATCCATGAGCCGGCACCGCCGGGGCAACACCGTGCCGCCCGGCAACCACCGCGCTCATGCCGTGACCTCAGCCCTGCGTGCCTCGTGCGCCACGGGAAGGCCAACCGGCCTCGTGGTTCCGGGGATTGTGGTCGCCGGTGCGGCGCCGCGGTCGGCCAGCAGGAACTCGACCTTCTGCGCCCCCGCGGCCGCGTTCTCGTGCTCGGCCGACCAGCGCAGCAGATCCACCGCGGCCGGCTCCACGGACTCGGCCGGGCGCAGATCCACGACCACCCGGATGCCCGGCACCAGCCGGCGGGCTCGGCCGATCACCGGGCACAGACCCTGCTGATTGATCTCGGTCACCGCACCGGTGACCACGATGCGCACCTGCCGTCCGTCCAGGTCGACCTGCACGACAACAGCGATTTTCGGTCCCATGGCAGCACCTGCTTCCGAACAGAAGACGTCCGGCCACTTCTCAACCGTCCCCCTACCATAAGCACACTTACCCTGTGCTGACCAGCGACTCACCCTCCCTCAGGGAGCCCGCCGTGCGGCCTCGGCCTGGTGCAGGAGGCTGACAACAGGCCGAAGGCGACGCGGTGGAGGCACCCTGACGGCCCCACCCGGTTTCGGCGACGGCCGTGCCGTCCACCCGAGGGCCTGGTCGATGTCCGGCTCGTCGGCAACCGGCCCTGCGCCGAGTGCACGGCTGGACCGTCGATGTCTCGTGGGCGCCGGGCCCCGGAACGGCCCGGACACGGACCCCCGGGTCATGCGGGACCGCGTTCTCCGGACTTCGCACCACCGGCACCGCGACAGGAACAGTAGACTGATCATAAAGAGGGGGTCAGTGAGACTGAGGCGCTTTCTACGCTGACGGAGTCGGCAGCGGCCATCGCGCCAGCCCGGCCACTCTTTCCGAACGGCTTCTCCCATGCCCCCTGATCCTTCTCCCGGTGAGCTGGCCACCGTCTTCGCCCAGCTGCACGGCATGCTCCTGAGCCAGGACGACGCCACCGCCGCGGTGTCCCGGCTGGCCCGCGCGGCCCAGCAGATGATCCCGGCCGCGGCCGGGGCCGGGGTGTCCCTGCTGGATACGGCCGGAACCCGGGTCTCCACCGCGGCCACCGACCCGGTGGTGGAGGCCGCCGACGCCGCCCAGTACGAGCTGGGAACGGGCCCGTGCCTGACTGCCTGGGCCACGCAGGAGCCCCAGCGCATCGAGGACACCACCACCGAGACCCGGTGGGCGGGGTGGGAGGCCGCCGCGGCCGCCTCCGGGATCCGCTCGGTGCTGAGCACTCCCCTGGTCCACCGGGGCCGGGCCCTGGGTGCCTTGAAGGTCTACGCCACCACCCCTGGAGCTTTCGGGCCGGACGAGGAACGCCTGCTGGGGCTGTTCGCCGAGGCGGCGGCCACCCTGCTCGGGGCCGCCCAACCGGTGGAGACGCCCACGCGGCTGAACGAGGCGCTGAAGACGGCCCTGGCCACCCGGGAGACCGTCGGTCTGGCCACCGGTGTGCTCATGGCCCAGGAGCACCTGGCCCCCGAGGCGGCCCGGACCGCGCTGCTGGAGACCGCACGCGCCCAGGGCCGGCGGGTGGCCGAGGTCGCCGCCGAGCTGATCGAAACCGCCACGGACCGCGAGGACTATCAGGAGGAGGAGCACTGATGGCCACGCCGAGGGGTGCCGACGACGAGGCACTCGTCCACGAGCAGGCCCGCCGCCTGCGGGTCACGATGCTCGCCGCCGGTATCGACCGGCCCGAGCTGTGGCTGTACTACTTCAGCATCGGCGGGGACGTGTCCGAGTTCGAGCTCGACGCCTACCTGCACCACTCCCTGGCCCTGCCTCGGCTGCAGCGGGACATGCTCGCCCAGGCCGCCAACGAGATCCTCATCGACCTGGCTCCGCCCAAGGCGCCCTACGCCGCGGATTTGACCGGCGGCCCCACCGTCTCCACCGGGAGATCCGCCGCCGAGGACGGGAACGCTCCCCTCCAGGACCGCAACGCGAAGGACCGCAACGCGAAGCACCGCAATGACCCCCGGATCTAGGCGCTGGGCGGTGTCCACCGGGCACGGACCGGGCAGACACGGCGTCGCACCGACCCCGGAAGAAAGGCAGACCATGACCGATCACCCGACGGGCAGCGCGCCCCTGGCACCCCTGCAGGAGCTGCTGCTCGAGAGCGAGGACATCACCGGCTTCCTCGACGCCTTGACCGCCGGCATCGCCGAGGCCCTGTCCACCGGCGGGGAGCAGGTGTGGTGCGCGGTGACCCTGCTGCGCCCGAAGCGATCCACCACCGTGTCCTCGTCCAGTCCGCAGGCCGAGGCGCTGGACGAGATCCAGTACCACTACGGTGACGGACCGTGCCTGACCGCCGCCCGGGAGCACCGGTTGGTCCACGTGGCCGACACCCGCACCGACCCGCGGTGGCCCGCCTACGGAGCCGCCGCCGCCGAAGCCGGGATCCTCTCGGCCCTGGGCGTGCCCTTCGAGCTGGCCGGGGAGGCCGCCGCGGGTCTGGACGTCTACGCCGATCACCCGGAGGCCTTCGACGAGGCCATCCTCGAGGTGATCCAGGGACAGGTGGCCGCGGCCTCCACCACCCTGCGCCTGGCCGTGCGCATGGCCCGCCACCGGGACACCGAGACGGACCTGAAAACGGCCATGGCGTCCCGGACCACCATCGACCTGGCCGTGGGCATCATCATGGGCCAGAACCGCTGCTCCCAGGACAAAGCCGTCGACATCCTGCGGGCCGCCTCCAACCACCGCAACGTCAAACTGCGCGACCTGGCCGCCCATCTGGTCGCCACCGTGGGGAAGGGCCCGGCCAGCACTCACTTCGATGCCTGACCGGAGCGAGGAGCGCACGCGGTGACGGCGCTCCGGTGCCCAGGCATGGTGGATGAAGGACAGGCCCCCGGCCCCGGGCGACCTGGGTGACCGCCTCCCCGATCTCGATCAGCCGCAGCGCGTTGCCGATCCGGGAATCCCTGGAGGTCCGCCGGCCCCCTGCCCCTACCGCAGCCGGCAACCGTCCGTCCTGAAGCGACCTCGCCAGGTGGACGGTCCGGCCCGTCCCCTACCCGGTGGGTGGGTCGTTCCAGCCGAGCCATTCCGCGGCCCTGAGTGCGATGTCCAGCGGAACGGTGTGGGCGCCGTCGAATTCGAGGTAGGTGACGTCGTAACCGGTGTGCTGCAGAGTCGGCACGATGCGTCTGCTGGTGCGGTCGATGGGCAGGACTGGATCTGTCACCCCGTGGGAGACCAGGATGCGAGGGCGTCCCCGGCGGGGAGCAGGAGGTATGAAGCCCGGAGAGAAAGCGATGAGGTGGCCGAACAGGTCACCATTGGCCAAGCCCAGGCCCAGTGCGTAGGAAGCGCCGTCCGAGAACCCCACGACACCGATCCGCTCGGGATCCACTGCCACGGTGTCGAACGCGCGGTGCAGTGAATGATCGATGACATCGACGTCGGGACCGTAGTCGTTGCGGATCCCGTCCCAGGTCGAACTCCGCGAGACGGGGACGAGGACGGCGGTCCCGTACTGGTCGGCGATCGTCTGCAGCACGGCCAGGCTGCCCTTCGGGAGTCCACCGGCTCCGTGCAGCGCCACCAGCAGAGGCACCGGCCGCGCCGTCTCCGGCCGGTGCGGCACACACAGCATGGTGTCCCCCCGGGACTCCACTGCGAGGGGATGCGTCCCGGGTGTCGACGGGGCGGCTGCACGTCCACCATCAGGGTGCGCCGACAGCGCAGCACGACTTCCACGATGCTCCATGGGTTTCCTCCACATCTGCGCGGCAGGACACGGCTCCGACCCACTCCGCCTCTGATGCCGGTCAGGAGGCCACCACGGCGCCGCGATGTCCACGACTCTAGCGGGCGCGCCGGGTGCCGCGTATGGGACCGGGTCCAGTCTTTCCAGGACCGTCACTCGGTGTGCCGGACAGCAACCCCCACCGCACGTCGCAACTCCGACAGCCGAAGGACACCCGACGACGACGGGCTTGTCCCACGGGTGGTGTCGACGCCATGGGGTGTTCCGAGGGCTCTCAGGCCCATGACGCTGGAACCCGCAGGACCGCCCCTGGCCACCACACCGTCACGGCGAACTCCCCGCCACCTTCTGTGCCATGTCGTCATCCCGGCCTCATCTGCCGAGAACTCTGATCAGCCAGCCCAGCAGAGGAACGACACTGACCACGTCCAGCACACGATCCAGAAGGTGTCCCATCCTCCACCACCAACTCGGATTCTGCGGCGGCTCCTGTCTGGTCTCGATCATGGGGTACGACCCTTCTGCGCTACGACGGACGCGACCGGCAACTCCTACCCCACCCTGCCCGAAGAACCCGCCGGATCTGAGCAGGACTGTCGCAATGTCCAGAGCCTTCCCGAACACTGGCGAACCGGGTGGTCCGGGTGCGACCACCGGAAGATCCTCCTGGCCCTGGCCCTGGCCCTGGCCATCGCTTTCCTCTTCGCGTGCCCATGTCGTGCTGCGCACCGGGAGCTCGCCACGTCTGATTCCTTGATGGAGATGCTGGTGTCCTCAACAGGTCCACCGAGGAGCGCCGTCCGCACCACCGAGTGGGGCGCCGGCCTCCTGGTGGCCGGACTCAACGCGTCACAGCCGTCGTTGTCGACGGGGGGCCCGTCCCTGCTCGGGATCAGCTTCCTTCTGCAGCTCTTCGTGCCGGAGGGCAGCGAGAAGGAAGAGGCCGTCCCGTTCAGCCAGGCCCAGCGACGGACCTGGTGGCGCGGCATCGCCTGCCTTTCGACCGTCGGCGTCGTCGCCATCGGCTCCGCCATCGCCCTGGGCCTGGCCGGCAACGCCCTCGCAGCGTCCTTCCTGGTCCTGTTCGGGGCGCTCGTCGTGATGATGCGCCGACGGCTCGCCCAGCGTCAGGGCGATTCCTGAGCGCGCCACTCCGGCGAGGAACCGAGTGTGCATCACGGCACGAGTGCCGCCCTTCCCGCGCAGGGGGTTCACCGGGCCTCCGGGGACGACCGGGTTTCCCTGCCGTCCGTTCCCCCACCAGGGATCACTCGTTCCCCACGGCCACCACCGCCCCGACCGCGGCGACGATTCCGAAGGCCTCGTGGCCCAGCAGGATCGGGAAGGCGTGCCGGACGCCGTCCACCACCCGGCGGCGGCCGGTCTGGCACGCCCCGCAGACGAGCACGTTCAGCAGCGCCTCCCCGGCCCCGGGCCGGGCACCAGGATGGTTTCGACGATGACGGCGGCGTTCTTCGCCCTGACGGCGACCGCTTCGACCCCGTGCACACGGTGGCTGCCGTTCCGGACGGACGTCGGGTCCACCCGGGGACGCACCCCGGTGTGGTTGGGCTACGGAAGGGCGACGCGGCGAGGACGTCGCGGAACTGTCAGTCGGTGACGTCCAGCTGGAGACCCTCCCAGGGGCCGGCGGTGAGTCGCCCCGAGGCGCCGTAAGGCTGAGGGGTGACGGTGACAGCACTGTCGTGGGCCGAAGCAGGCCTCGAGATGGACCAGTCGTTGAGGATGCCCGTCAGAAGGCGGCGTACACGAGTCATAGTGGATCTCCTGGCGTTGTGATCTTTGTGTCGTTCTGGCAGGGACCGACGTCGCCCCCCGCGCTGCGGAAAGCGGGAAAACCCGCGACCGAGCGGTACGTGGGGAACGGTCGGCCATCGGACGTGGCGTGACATCGGCTGGGGATACGAAACCGGAACAGAACATCTGCAAATAGTGCAACGCTGTGCGTATCGTGCAACACAACGGCATGGGAAAAGTGTCCGCGGGAGCTTGACCCCCTGTCAAGGGATTTCCGAATTCAAGACTCCGAGTCAGGTCATGTCCTGTCAGAAAGAACGTGCACCCGACGGCACCGGACCGCCGTCGTCGACAGGACGACGGGCATGATCGCCCGACAATCTCCTTCGTCGTGGCCGCCCCTCGTTCCTGAGGACCAGGAAGTCAGGGATGGGGGTGACACCCACCGGCGTCCGGTCCGTCGATCGGGCCGACCACGAGTGCGCGCGTACCGGAACCCCTCAGGCAATACCGCGAACCTTGCCGATCATCGGGACTGCAGCAGTCCTGGCGAGGCTCCTCGTACGGCGCGGCTTCCTCGACCAGTGACGCGGAGACGGCTGATCGTCGGTTCGCGCCTGAGCGTGCAGGACCTTCAGGTAGGTCAGGCTTCGGCGGAGCCGAGATGCTGGCACCAGGGCCATGCCTGTCGGGGCGCCGAGAAAGCTCGACCACGGAGAGTCCGGCCGGACGAACATGCCCAGGACGACTCCCCGGATGAAGGAGGCTGGTCGCCGTCGGGTTCTGCGCCATGGTCTCTCGTCACACCCACGACGCTGCGGGCCAGTCCGGCGGGGCACCACGACGCACCGGAGAGGAACCCCTGCTGCCATGCCACGTCACAACTGTCGACGGGAGTCCAGCGCTTTCCGGCAGTGCACGCATTGCCCTGCTCATGTGTTGCATCGCCGGATGCCGAGGTCGACGCTGAACCCGCGCCTTCACATCGCCCATCATGACCGCACCGACGTTGATCACCGCTGCCACGCGCTCGCCGGAGGCCCGGCGGCCGAACCCCCAGAAAATGACCACGGACCAGAAGAAGGCGACGACCTGATGATCGTCGACCTCGAGAGCGGCATGACCCGCAAGCACTGCCGGACGATGTTCGACGTCGTTCCGCTGAGCACTGCTCTCCAGCCGGGATGGCCGGCCGGGACCACCCTGGTCACGGCCGGCGCTCTGCCGTGCGCCCTGGTAGGACTGCCGCCCGGCGGATGATTCAGCGCATTCGTGACCACAGCCACGCCAGGCTCACCGCAACCGGCACCACTGCGACGACGAACGCCAGCACCAAGTTGCCGGACCCCCTCCAGATGATCCATGTGAGCAGCCCCACCAGTACGGTTCCGAAGAGCACCAGCCCTACAGCGAGACCTGCTCCCCCCGTGGTCTCTGCATCCTCGCGTTCCCCCCTCATTGTTCTGAGACTACGACTGTTTCCCGGTACTGGCGGATAAGTCGTCACAATGCTTGCACCATTGGGAACGACGCATCAGCAGGCCCTCTTGGAGAAATCACGACTGCTTGCGTCCGCTAATTCTGTGCCAGTCCCGCGCCCTGCTGGCGGATGTTCTCCTGGCCCGGCGATGAAGCGCCCTGACGTAACCTTCTGGGACTGTCCAATAGACGGTCGGTGTGGTCCGGCGTTTTTCATTTGTGAGCGGTTTCCTGGCACCGTCCGGCGAAGGCAGGAGCAAACGCGGTCCGCGCACACATTGTCCTGGTCGCCGCCATATCCGCCCCGGTCATGTACTGGCAGACCCCGTTATCTTTCCTGCTCCGATGACTCACCGCCGGTTCCGAGACGACGAGCAGAAACCGAACCCGTCGATGTCACGAGGTCCGCCGCCAACCGTCCATATGCGAAGCATGTTTCCGTCGTATCCGGCCCTTTGCATGTGACGTATGGCCGAAAAAGCCCTCTTGCCCTCCATGAACGGGATGAGAGAAAGCCGTGGCAGCTCCCTGATCAGTTCGACGTACGGTTGCCCGATGATTATTTGGTCGAGAACGACCGGTAAACCGGCCCTTCACAAATGAGCATGGGTAGAGGGGTGCGTGGGGACGTTCCGGAGCGCGTGTTGTGAGGCCTGGGTAGAGGTCGAGGCCTCCAGGATGGGTAGCGACCAAGCAACCTGATCCATGAAGGCCTCGACGTGTCTCATGCTATCTGCGCACCCGCGTGCGCGCTCTTCGACCTGACCGACGTCCACGTCCTGACGGTGGAACGCGGGCCACGCTCGTTCACCGTGGTGGCGGAAACCGCCTCATCGCTGGCGGGCTGCCCAGGATGCGGGGTGCTCGCCACCGGTCACGGCCGGCGGGAGGTCCTGCTCCACGATCTGCCGTGTGCCGGAGTGCCCGTGCGGGTGCTGTGGCGCAAGCGGATCCTCCGGTGCCGGGAGGATGCCTGCGAGATCTCGACGTTCAGCGAGGTCCACGAACTCGCCGCGCCACGGGCCAAGCTCACCACCCGCGCGATCGCCTGGGCGGTGACGCAGCTGCGCTCCCACGACATCGCAGTCTCGGCCCTGGCCGAGATGCTCGGGGTCGCCTGGAACACCGTCTGGCACGCGATCGTCCCCGTCATCGAGACCCAGCTGACAGCCGAGGACCGGCTGTCCGGGGTCAACGCCTTGGGCGTCGACGAGCACGTCTGGCGCCATGTGGGTCCGCCCGGCACCGGGCTGGTCACCGGCATCGTGGATCACTCCCGCGGTGAGGACGGCCGGCCCCGGGCGAGGTTGCTGGATCTGGTGCCCGGGCGCACGGGGGCGGCCTACGGCGACTGGCTTGCTACCCAGGGGCCGGGGTTCACGAGCGGGATCCGCACGGCGACGCTGGACCCGTTCCACGGCTACGCCAACGCGATCCGCGACGAGCTCCCGGAGGCGATCACCGTCCTGGACGCCTTCCACGTGGTGAAGCTCGGTGGGCAGGTCGTGGACGAGGTGCGTCGCCGCGTGCAGCAGGACACCCTGGGCCACCGAGGCCGGGCCGGGGACCCGCTCTACGGGATCCGCCGTACCTTGCAGATCGGCGCCGAGCACCTCACCGCCAAGCAGATCACCCGGCTCAACGCGAAGCTGGTGGCTGGGGACCCGCACCATGAGGTGACCCTGGCCTGGCACTGCTACCAGAAGCTGCGCGCCGTCTACCACGCCCGCCCCGAGCACGGGCGCCGGCTCGTCGCCGAGGTCCTCGATGCGTTCCCCACCTGCCCGATTCCGGAGGTCGCCCGGCTCGGCCGCACTCTGCGGCGGTGGAAGGCTGCGATCCTGGCCTACTTCGACACCTCCGGGGCCTCGAACGGGCCCACCGAGGCCGTGAACGGGGTGATCGAGACGATGCGCAGGGTCGCCCGCGGGTTCCGTAACTTCGAGAACTACCGTCTACGCGCCCTGCTCGCCGCCGGCGGACACCGGCCGTGGAGAAAGACACCTACCCATGCTCATTTGTGAAGGGCCCCTAATCGTCGCAACCCGCACCGCCCCCGACTGCACCCGGCCGGGTCGGCCGGAATCCGGAAACGGGCCTGCGGGCTCTTCCAAGGACAGCGGTTGGTCGCCGTGGCCGACCCGGCACTGCGCTGGCCCAGCGGAGCGCACGCCTCCATCGGCGTGCTCCAGGTCAGGGCCGCCGACCATGGACACGGCTGCGCCCGGGACCTCCACGAACACCTGCACGCCACCATCGCGGCGGCGCGAGCGATCACCACGCTGCGGCTGAGCATCGTGGAGACGAATCTCGACGTCGCTGCCCCCTCCCGGGAAGCGCTCGGGTACCGCGCCACCGGAGAGACCAAGCTGGGGGCCATCGCCCAAGGCCGGAGGCTCACCGCTCACCTCTCCGAACGCCCCGTGCGCCCATAGGACGCCACTCCCCTGCCCGCGGTCCTGCTGCCGATCCCGTCCGCCGCGCTGCCAGGGTCTGCTCGGTCCCGGGCTGCCCTGCCGCCCGGGGCGCCGCCGGGGGCTGCTGCTCGAGCAGGGACGGTCTTCTGCACACCATCCCGGTGGGTGGGGTGTCGGTGGTGCGGTGGCCTGAGCGGGCGGCCTCCACGGTGGCGACCAGGGCGTGCGTGCCGGCCTCTCTGATCGGGGTGTCCCGCGAGTAGGGTCGAGGCCACCGAACAGGAACGCCAAGTGCAACCGCCTCGTCCGCCTGTACAACGCTGGCGGGCTCGCTGCCCAGATGATGCTGAAGTCATCACGGGGCTCACGACTCCGGACAGGCTGGGCCTCCGAAAGTCCGACCGGCAGTTGAGCGAGAAGCAGATCAGTGAGTGTGCTGAAGGTGGAGCTGCCGATCGTCACCAGGTGTCGTCCGCGGTGTGCAACAGCTGCAGGTAGATCCAGCCGCGGCGGGCCCGGATCACCTGGAGCGTCCAGATCAGCACGATGAGGGCTCCGACGATCGCCCACCAGGGGCTCGAGCGGATGATCGCCGTAATGATCAGGCCGGCCACGCCCGCCAGCATCAGGGCCGCCGCCTCCAGCTGCTGGCACGCGAAAGCGCCGGCGGTGATCCGGGCGCGCGGATTCTCCGGGAGCCGGCGGGAGACGGCGGCGAACAGCAGCCACCGCTGCATCGCGCCCCGATCGACGTCCACCCCGAGCCGCGGCCTGGGGGCACGCACGAGGGCGTGCAGGACACTCGCCACCGTGATCAGCAAGATCAGCGGGAGATGACTCCAGTTCCCGAGCGCATCGCCGTGCCCCTCCAGAGTCCACTGCACCACCAGCGGAACACCGGCCGCCAGCAGGAGCACGGCCGGCACCGAGTGCGCGAGGACCCGGCCCACGGTAGGCACCGGGACGGCGTCGACCTGTCGGACGCCACCATCTACAGCGAGGGCATGGGCGTGGGGATGCAGGGCCTGGTAATTGGCCCAGTGACGACGCAGCTGCACGGCGGCGGCCGCCGCGAGTCCCACCGCTCCGCCACTGGCCGCGAACCAGGAGTACCCGGGCCGGACCCCGGCGCCGAGGGCCATGCCGAGAAGGACTGCACCCCAGAACACGAGAGCTGCGATGTTGTTGCAGGCGGAGACGACCACAGCGCGGCGCACCAGCGGATCGTCCGGGACAGGGCCCTTCCGGGGGATCGCGGACAGCGCCCGTTCCATGTGCTTGCGCTCGGTACGGGTCCTGCCCTCAGGCGGCGTGGCCCTGGCGTAGTGGCCGAGCAGAGCGATCAGGCCGACCAGCGCGATGACCGGCACCGGCCACCAGCGGACCCGCGCGTCACCGGCGTCGTCCATCAGCCACCAGGCCAGCAGCGGAATGCCGAGCACCGCCACCACAGCCCCGGGCAGCGCGCCTGCAACGACCCGGCCGGCGGAGGGTACGGGCACATCAGCGGTCTGCTGGGCGGGCTGGTCCATGGCGCTGACGCTACCGGCCGGTACCGCTCGAGCGCGCGGGCCACAAGTGGGGAACACCAATGCCGATCTCGGCCTGCCACGATGCGAGCGTCAGCGGGTCCGGGCACGGCGCCCATGACGGTCACAACGCCCGGGTGCGTCCTATGGTGAGCAGGTGCCACCCCTGTTCGACGCTTCCGCGCGCCACCGTGCTGTGAGGCACACCGTTCTCACCCTGGTGGGGATGTGCCTCGTTCTTGCCGTGGGCGCGGCCACGTTCCTGTCCGCGCAGATGAGCGTGCGCACCCCCTTCGATGCCTGGTGGCAGCATCTTCAGATCGTGGAGCGGCAACTGGGGCGGCTCGACGGGGTCGACCGGGCGGTGCTGACGGTGGAGACACCGTACTGGATCAACCGGTCCCTGCACGGGGCCTGGCCGCCTCGCTCCGGGACCCTGGACCTGCGCCTGGACGACAGCACGGATCAGGACCGGCTGATGCAGCTGCTGCCGAAGGCGCACCGCCTCATCGCCGAGCACGACTGGCCGATTCATGAGGGCCACCGCGTGGGTCCCGAGGAAGGCCCCGACGAGGTGACGTTCCCGGTCGACCCGGCCACGTGGGAGGTCGTGGTCTTCTCCGGGCCCGACCGCCTCGAGACGACCGGAGGTCCCCTGTCGGTCCTGCCGCTGGCCCGCCAGTGGACGGACGCGACCCGGGACGCCACGGACCGCCTGGAGACGTCCTCCCCCGTGGGCAACAGCAGCGCCACCCTGATCGGCTACAGGGACGTGGATCTGGCCTCGGAAGCCTCGGTCCAGGACTTCCTCGACGCCCGCCGAGCGATGCACGATGAGGTGCAGCTCATCGGCCGGCAGGGCAACACCACCGTGCTGGCCGAGGCCCCGACGGGCAAGGGCAGGGTCACGGCCGCCGACATCGTCGCCGGCGCACGGTTGGGCAGGGCCGAAGGAATCCGCACCCTGGACATCGGCTACGGAGGCGAGGACGGCCGCTTGAGCTTCTGGGCGGAGACCCGAGACGAGTTCGGCAAGCTCTCCAACGGCCCTCTGCCCGAGTCCACCCTGACGACCGCGGCCGAGCTGCACGACCTGCTCGCCGGACACCACGTTCGGCACACCATCATCGTCGCCGTCCCCGGCCATGCACACACCTGGCCCGCCCGGATCGAGGAGGTCAGCGAGTAACCCCTGCTGTCACGAGCCGCGCGACGTAGGCACCTCCTATCGTCTTCTCGACGGTCAGCACCGCCCCGTGTGTGGTTCGCCGAAGCACAAGTGTGTCTGTCGGATCAGCCCTGCACCAGGAAGGCATGAACGAGGTGTCAATCCCCTCCTCGACGTCGTACCTGCCACAGGACAGGTGGGAAGGCAGCAGGCACATGGAGATGTTCTGGCCACCGGTCATCATCGGCCCCGTGGCCATCATCATCGGCGTCCTCATCGTGACGTTCCGCAAGTCGCTGGCTTCGGGCACTGCCGAGGCGCAGCGGGCGATGTTCGGGCGGTTCGGCGAGCTCGTCGCGAATCAGTCGAGGCCCTCAGGCGCGCTGATCGCCGGCATCGGCTTCATCCTCATCGGTATCGCGGCGATCCGGATGGGTCTGCTCATCCCACCCGGGCAGTGGTGAGACGGCGATCCTGCTGGGCATCGTCACGCCATGACCCGAACCCGACTGCGCCGATGCATGCGCGGCAACCGGCCAAGGCTTCAGGGGTGCTCGGCCTCCACGAAGCCGCCGCTCCTCGGAGCCCTGTCGGCAGCCACGAGGCCTCGTCACTCCGATCCGGCGCCTGAGGGCAGACGGCTGCGCCTCACCGGTGAGCTGTTCTCCTGACCCGGCGCAACCGGAACAGTTGCACCGCGATGAGCGCGCCGAACAGCAACGCCATGACACCGACCAAGGTCACCACGACCGCCGCACCGAAGGCTTCGGCACCCAACGCCCACACCGCGGACCCCGCGCACACCACGGTCACGACGACCAGGACACCGAGGATCCGCCGCCACCGCCGCTGCTGGACCGGGGTGACCTTCGTGGCCCACTGGGGATCGCTGTCGGGGGCGAAGAGCATGAAGAAGGCATTGCCCACGAACAAGGCCGACAGACCGATCATCAGCCGAGGGTCGGAGAGCAGCGTGGCGATCCACAGGGTTCCCGCAGCCAGGAGGAGCGCCACCGGCGTGTACCCGTATCGCCACCGTGCCCGCGTCAGACTCATGCGCCGGCCGTTGGACCAGCCGACCAGCAACAGCACCCCGTGCAGCAGCGCCGCCAGGGCCGCGAAGGCTCCCACCCACCCCGCGGTCCGGTCCTCCACAGGATCAGCCGGTGGCAGGAGCCAGATGGCCAGAAGGGCAGCCACCCCGGCTGCCGTCGTCACCGCCCCGCCGGCCAGCCGAAGTCCCCTGCCGCGGTCCCGGTCGGGTCTGTCCATCCCGTTCCCCTGCCTTGGACGGTTCTGCGCCCATTCCCCCGGAGCCGATGACGACCCCGAGTGTGCACATGCTAAACCGTGCGGTTGGCGGTCAAGGAGTGTGCGCTTGTGGGGACACGAGCTCGCACGGTCGAGAAACCACGTCGGCGGCGGACCTCAGGAGCCCGTCCCCCTGGAACTGGCCCCGGGTGGAGAGAACTGTCGACGGTCGGCTCGCGCCCCCATCATGTAGCTGAGGCTCATCAGGAAGAAGGCCACAAACGCCCCCAGCGACTGCCAGTTCTGCTCGACCGCGGAAAGCACACCGAGGGCACCGAAGAGCACGGAGCCGACCACACCGACACCGATCATGGCCTGGATTCGGTGAGGACGTGTGGCGATGAGCTCGACGTACCGCTGATGTTGCCGCGGTTGCTCGAACATCGCGGCCACGGGGAACGCCACCAGGAAGGGGAACAGCGGGACACCGGCCATGGTGGGCTCATTCCAGCTGCTGAGCAGCATCAGCACCCCGGCGACCGGCCACCACACCAGCATGATCCGGGTGGACCGTCGTCGGCTCAGATGCCGGGGCGCCCGGCGGAGAACACCGCCGATGAGCAGGACGCCGAGAATGACCGCCATGACCCCCGTCAGCATGCCGAGCCAGGGTGCAAAAGACTCCGAGGTGGCCGACGAGGTCAGGTGCCCGAGGCTCCACCACACGGGCACCGCCCCTGCGGCGATCAGGAACAACCCGCTCAGCACCGTCAGCTGCGCCCACCGTCGCTGGTGCACCCACCACCCCCAGGTCTGGTCGGTCCTTCGTCTTGCCGCCCCGCATCAACATCCATCGTATGTGCAAGAGTTAACGATCGTCGTGATTGCGGAGGGGCATGTGCTGACAGCGACCGCGCGCGTCCGGAACCTCTACCCCGACACCACAGTCGGGCCGGAACCAACGGTCTTGTGATCGCGGGCCGAATCAGCGCCTTGTCCGGCACGCGCATTCGCAGTGACGACCTTCAGGCCCGCCCGCCGATCGTGTCCGCGCGCACGTGTCTGAGCAGCGTGGAAGCCTACCCGATAGAGGCGGGACGATGACCGAACCGGCGAACTCCAGACCAGCCATCCCCTGGAAGGCGCTGCTGCTGGAGATACCAGGCGCTTTCATCCTGGTCGCCGTGAGCATCTGGGCCGGCTGCCCCTGGGCGGTCGTGGCGATGCTGGCGGCCATCCCCGTGGCGATCCTGCTCCTGGCGGTGCTCCTCGCGCGCAGAACAACACGGGCCCGGGATGGCGCCTACGGGCTCACTACCCGGGGCGCACACAGCGAAGCCTCCCTGACCCTGGACCTGCCGATGGAACGGGTCGTGCGGGTGGTCGATGACGCTTCCCACACGATCCGGCGGCCGCGGCGAACGAGACTGTCCCCGACCGGCGCTGAGTTCGACAGCCCGGGCAACGTCAAGACCTGGGGCATGCGCATCTTGCTGGAGTACCGCTCGATCACACCGGACCGGACCCCGATCGTCGCATCAGGACCGCACCACACCGGCGTCACTCACCGCATGAGACGACGACCGCAGCCGAAACGGCGGGCGGACAGCACGGCTCAGACTCACCTCTCTGCATGTTCCGGCAACTCCGGCTCCCGACACGGGACACGCCAAGTATTAACGATTGCCAACGACTACTACTGGGCCGTACGGTGAGCTCGCAGCAGCTCTTCGCTCGCGGTACCGGCTCCCCCGAGCTTGTGCTCGCCTGCACGACGGAGGGCCAGCGACTTCGCCTGCTCCCCCGCTTCGCTGCGACCCGGCCCAGGTGCGGGTTCGCGCGCTGGTGCACCCCGGGGACCGTCCCCGGGCCACCTTGGAAGAGCAGGAGAGACAGGGCATGGCCACGATGAACACGACCGTCAAGAGATGGATGGCCACAGGGTCCTCCGCCACGCTGCTGGTAGGGGGACTGGTGCTGGGCGCCCCGGCTGCCGTGGCCGCACCCGACGACGCCGCCTGCCTGCGGGCTTCGGGACAGTTCACGTCGGCCCTGGCCGGGGCCGGGATCACCGCTGTCTCGGTCTCCCAGCTCGAACAGGCAGCCGAGGCCGTGGTCGTGGCCGAGGAGCAGTTCTTCGCCCTGACGGATGCCGCCGCCGGGGAGCTGGAGGTGCAGCTGGAGGCCGCCTGGGTCGAGCTGGAAGCAGCCGAGACCGCCGAGGACCCGGAGGCCATCGCGGCCGCCGAGGCTCGTATCGCCGACCTGGAGACCGCGATCGAGGCGGCCCTGGACACCCCGGAGATCCTCGCCGCCGAACAGGCTCTCTTCGACGCCACCGATGCCCTGGACGTGCAGCTGAGCATGCTGACCCTGGACGAGGCGACGGCCGAGCGGATCCTGGCGCTGTTCCAGCAGTTCCTCGCCGCCTGCGACGCAGCCGGGACCGGCACCCCGATCACCACCCCCGTGGCGGTTCCGGCTCCTGTCGCTCCGGCTGCTCCTGTCCCCGTTGTCACCGCGCCCACCCCGGCGCCGGTCGCAGCACCGGTCCCGGCCGCAGTGCCGGTTGCCCCCGTGGTGACCGCACCGGAGCAGGCCGCGCCGATGGGCATGAATCCGGGCCTGAACATGCAAACCGCCGCAACGGCCCACCATGAGCACCCCGGTGCCGCCCTGGTCGCGGGTCTGCTGGCGGCCGGGATCGCGGTGCCGGCCGCGGTGGCCGTACGGATGCTCCGGCTCCAGCGCCACCGCCCCTGATCTGTGCCTCGTCCTGGGGACCGCCGACCGGCGGTCCCCAGGAGGACATCGGTGCCGCGAGAAGGCCCCCACGACACATCTCCCGGCGCCTGGTACAGAGAGCCGCTCCTGCGCCGTTCCACGCGCGGAAAGCAGCCGATGGACAACGAGATGCCCAGCGGAATCTCGCGGGGCCCGGCCAGCACGCCGAGGGGTCAAAGACGGGTGGCCAGAACGGCGCGTCCACGGGCGGGAATGCCGCCGATCAGCTGCTGCTCCGCGGCGGTGAAGAACGGCCGGTAGTGCTCCCCCACCGGAGTGATGGAGGGGAGGGTGTTGCCGTAGAACAGCTTGTCGTAGCACCGCTGGGCCTTCTCGCCGTCATCCTCGAGCGTGGCCCCGAGGCTGCGGGCGATGTCGCCGTAGAGATTTCACGCGTGCAAGATCCGGGTGCAGATCTCCTCGGAGGCCGGCAGCTCCAGCAGCTGCTCCAGCCCGTCCAGGTTCCACCGGTCGGCCTCGGTGCCCTCCAGGACCAGACCATGCTCGATCGCCAGCTCCACCAGCGCCTCAGTAGTGGACGCCGTGTCGAGCCCGGGTACTGGAGGGGTGGTGTCACAATGTGCCGTGGCCCAGAAGAAGCAGTCCCGGAAGAAGCTGCTCGCGACCCTGCGCGAGTCCCTGGAGACCAGCACCCCGGTGCAGCTGCGGCGTGCGGTCGAACCCGAGGAAGTCCTGCAGGGCGTTGCACTCGAGCTCTCCGAGGACTGGGTGCTGCTGGCAGGCCTGCGCGAGGGGGCCTACCTCAACGGCTACCAGATCCTTCGGGTGAAAGACCTCGTGGACGTGGTGCCGGAAACCCGGTTCCTGCCCTTCCTGCAGCGCCGCCGGCCCTGGCCCCCGGCGCGGCCCGCCGTCGATCTCGAGCTGTCCGATCTGCGCTCGATCATCACTGCCGGGGCGGCCGCAGCCGAGGTCGTGTCCATCTCCCGGGAGACCAAGCGCCCCGGGACGGTGCTCATCGGCGCACCGATCGAATGGACCAGGAAGTCCCTGTGGCTGCTGCCCATCACGCCCCAGTGCCGCTGGGAGCAGCACCTGGTCCAGGTCAAGCTCAAGGACCTCACCCAGGTCGGCTTCGGCGGCGACTACGAAGCGGCCGTGCTGGACGTTGCTGGCCCAGTGCCACCGCGCACCGATCCGGCACCCGCCCTGACCTGAGCCGACGACGCAGGCCCAAACCAGGAGCCAACCCCCGCTGGATCACAGCGGTGGGTCGAGAGACTCGTCGACGGCGTGGATCTCGTTGGTGAGGCTGGCGCCCTCGGTGCCGTCCAGCGGGGTGAGGTCCACGACGATGCCGGTGCCCACGTCCAGGTGCACCCGGTACACCGTGGCCAGGTCACCGGTCAGGGTCGGGTCCTCAGGCCCGTATTCGTAAGTGCGGGCCGCCGGGCTGTCCAGCAACGGGCAGCACCCGCACCGCGGGACGTAGCCGCCCGACCAGTCCTCGCCCCGCCCGGCCAGCGGCCGGCAGGTCGCCGCCCAGGTCGCCCGACCCCTCAGCACGGTCGCGGTGACGTCGTCGATATCTACGCCCTGGCACAGCTCCACCGGGTCGAGCATCGCCGTCCACCGGTAGTCCCGCCACATCGGGTCGCCGTGGTCGAGGTGCCGGTCCTCCGGCCGCTGGGCGGCCACCCCGTCCGGGCGCAGCATCGTCCCGGCCGGGGGCGGGAACAGCTCAGCGTCCGTCCTGCTCCCGGCCCCGCCGTCGGGCGCACCCTCGGCAACGTCGACCCCCTCAGCGGTGCGCACGACCACCCGGTGCCGGGCCCGGTCGAGCCAGGCCTCCACCGGCCCGCCCTCGGCGGTGGCCCCACCGTGGCCCTGCCGCCGGTGGGTGAAGTGCACCGTGGTGAACCGCCAGGGCGAGCTGGCAGCCAGGGCACGGAAGTCGGACGCCTCAGGCATATCAGGAAGCGCCGTTCTGCTCATGCCCCCGAGTAGAGCACACCCCGAGACCGGCCCCGGGGAAGCCCACCCGCGCCCCGGAAACGCAGCGGCGCTTCAGCGATCCCATGTGATCTCCAGGGTGCTGGTTCAGGCGTTGCGACGCGGGAACGCGTACCGCCGCGGCGTCGACGGGCTCCTCCCCACCGGAGTCGCTCACCCCGCGAGACGACGACCGAACCCGCAGCGCCTGGTGGACCAACCCCTGCTGCAATGCCGAGCCGGGTGCACCGACGGACGTACAGCCCGCCGGTCGGGGATGCGGCCCACTCGGTGCGGACGAGGCACCACGCGCGGTCGGAACGTCGGGAGGGGAGATCGGAGCCGCGCATCCAGACCTCCAGGCTGCCGGCGTCACCGAACCACCCGGCCAGGGTGGTCCAGCTCTCCAGGTCCAGGACGAGGCCGTGCTCATCCCCGGGTCTGGTCAGTGGCAGTACCTTCTCCAGCAGTGCCCGGGCATGGATTTCCCCGTGCTGGCCGTGCCCGTAGACGTGACTGAGCGGGATCGGATGGCCCTCGACGGAGCCGGTGCGCTGGGCCAGCCACGCGCGCTGGAGGGATTCCTCGAGGGCCTGGGCGGTCTCGAAGCGCTCCTCCGGTCCCCCCACGACGTCGGCGGCCGGAGGCAACGTGAACCCGGGCAGGCCCAGCACGATCCGGCACACCGTCGACGGGGTGCCCACCTCCCCCGTTGGCTGCACCAGTTCGGTGCCCACCTCTCCCGTTGGCTGCACCAGTTCGGTGCGCGCCGACTCCGCCACCCAGCGCACCGACCAGTCACCAGTGTCCCGGTCGGCGCCGTCATAGCCGAACGTGCGCAGATCGTGGAACGCCTCCAGTATTCCGCCCGTGGGCAGCCCTTCGCTTAGCCCCGGCCAACCGGCTCTGCCCTGATCATCGACCACCGCGGACAGGTCGGCCCCCGGCGGGCCGGTCCGCAACCACGCCTGGATCCGGCCCCAGGGCCCGTGCAAGGGGGCGTCGACGGTGACGGGTTCCTCGGTCGTCATGTCCTCTCCTGCAACGGCCGTGATGCCCGAGCTCCTTGGAGATGCGCACCCAACCGCGTGCACCCCACGATCCGCCTCGGACGTGCATGCGGGTCAGCTGTCCTCACAGGAGGAGCTTCTACCGCAGCACGGCTCGCCGCCGATCGCTCTGGTGCGAAGTACTGCGTCCTGAGCCTGTCCGCCGCGTCCCCTTTCCGCACCGGCTCGGGGGCCAACTGGTGCGGAATACCGGGGGTGTTCAAGGAGTTCTGGTCGGTGTCCACTCCCCGCTGATTCCTTGTGAAGGAGCATGCTTCCACGCATGGCCACCGATTACGACACCCCGCGCACCCGACCCGAGGACGAGCCGGCCAACGAGTCCCTGGAGGCGATCCGGGCTCGCACCAGTACGGCCACCCAGGCGCCGTCCATCGACCTGGAGGACGCCGACACCGCCGAGGGCATCGACCTGCCCGGTGCTGACCTCTCGCACGAGGAGCTCACCGTGGCCGTGGTGCCGCAGCAGGCCGACGAGTTCACCTGCGCCTCCTGCTTCCTGGTCCACCACCGCTCCCAGCTCGCCCGCCGGCACAGCGGCCTGCTCTACTGCACGGACTGCGAGGGCTGAGGGAGGCGATCCGGGCTCGCACCAGTACGGCCACCCAGGCGCCGTCCATCGACCTGGAGGACGCCGACACCGCCGAGGGCATCGACCTGCCCGGTGCTGACCTCTCGCACGAGGAGCTCACCGTGGCCGTGGTTGTTCTCCTGCCTCCCACTCAGCGGACCGGCGGATCTGCCCGTCACGCGCTGCAGGGAGACGGCCCCACAAAGGCCCGGACTGCTCAGGACAGTTGAACGGCCCCCGCACCGACCAGGATGCGGAGGCCGTTCAGCTCAGGGCGCGTCAGGCGCGCACGTTCCGGCGGCGGGCGAGAAGCACGCCACCGGCGGCGCCGAGTCCGGCCAGGCCGAGGGCGGCGATACCGGCATTGGGCTTCTCCGGGGCCATGGCCACCCCGGTGTCCGCGCCGCCGACCGGCATCTGCTCGATCTGCGGGTCGGTGGGGACATCGCCGACCGGGGGCAGCGGGACGTAGGCGTAGTCGGGGTTCTCGCAGGCGACCCCGTCCGCGTCCGAGTCCAGCTCCGGGGTGTAGCGGGGGTCCCCGACGGGGATGTTGTAGACGCCTGCGCCTGCGGCGGCGTCACAGTTCTCGAACAGCGGGAACGACAGGGCGGAGGCCGGGGCTGCGGTCAGCGCAGAGCATCCGACCGCAGCGACCAGAGCGGCGCCGGCAACACTTTTTCTCATGGGTCTCTCAACTTTCGTGAGCAGTGATGACCCTCGAACCGTACCCATGATTTGGCTCACAATCGCGAATGCAAGAACATGAACATGATTGTGACAATGCGGTTTGTGGCGGGAGTGCCCGCAGTGGCACCGCATCTTCCTCGGTGCACAGTTTCTGCTGGCTGCGCCGCGCCTCTTGGCGCCGGTGTGGCGGCTACCCGCGACGGATTCCCGGGTGAGCCCGCTCGGGACAGGTCCGCCTCCCTCCCCGACCGCTCCATGGACGTCATCGCTGAGCACCCACGCGGGGCTGTTAGAACTGGACCATGAGATGGCTGGGCAAGTGGTTCGATGAAGCGAACTGGCCGAAGGACCCTCAGATGGACCTGTTCCGGGATGCAGTGTGGGAACTGTCGCTGAACGGCAAGACCAAGGGGTGGGCGACGACCGGGGTCACGCCCATGCGATCGTTCCCCTTCCTCTGGTGCCAGCAGGAGCAGATGTGGACGCAGGTGCACTGGCTCGACGGAAGGCACGGATACCTGGAGGAGGACTACGGTCCCGAATGGCCTGCCGCAGAAGAGCTGCGGGGCGGGCACTTCGTCAGCGCCCATCCGCAAACCGGCCTCGAGACCCGTTTCGACGCAACAGTGGTCACCGGACCCGAGCATGACCGCCTGTGGGCCGAGTGGCAGCACGGCGTGGGACCATGCCACCGACACCGGTAGCTTTCCCCTGCATTCCGTCTCAGCGCAGCGACCCCTACTGCAATGCCCGTGCTGAGTTCCGCTGGTGCAACCGGACGCCGATGACCGCGCACACGGTGAGCACGGCCAAGGACACCCAGAACGCCACCGTCCCGGCGGCAAAGACATCGACTCCCACGGTGATGCTGGAGTCCTGAAGTGCGGGGTAGGTGCACACCGCGCGGGGCGGCAGGAGCGAGGACTCCAGGGAACCGACCGGCGCTAGAGGTTGCCCTGCCGACGCCGGCGGATTCGTGCACAGCCAGCCCGTGCGCAACTCCACCATGAGCAGCACCTCGGTCATGACGAGCGTCAGCAATGCGCACGCCGCGGCAAGGATCGTCCAGAGGACCAAGGAGCCGTCGTCCCGCGCAGGGGACGCGGGAACGAACCTGACGGTCCGCGGGTCAGAACCCATGACGGGAGCCTCCGTGATGTGCTGGACAGATGGGGTGTCCAGCGGTTGCTGCGGGACGCGCGGCATGGAGCTGGGGATTGATGCCCTGCCGCAGGTGATGTTCGAAAAGGCGGTACGTCGCTCGACAATGCGCCGGTCCATCCAAAAGGCTACCGTCGCGACGATCGCGGCTGGCGCAACCCGCAGGCAAGGAGATTCCTGACGCCGACGAGAAAGGACGAACCGGAGGGAATTTCCACTGCAAGGAGCGGCGTCTTCGATCGCAGGCCTCGCATGCTGACCAACAAGCGGATCGCGATCAGCACTCCCAGAGTCCACGCGAGTGAGCTGAACACCGGACCCAGACACGTCTCGATCAGTTGGTCAAGGATCCGAACGAGCAAGAGAGCCCCACATATCAGGACCGTTACTGCCGTCAGGATCCGGGAGAGTTGTCGTGCCATCAATTTCCCCTATCCGGCTTGTTCGGACGGGTCTCCAGTCAGGCCAAGCCGTTGCCAGAGGCATCGTCCGGCTCAATGACGAACCTCTGCCCCAGCCCGGTCGGCCGATATCCGGCCGGATGTGAGGCGCGAGCGAAAGGGCTTCTCCCGCATCAAGGCTGGCGATGGTCCCGCATCCGCTGGGACGGGGCTGTCCGATGAACGGATCAGCTGCGGCAATGGGCTTGAGCTGCTGAGCGGGCCAGGCGGCGGCCGACGTCGATCGGCGACTGGGGGTAGCCGCGCAGGAAGGCGGCGAGGGCTCCGCCGTAGGCCACGAGCACCTCGTCGGCCAGGTCCTGGGCACGGGCCCCGGCGAGGGGGCGGGAAAGGTGCAGGAGGCGATCGGTGAGCAGCGCGGTGTCCGCGGCGAGGACCTCGCCGATCTCGCCCGTTGCGTCGGGCACCTCGGTGGCCGCGGCCAGGAAGGCGCACCAGCGTGACGGGTGGCGCCGGTCGCCCCGGTAGGAGTTCAGGGCGTCGAACACCGCCAGCAGCCGGGCCATGTCGTCGCCGGCCGCCACGATGTGCTGGTCCCAGACCGCCTGCCAGTCCGCCAGCCGGACCCGCAGCGTTTCGGCGACCAGGGCGTCCTTGCTGCCGAAGTGCGTGTACAAGGTGGCCGCGGAGACCTCGGCCTCGCGCAGCAGCTCGTCAACCGGTGTGGTGCGGATGCCGCGGTCGAACAGCACGCGGTCGGCCGCCTGGAGCAGACGGAGGCGCGCGGGAGGTCGCTGGACGGTGGTCACCGCACCAGTGTAGGGACCATCCTTCCAGAACGAGCGTTTTGAATTAGCGTAAAGGGCGTTCTGCAGGGCGGGGCTCTGGACAGGGGACGGCACGAGCGGTTCTCCGGTCCCTCCGCCCCAGTGCATCGATGAGCGGTCCGGTCGAACGCCCCGTGAGGCCGATTCCGCTGCGGCCGACAGCAGCACCAACACACACCCCACCAGGAGGCATTCATGACACTCACCGCAGGCACCCGGATCGGGCTGGCCGGAGCGGCGGTGGTCGGGGTCGCCTTCGGCATGGCCCGGTACGCGTACGGCCTGACGCTGCCCGGTATCCGGGAGAACCTGGGGCTCTCCGAACTGATGGTCGACCTGGTCTCCAGCGCCACGTTCGCGGGCTACCTGGCCGGCCTGCTGCTGGGCGGCCTGGCCGTCCTGTCCGCGCTGGGCTCCTGGCGCCTGGTCTGGGCCGGCATCGCTCTGGCCGCGGTGACCGCCGCCCTCGTGAACCTCCGTCTGGTGCCACGCACCAGGCCGGCCCCGCGGTCGAACGCACAGGGCGGTGCCTCCTCGCTGGTGGCGGCGCTGCGGGTCCCAGCCGCCTACTCCGTGGTCTACTTCGCGGTCGTCGTCATCTACTTCACCTACGCCGCCGATGCCCTCGACAGCGGCGCCCTTCCGGCGACGGCCGTCCCGGCCCTGTATGCGGCCATCGGTCTCACCGGCATGGTCGGCGTGGCGACCGGGGCCCTCGCGCAAAGCATGGGTAGCCTGCGGGTCGCCGCGCTGAGCCTGGTCACGGTCTCCGCGGCGCTGTCGCTGCTCGGGCTGGCCAGCGACTCCCTGACCGCGACCATGGCCTGGGCGTGCATCTTCGGTGTCGGGTACATGACAGGATCGGCGGTGCTCGCGGTCTGGACCGCCGAGCTGGTGCCCGACCGCGCAGTCGCGGCGTTCACGGCCTGCCTCGTCGTGGGGGCCATCAGCTCGGTCGCAGCACCGGCCATCGCCGGTGCGGTCATTCCTGGTCTCGGGCTGAGGGCACTCCTCGTCCTCACCGCCGCGGTGTCACTGCTCAGCGGAGTGGCGCTGATGCTGCACGGGTTCTCGCGAGGAAGGGCCGTGGGTCGAACCAGATCATGAACGCCAGGGCCCTGCTTGCCCTTGACGCGCACACACTCCCCCGTGATGAGCCCGTCCGGCGCCTTCCCACCCGACACAGATGTCGTCGCGCTGGAGTCAGCGGCCGGTAGCCGGCCATATGACAGGTAGCGAGGATTTCCCCTGCTCTTCTCGGACCTCACGCGGTCCCGGCCGATGGCCGCGAGGCTCCTCCGTCTTCGCGTTGCCGTGCCATGGCTTCGCCTCGACACCTCGCCGCGGGCCTCATGGATCCCGAGGGACGTCTGGAGCGTCGAGGATTCACACACCCGAACTCCGAGTAGGTCGTTGAGGCGTTTTCAGCCGAACGTGTGCCTGTCACCACCTCCGCGAAGGACGTGCGGGCACGGATTTCATCGAACAACCCCGCCGAGAGGCTCCACCAGGTCCGCCGCCACACCGACGCGGTGGGGATCTTCCCCTCCCGTGGAGCGATCATCCACCTGGTCGCGGCAGTGCTGGCTGAGCAGGTCGGCGAGTGGGACGAGGGCCGCCGCCACCTCGGTCTCCAGATCTTCACCAGCTGCCGGTTCACGCCGTCGACGACACCGGAAGTGCGGTGAGCACCGACCTCTGACCACGCTCGCGACCGGGCACGCTGGAGGGAGCGTTCCACCGTGCCCGGGAGCTCGACCCGGGTGGATCCCCAGCTGCTGTCCGAGACGGGCTGGCGCCCGGCCCGTTCGGACATGAACCGCATGCTCCGAACCGGGATCGCCAGGTCCTGCATCGTGACGAGCGACCACGAAGGAATGGTCTGCCACGCTGCCTTCGTCGCCCGGTCCTCCAGCGCGGACGCCACGATGGGCCGCTGGGTTGCGGCCATCTGCGCCGCGGTCGTCGGGTCGACGTCGGCCGCGAAGACCTCCCGGAACAGCTCTGGCCGTATGTACAGGTCGCTGATCTCCCGACCTCCCGGCAGGGGATGCGGCTCGAGAGCACCGCCGAGCTCGCCGCCAGGGAATCGGCCGGCGAGTTCGGCGGTGCTCTCGCCCGGTTCCAGTTGGAAGGAGGCGATGTAGACCAGGGCGGTGACGCCGGGGGCGTCGTCGGCGGCCTCGCTCATCACCGAGCCGCCGTAGGAGTGGCCGGCGACGACGACCGGCCCGGGGATGGTGTCGATGATGCTGCGCAGACAGGCGGCGTCTTCCCCCAGGCCCCGCAGCGGGTTGGCGACGGCCAGCACCCGGTGGCCGCGTGCGTGCAGCTCGGTGATGACGCCGTTCCAGCTGGCGGACTCGGCGAAGGCGCCATGGACGAGGACGACCGTCGGAGCCGAGCTCGACGACGAGGTGGTGGTGGTCATGGGTGTTCCTCTCCTGGGGTAGCGGCCCACGGACCGCCGGCATGGTGGATCCGGGTCAAGGCGCGATGACGAGGTCCTCGATGCCGTCACTGCCGACGCGGAAGCGGAGGCGGAGGTCGGCGACCCCGCCGGGAAAGTCGCCCTCGAGGTGGGCCAGCACGGTCCAGCTGCCGTGCCCGCGCGCGACCTGGCCGACGTATGTGGTCGTATAGGCGCACTGGCTCGCCGCGGTGGCCAGCCAGCGGCGGATCTCCTCCGTGCCCCGGTACTCGGTGTCCTCGTCGACGACGCGTGCGTCGGCGGTGAAAGTCGCAGCGCGTGCCGCGACGTCGTGGGTGAGCAGCTGGTCGTGCAGGTACTGGCTGACGGGCTCGGGCAGCAGCTCGGGCCGGTATGGGTCGGTGCCGGTAGTCATCGGTCTCCACTCCTCGGGTTGCGGATGCCACCACGGTCCGCCTTCCCCCAGGGGGAAGGTCAAGCCCCGCGGTCCGGCTACCGGGAGACGCGGAATACCGGCCAGCCGATCTCCGTCCTCGTCCACTCGTCAATGCCCGGGAAGCCCTCCAGGTACGCCTCCCGGGACGGGGCCTGCACGCCGAGCTCGCGGCGGGCCACGTACTCGCCGAGCACGCCGTACACCCGTGCGACCTCCTCGTCCGGACCCTCGCTCGTCGCGACAGCGAGCTCCACCGCGGGGAGCCGGACCGTGGACACGGCCGGCGGCAACGACGCCACGCTCTCCTCGACCGGGGCGTACAGCGTCGCCGCGCCGCGTCCGTCGAGGAACAGCTCCGTGGACCACACCCCGCCGTACGGCCCGGCCACGGCCACGTCACCTGATGCGACGAGCCCGGTGAGCAGGTCGACAGAGCGGCGGAACCACACCCCGAGCACGTCGCGGTTGATCGTCGCGTGGACTGCGACGGCGTGCATCGGCGGGATGCTGCGGTGGACGACCTCGAGGGACACGGGGCCGGGGTCGAGCAGGCCCCGGAGCGTGCGCACCGCCGACCGCGTCGCGGCGAGCCGCGTCTCCATCTCACGCAGGTGGGAGCGGAGCAGGGCCGAGCGCTCGGTGACATCAGTGGTGGCCATGACCTCGCGGATGAGGTCGAGCGGCGCGTCGAGGGCCCGGAGTGAGCGAATGACCTGGGCGTCAGCCACCTGGTCGGGCGTGTAGCGGCGGTAGCCATTGTGCGGGTCCACAGTCGAAGGTGTGAGCAGACCGGACTCGTGATAGAACCGCAGCGCCTTCGCGCTCAGCCGGGTGGCGCGCGAGAAGTCACCGATGGTCATCACGCCCATGGCGGTCATGGTAGTGCGGACGCCATGGCCCGGCGCGTCGCGCCCAGTCAGTGATCCCAGCGAACCTCTACTGCAACGCCGCAGGCTGGAGGTCATGGAAGTTGCAGCAGTCCCGTGGTCGTGCGGAGGGTGAAACTCGGTGCCGTCGCGGAAGCCTTCCGTCTCGTGCCGGTCGGTGATTCCGTCGCCGTCGCTGTCCTTGAGGTTGACTTCGTCCTCGATGTTCTCGAAGATCCCGGACAGCCCGTCCGCCTGGTCGACCTGGTAGTAGGTGGGGCCGGTGCCTCCGGCGATCTCCCCGAGCAGCGCGTCGTCGACGGAGCTGCCCAGTCCCACGGTGTGCACCCGGATCCCGGCCGCCGCGGCCCGGTCGGTCAGGACCGGGTCGTAGGCAGTGCCCGGGGCCCGGGCGGTGGCCGCGGTGGCCGCCCACAACGATGAGCTCCTGGCCTGGGTGACCGCCAGTACCCCGCAGCATCTGGGCGGTGACGTCCTGCCGGCTCCTCCCCTGGCCGCCGCACCGGTGTCCGCCGGGCCGGGGCAGCTCCTCCAGCCCAGCGGTTGAGCCACCAGCCATCACGCCCGCGGACTCCCCGGCCTCCTGGTTACTGTCCCTCGGGACCCCCTTTGTGGTGCACGCACCGCTACGGTGCCGGGCCGGATAGTCCGGAAAACGATCGTGGTGTGCCTCAGCGCCCCACCGGTGCTTCCTTCTGGGGTCACGAGCGTGGCTGAGCAGGCAGCCACCCTCGCTTCATCCTCCAGGCCACCACCTTGAGCGCCCTTGCTGTTCCTGATGCCGGACATGGTGTCGTCCCGCACCGAAAGAACCAGTACGGGACGACACCGCTGCTCGACCAAAGTACGGCTCAGCCGCCCGTGCCCGCCTGATGGTTGATCCCGGCCTGGTCGAGCTCGCGATGGAAGCGCATCCCGGCGATGCCGCCCAGTACGGTTCCCAGCAGCGGGACCAGGGCAGTGCTGACCAGGGCGATGATGCCCCCGGTGGTGAGGGTGCCTTTCCCGACTTCGGGTGGCTACGGGGTGAATGCTCGCTGCCGGGGGCGTGCGCACCACCGCCGGGGGACGATCAACAGGGCTGACAGTTGACTGATCGAATCATCAGCTTGCTTAATAGGTTCTCGTACTTCCGTGGTACCCGCCGCGAGAAGGCCCACGTCCGAAGCGGCTTCACGGCGCTTCCCCGACAGGGCCTCCTTCAGCTGGAAGGTGTTCTCCGGTGGTGCGCGTGCGAAGGATAAGGTCCTCGGCCCGGTGAGCACGGTTGCGGCCGCAGGAATAGCCCCAGGTGCAGTGCTGCGTCGCTGCGGGAACGAGGTTGAGGTGTTCGAAGCACCGAGTCTGATCTTCGCGGCCGCGGGCTTGGCGGTGTTCGCCGCCGCGCTGCTCCCCCGGTTGTTGATGCGCGCTCCGGTGTCGATGCCCATGGTGTTCCTCGGAGCAGGTGTGGTGATCTTCTCCCTGGCGGAGGGTCTGCCGAGTCCGGACCCGGTGGCCCACGGCGAGATCACCCTGCACCTGAGCGAGATCTGCGTGATCGTCTCCCTGATGGGCGCGGGCCTGGCCCTGGACCGCCCGATCGGATTCAAACGCTGGGCCACCACCTGGCGTCTGCTGGGCATCGCGATGCCACTGTGCCTGCTCGCCGTGACCCTGCTGGGTCTATCGGTGCTGGGGCTGAGTCTGGCCGCCGCCGTGCTCGTGGCCGCGGCCCTGGCCCCCACCGACCCGGTCCTGGCCTCCGAGGTGCAGGTCGCAGCGCCCTCGGAGGCCCAGGAGGACCTCGACGGCGAGGACGAGGTGCGCTTCGGCCTGACCTCCGAGGCCGGGCTCAACGACGGGCTCGCCTTCCCCTTCGTCTACCTCGCCATCGCCCTCAGCGTCGTGGGAACCGCCCCGGCGGCATGGTTGCCGCACTTCACCGCCGTGGACGTCGTCTGGCGGATCGCGATCGGCTGCCTCGCCGGATACCTCGTGGGCAAGCTACTGGGCCGGATCTTCTTCCGCTCCCCGGTCGAGAGCATCCGCATGGCCTCCCACTCGGAGGGCTTCGTCGCCCTGGCCGCGACCTTCCTCACCTACGGCATCACCGAGATGATCGAAGGCTATGGGTTCATCGCCGTGTTCGTGTGCGCGGTGACCATCCGGGCCGGTGAGCGGACCCACGGGTACCACGGGGTGCTGCACAGCTACATCGAGCAGCTCGAGCGACTCCTCACCGTGGTGGTGCTCGTGCTCCTGGGCGGGGCCGTCGCCCGGGGCCTGCTCGCCGGCCTGTCCTGGACCGAGGTCGCGGCGGCTGCGGCCTTCCTGCTCCTCATCCGCCCGCTGGCCGGGTGGGTGGCCCTGGCCCGGGGCCGCACCGGCCCGTGGGAGCGCGCCGTGATCGCCTTCTTCGGCGTCCGCGGCATCGGCTCCGTCTACTACCTCGCCTATGCCCTGTCCAAGGGCGAGTTCGCCGCAGAGGACCAGGCCCTGTGGCGGATCGTGGGACTGGTGATCGTCGCCTCCATCGTGATCCACGGGGTCACCGCCGGACCCGTCATCACCTTCATCGACCACGCCAGGCAACGCAAGGCCGTACGCGAGACAGGCACCAAGGCCGCCGCACCCCACACCCCCCTCTGACATGCCATGTGGGCACCTCAGCCGAAGCGCAGTCCGCCGCTGACGGGCCATATGCGAAGTAGCGCCGATCGGGGCTCTGGTCGGTTCTCGCTGCTCAGACCTCGCACAGCGTCTTCGGACAGCGCACTGGATTGCCATCCGGCTCCAGTGGTTCAGTGTCGTGGTCGGCGTACCCGTTGCGTTCTACTCCCCGGAGTTCTGCCGGGTGTCCATGGCCCTGAAGTGTCGGCTGTTCATCCACCCCTCGAGGAGCACGAGCAGAGCGGCCAGTGGGCCGAGCACGATCCCGGCCCAGTCCTGGTGGGATGCTTGCCACAGGGCCAGAGCGCCACCGGCGATCGTCACGGCGCCGAAGACCGCGTTGGACAGCCAGTACCCTCCGGCGGCCAGCAGGGCGGGCACCCCGTCGTCGCGCAGCCACCCGGTGAACCGGCCGCCGAACTCGACGTCCAGCGGAAAGGCCGCGACGCCGACCAGGACTCACACCGCCCCCGGCACACGGGCCGGCCCACGGGGTTTGGGGCCGTCAGGTGGTTCCGGTGGTCAGGGAGCTCGAGGGATCGGGGGCATCGTTGTCCTTCCTCGCTCAGTCCTGGTCGGCTGGTGCCGGCGGGTGGCCGCGGTGGGCGTCCATCACGCGGGCGTGGGCCATCTCCATCCGCCCGGCCCACAGGATCGTCGTGCCCAGGATCGGCCAGAACGTCAGCGCCGCGCCGACCCCGACGAAGGCCAGCCACGCGACGGTGGCGGCCCAGGTGATGATTCCGAAGGCCCAGCCCAGGAACACTCCGGCCTGGGCCTGGGTCTCGTAGTCGTAGGGGGCCGGCAGCGGGTCGGGGTCGCCCTCGGTCTCCAGGCGCCGGTGCTTCACGTGCAGCCGCTGCACGCCGATGAAGCACCCGCCCAGGGTGAGCAGCCCGATGATGGCGTTGGAGAACCCGTACCCGCCGGTGGCCACCAGCCAGTCCAGTGCGGCCTCGACCACCTCGTCGGCGACGAGGGACCAGAACAGCCACGCGCCCAGCCCCCACAGCCACTTGCGGTCCTTCTTCGGGGCCGGACCCTCATCGGTGCCCGGTGCCACGAACATGGGCTCCCCCTCCCCCGGGTCGTGGGCTCACCGCAGCCATAGCCGGGTTCACGTCCTACCGGCTGGGGGACGCTTCAGGGCCGGTCCCCGGGGACCGGGACTTCCGCAGCCGGTAGCCCAGCACGGCGGCCCCGGCCAGCAGCCCGGTGCCCAGCTGGGGCAGGATCTCCTCGAACCACGGGTGCACCAGCTCCCCCAGGACCAGCCCGGCCGGCCAGGCCACCACCCCGGCGAGAACCAGCAACCAGATCCGCCGCTTCACCTTGCCCCGGCCGACGGCGTCCTGCGGCAGCGGCGCGGTGCGCTCCGGATGCTCCTGGCGGTCGAAGAGCAGCAACGGCAGGGACGCGAAGAGATTGGCGAACATCGTCCGGTATCCCAGGGACGCATCAAAGGTACTGTCCTCCCCGGCGGGCAGGGTCGCGAAGAAGACCGCCAGACCCACGACCAGCACCGTCATGGCCGCGACGGTCAGCAGACGTTTCCGGTCCCTCACCAGGACGAGGTCCTGGCCCTTGGACCGGCCGCGGATCAGCCACGCCCCACCGACGGCCAGACCGGCCCCCCACAGGAAGAAGCCCCAGATGGTCAGCTGTTCGCTGCCGGAGGTGGTGGTCGGGTACGGCAGGGACGAGAAGACGCACACCAGGCTCGAACCGAAGGTGATGGCTCCACACAGGGTGCGGAACCATGGGCCGGGCGTGCCGGTGGCGGGTCGTGTCTCGACTGCCATGGTTGCTCCTGTCATGGTCGCAAGAAGTGGAGGCGGATCGTGCGCGGCCCGAGTCGCGGCGGCATCAGAGGACTGGCGTCGTCTCTGCCGGTGTCGCGAGGGCCGTCGACGGCTGGGCCGGTGTCAGCGGGTGTAGCGCTGGGCAGCAAACCAGTCACGCAGCGGGGCCCGGAAGGCGGACACCACCCAGGCGATATTGACCGCGACGAAGGCGACCCCGATGGTGATCAGCACGATCGCCCACTGCCCGTAGAGCCAGAATCCGAAGAGGTTGGCGAAGAAGGTCACCGCGCTCAGGACGGCCAGTACGATGCCCAGGATCCGCGCCCAGTTCGCGCCCTTGGACAAGAACACGTACTCCATGACGTAGAGCCCCACCAGCACCGCCACCGCCATCACCCCGGAGGCGATCGAGACCCCGCGCATCTGCTCGAACATGGTGCCGATCTGGCCGGCGTCCTCGGCCGGCATGCCCATCCGCTGGTACATCGCGGCGAAGTCCATCGTGGCGTACATGACCGTGACCACCACCCCAAGGGCCGTATAGAGGACACCTGAGGCCACGGTCAGACCCAGCAACCGTTTGAGCTGCGGCGGCGCCGGCGCGGCACCACGCCGATGCCCGGAGACGCGCCCCGTTCCCTCCGGTTGTCCTTCCGAGGTGTAGTGGGGCGGGGTACTGCGGGCGGGCTCGTACGGGTGACCAGGGTCGCCCGGACCCTGTGGTGGGCTGGTCATATCCGGGAACTCCTTCGAGGCGCCGACGGGCTGGCAAGAGGGCCGTGCGGGAACACGAACGGGCACTGCCCGGAGCCGTAGAACCCCCTGAACAGCAAACCGGGCCCACCCCCCTCCCCCATCATGTGCTAAAGCACATGCCGAGTGGGATGCGGCGCACGTCCCCACTACTGGGGCTCCTTGCCCCTGAGGAACACCATGGGAACGGGTGGCCAAGTCATCTCCGGGCCCCGGCGAACGCCGTTTACAAAGGAACCCCGGATGCAACGTGGTATGGCATGAACCAGTCCTGAGCACCGGACGCACCTGCAGAGAAGTCAGGAGGGGTCGTTCTTCCCCCGCCCTGCGCGGTATCGCTTCGCCGTAGTCACCCAACCTGCGAGTCCGCATAGGGCCATCACACCACCGATCACCACATCTGAGGTGCTGTCACTGACCAAGAGGAGAACGATGCCGGCCAGCAGTAAGCCCACCCATGGCACATAAACCAATTTCATGGGTTATGCCCTCCAGCCATCCCAAGTCTTCGGTGGTGCATCACAGCAGCACGATTGCTTCAGTGCAGCACGAGCCTCAGTCAGAACGGCTTGTTTTCAGCCTTCCAGACACGCAGCAGTTGAGGGGACAGAGTGTCCATCTGTCTCCACTCCATCGCACCTGCTCTGTCCGGCCGGCCATCAGGAACCTCAACCGCACCCTTCTCCCATAGGACGCCGCCACCCAGAGAAAGCTAAAATTCGCGTCCGGTGAGGCGAAATATGCCATCAACGATAAGAGTGATCATTCTTCCCACAGCGACTAGACCCGAAGCCGTAAGGAGGAACGCACGGTAAAGCATGACCCCTGGATAGTTGTACCGATTGGTCCATTCAATGAACAGAAACGTCACGAGAGCAATCGAACCACCGATCACGGTAACAAGAATCCCCCACCACCGAAGTGACTCAGGTCGTTTCACATCACTCTCTTCCGGGTAAGTATTCCGCCAGATGCGAGTAGTGCTACACATGGGTCGACAGAGGTTCTGCGGATCCGGTCCGCCAGGTGACTCTCACCGCCAGGCCGTTAGCGGGCTTGAGCATCCGCATGAAGTCCCTTCAAATAGGCCCAGGCTCCCCGTAGGGAGAAGGCGGAGACGACCGCCAGCCGATGGCGCCCCAATCCCACCAGGAGAGCTCAGGCCGGATGAACGAGCAGAGGACAGTCCCGCCACAGCGCAGGCCGGAAGTGCGCGAACGATGACTTGACCGGCTGTAGGGACCAAGGTGTCCGCGCTCAGCGGGGCGTTCACCCCTGCTGCACTGGCATGCTGGTCCATTCTTCCAAGCTAGGGCCGGCGCGACGGGAAGTCTTGGCGCACATCAGGGGGGCACGAACTTCGGCGGCACCATGTCCAGCCGGGAACCCTCTGTGCGACGTGGCGGGTCACGGAATCGGCTCTTCTTCAGCAGTTCCCCGGGACGGCCTCTAGCCTCGCTGCGGCGTTCTATTCTGGCGACGGGAGAACTCCCGTTTCATCAGGACGGCGAAGACAAGAAGCAAAAGTGCGAAGGGTAGGACAAAGCCGGCTCCGAAGACGTTGCCCGACAGAGCCAGGGCGACAGCTCCACAGAGGGCCAGGAACCCGAATGCTGCCATCAGGGCGATCGCCCTGCGCCAGGTTCGCCGCTGGGCGTCGCTGAGCGCGACCACGTTGTCTTGTTCCGACCCTTCGGGCACGAAGAGCTGCAGCACAGTGCTGGCGACCAGCAAGGCCGGAACACCGGTCAGGACCTGCGGTGGCGGTGTGTTGAGCGCTGCTACGAGCAAGCCCGTACACAGCAGCGTCATCACGAGCGCGGCCCCATAGCGCCATTGCCGTTGGGTCACCACAAGCGGCTTGCCGGCCGCACGGCGCGCCAGCAGAATCCATAGGCCCATCAGCACGCCGGCTGCTCCGCATCCAAGCGCGGTCCATGCCATCGTCCGGTCTTCGCCCGCGCCGCTGCTCACATGCGGAAAGTTCACGAGGATCGGCACGATCCCCGCGGCGATCACCAACGCCCCGCCTAGCGTCTTGATCAGTCCAGTGTGGCGTAGCGCGCCCCCTGCCATGCCTGCACCATCCCGGCCGGTCCTTGTGTTTGTCCTACTCACTCTCAATGATGGGCACCCAGGAGGGAAGGTGTGCGTCAGTAAAGGGGACAGCATCGGTCCACCGTTCACCGAAGTTCGCATACGTCGGCCACCGAAGTTCGCCCAGGAACCGAGTGTGCATCACGGCGGGAGCACCGCCCTTTGCGCGCCGTGGGTTCAGCGCACCCGGTCCAGCTCGCGCAGCAACGCCTCCGGGTCGGCCACGTCGAAGAACCCGATGCCTTGGGCCTGGCCGAAGGCGAAGAAGTCCATCCCGGTGTTGAGGTACGCGGCCTGACGGCCACCACCCCCGAACACCACGGTGGCATGGCGGTTGTCGCGAGAACGGTTGACGCGCACGGGTGCGTCCTTGACCGGGGTGTCATCGAAAGACCGCTCACTGGTCGACACGATGGCTCGCGAATCCGTGAGTCCGTAGACCGTGCGCAGCTTGCGGTGCTTCTTGTAGATGAAGCGGCCAACGGTGAAGTACAGGCCCACCAGCACGAACGGGATCCCCCACAGGGCAAAGAAGATCGACTCGCTAGCGGTGATGGCCTGCCACTCCCAGACGATCGCGAAACCGCCCCACAGCAGACTGAAGGGCACCAGGAACACATCAACCGGCGCGAAGCGCACCGTCGGGTCGGGGTGTCCCACCCAGCGAAGCTGTTCGCCCGGTCGGAGGACGGGACCAAGCCGTTTCCGCGCGTCACTCATGCTCCGGAGTCTCCCAGCGACACCCACCGCACCCAGCGGCGACGCGCGGGTGCTTCCCTGCGACACTTTGCCCCACACGACAGGCGAACCCCTACCGCCTCACCGGGAGGATTCCGCTCGTAAGCTTGGGCGGGCTCGAGCGGGCAGCGCTGCGCGTCGGGTGGTGACACCGACTGGCCGGGAAGGGGCAGATCGGCCGAGAGGTCCTCCCCTGAAGTGGCTACACCACCTTCCGCAGCCTCGTACTTCCCGGACGCACATGGCTGTGTAGCGTGGAGCGCACAGGGGGTGAGGGGTCATGACCGGTGGGGTGCGCCGCGGAGTCGCCGGCGCGCTGGTGGGGATCGGCAGCGTGTCCATCTTCAACTCGGCCGAGGCGTTCACGCTCTCTCCATACTGGCTGGGCGGAAGCGTTCTGATCTTCGGGGTACTGATGTTGGTACTCGGGATCCGGATGTTTCGGCGGGCCCAGATCGATGAAGCGATCTCCAACTCCGCCCGCTACCAGGCCCAGCGGGAGCGCTACGAGCTGCTGCAGGAACGCGAACGAGAACGGGACGAAGCACGCCGGCGCAAGAGCGGCGAGGACCCCGGTGCTCCTCCGGACAACGCCTAGAAACGGCAGGTCTGGCGCCTGACCGATCTTGACTGCCTCTTGGTGCTCATCGGCTCAATGAGGTCCGCCGTCGTCGGTAAGGGCGTGCTACCGGCTATGCCGCCCGGGAAGCGATGCCGCCTATCGGGGGCATGATCTCGGCCGGATTCCTCCTGGAGGGAGCCCCGGGCTCTGAGGACCGCACCCCACGGCCCGCAGAAGTTCGCGTGGGCAACCACCCATGCAATGGTGCGGATCTTGCCCGTCCTCGAGACTGCGGCAGTCCCCGCGGGGCTCCTCATGCAGTGCAGCTTCCTCAACTACTGACGTTGGGACCGCTGCCCGTCGATTCCCGTACGAGCGTGCAGCACCCTCAGGTAGGTCAGGCTTCGGCGGAGCCGGAAGGCTGAGACCAGCGTCAGGCCGGTCGGGGCGCCGAGAAAGCTCGAGCACGGAGCGTCCGGCTGGACGAGTATGCCCAGCACGACCCCCAGGACGAAGGAAATGAGCACCACGAACGCCTGTACCTCGGTGCAGGCGACCGCCGCCGCGGTGGTCCGCACCCCTGGATCGGCCGGCACCTGCCTGTTCTTGGTGACCGAGGACAGCGCCCATTTCCACCGTTCCAGGCTGACCCGCTTGTCCGGCCGCGGCTGCGGCGACTGCACGAGGTACTGGAGCAGCCAGGTCAGGGCGAAGAGCGCAAAGATGGCCAGGAGCCACCATCCGTCGCCCGTTTTATCGGGTAGGACAACTGCCACCAGCGGAGGGCCGGCCACCGCGAACAGGACTACCGGTATGGAGCGCACAGCCATCTGACCGGCCGTGGTCACCGCAGGGCTGTCGACCTGTTCGACATGGAGTTCGGCGCCTCCGCTTCTCCGCACACCCACGACGCTACTGGCCAGCTTGCAAGGAAACCACGACGCACAAGAGAGAAACCCCTACCGAAACGGCTGCATGCGTGATGCGCGGGACAGGCGTCCAGCTGACAGGGGTCACTTCAAGTCATCATGGACGCATGATTCGACGTCCGGGAAGCCACGAACTGGCTCTCCTCCAAGGAATCGAAGTACGGGCCGGTCGGCTGTTCCTGGAGGTCGGCATGGACGCCGTGGCCGCGGATCCCCCACCGGGTCTCCTCGAGCTGGAGCAGGAACGCCGCAACGACCGGATCTGGGTGTCCACCGACGAGGAAGATCACCCGGTGGGCCACCTGCGCCTCCACATTGTCGACGGCGCCCCGCACGTGGAGCAGCTCAGTGTGGACCCTGCCCACGGCCGCCTCGGTCACGGTCGCGCCCTGCTGGAGCAGGCACAGCGCTGGGCCACCGCCTCGGGCGCACACCGGATGACGTTGACCACCTACCGTCATGTCCCCTGGAACGGCCCGTTCTACGCCCGCCAGGGATGGCGCGAGCTGGCACCGGATGAACTCGGTGACCAGCTCAAAGCCGTGCGCGCCGCAGAAGCAGCACACGGACTGGACCGCTGGCCTCGTATGGCCATGGTCAAGGACCTGTGACCACCTTCGCCCGACTCAACCACCCAGGACCTCAGCCCTATTGGCTACCCCGCGGTAGGCCCGAGGGCGGCACCACCGCGCGTTGCCCACGCCAGGAACCCCTACCGGAACACGGGACGAGCCAACCGTGGTGTGGTCCCCATCCCTCAACGGTCGTCGTTGGGCCAACGCGGAAGTGTCCACCCAAAAACGGAGTTCGCCCTCGCGGTTGACTCCGTCAGCCACCCCGCCGTTACGGCGCACGACCGTCAAGGACGCCTGATCGTCTGGAGCGACGGTCAAGAGGGCACGGACGATACCGAGTGCCTTGCACTTCTCCAAGGCGGACCGAAGCATCTGGGTGGCGTGCCCCTGACGCTCCCACGGATGGACGACGTGATAGCCGATGTGCTCACCGCCCTCGTCCTCGATCAGCCGGTGACGAATGACCACCGAGCCGATGTAGTACTCGGCGGAGGTGAACCAGAGCAGTTCCGAAGGAACACCCCATCGCTCCCTGACGCCGACACGATCGTCCACGAACCGATCGAAATCAAGGCTTGCCTCACGAAGCCATGCCCTGTCGGATCCGCGGCACATCATGTCGGCATGTTCTCCGACAAGATACGGAGTCCTGACCCGAACGGATGGCGTGGTCAGTGCCGGTGGTTCCTGCAACGTGATCAGCCAGCAAGGGCAGAGGGGTGGTCCGGATCACCGTACGCAAGGACAACCCCTACCGCAGCACGGTCCACCGCCAACCGGCCATATGTAAAGCGGAAGGGCGCTGAAGCAGGATCAGACGTGGCCTCCTGGCACGGCGGTCCCGACGTTCGAAGGTGTCGACGCCGGACGAATACTGAGCAGATGCGACGGTCGAAAAGTGAGCACTCGACGATTGGAGTGTGATCACTGTGGAAGATTGGGCGTTGATCCGTCGGCTGCATGCCGAGGGGGTGCCGAAGTCCCAGATCGCCTCGCGGCTGGGGATCTCGCGGAACACGGTTGCCAAGGCCGTGGCCGCCTCCCGGCCACCGCGCTACGAGAGGTCTGCGGGGCCCAACGCGTTCACCGATGTCGAGCCGGCCGTGCGGGCGCTGCTGGCCGAGCACCCGTCCATGCCGGCCACGGTGCTGGCCGAGCGGGTGGGGTGGTCGGGGTCCATCACCTGGTTCCGGGACAATCTCCGAGCCATCCGCAGCGAGTACGCCCCGGTGGATCCAGCGGACCGGTTGTCCTACCGGCCGGGGGACCAGGTCCAGTGCGATCTGTGGTTCCCGCCGGCACGGATCCCGCTGGGCGGCGCTCAGCAGGGATCACCGCCGGTGCTGGTGATGGTCTGTTCCTCCTCGCGGTTCGTCACCGCGGTGATGATTCCCTCGCGCACCACCGGTGATCTGCTGGCCGGGATGTGGCATCTGGTGGTCGAGCAGATCCAGGGCGTGCCGCGGCGGTGGGTCTGGGACAACGAGTCCGGCATCGGTCGCGGGGGCCGCCCGGCCGAGGGGGTGGTCGCGTTCATGGGCACGATGGCGGCGACCCTGGTGCAGCTCAAGCCCTACGATCCGGAATCCAAGGGCATCGTGGAGAGGGCCAACGGCTACCTCGAGACCTCGTTCCTGCCCGGGCGCAGTTTCGCTTCCCCGGCCGACTTCAACGCCCAACTGCGCCAGTGGCTGAGGGCCGCCAACACCCGGCGGGTGCGGGCCATCGCCGCCCGGCCGGCGGAGCTGATCGCCGCTGATCGGGCCGCGATGCTCCCTGTGCCGCCGGTCGCCCCGGCGATCGGGCACCGCTGGTGGGTGCGGCTGGGTCGGGACTACTACGTGCGGGTCGCCGGCAACGACTACTCCGTGGACCCGACCGTGATCGGGGCCATGGTCGAGGTCACCGCTGACCTGGATCGGGTGCTCGTGCGTCACCAGGGCCGGGTCGTGGCCGAGCACGCGCGCTGCTGGGCGTCAGCGACCACGGTCACCGATCCGGCGCACGTGGCTACCGCTGCGGTGCTGCGCCGGGCCTATCAGCAGCGCCCGCACCCGGGTGCCGAGGCGGATCCGCTGGTGCGGGATCTGGCCGACTACGACCGCGCGTTCGGGATCGAGGTCGCCTGATGGCCACCACACCGGCCGAGACGGCCAAGACCCTGGAGTACCTCACCGCCTCGTTGAAGGCCCCACGGATCCGTGAGGCCGCCGCCCGCATCGCCGACACTGCCCGTGCGGGGCACTGGTCCTACGAGGAGTACCTGGCCGCCGTCCTCGAGCGCGAGGTCGCCGCCCGCAATGCCTCCGGGGCCCGGCTGCGGATCACTGCCGCAGGCTTCCCCGCGATCAAGACCGCCGAGGACTTCGACTTCACTGCCCAGACGGCGATCACCCACACCGACTACGCCGCGATGGCCTCGGGCCGGTACCTGGCCGAGGCCGGCAACATCGTGCTCCTCGGGCCCCCAGGCACCGGCAAGACCCACCTGGCCACGGCCCTGGGCATCACCGCCTGCCAGCAGGGCCACCGGGTGCTCTACGCCACCGCCGTGGACTGGATCCACCGGCTCAAGGGCGCCCACGACACCGGGCGCCTGGACGCAGAGCTGCGCAAGCTGGGCCGCTACCGGCTGATCATCATCGACGAGGTCGGCTACCTGCCCTTCGAGCAAGAGGCCGCGAACCTCTTCTTCCAGCTCGTCTCGACCCGCTACGAGAAGGCCTCGCTGATCCTCACCAGCAACTTGCCCTTCGCCCGCTGGGGCGAGGTCTTCGGCGACGTCACCATCGCCGCGGCCATGATCGACCGCATCGTCCACCACGCCGAGGTCCACACCCTCAAAGGCGCCAGCTACCGACTCAAGACCTTGGGCACCGACTCCCTGCCCAGCACCACCCACCAGACCAACTAGCTGTAAGAGGGCGTGACGTTATTGACTCGGGCCGGGGTGCGTGAGGCCGGGGGCTGATCGCCGCAGGCGGTGTGGGGCCGATGGTAGTTGAAGTGGTTCACCCAGACCCCGATCGCGTCCCGGCGGTCCTGCTCACTGGAATAGGGGCGGGCGTAGAGGACCTCGTCGGCCAGCAGTCGGTTGTACCGCTCGACCTTGCCGTTGTGCCGGGGCGTATAGGGCTTGATGCGCTGGTGCCGGCCGGCGAGGGCCTCCACGCACCGGGTGAAGTCGCGGGCCTTGTAGTTGGCGCCGTTGTCCGTGACGACTCGGTGGATCCTCTGGATCCCGTGGGCGGAGAAGAAGGCTCTTGCCCGGCAGAAGAACCCGATCGTCGTCACCGCCTTCTCGTCGGCCAGGGCCTCGGTGTAGGCCAGCCTCGAGAAGCCGTCCACGGCCGAGTGCAGGTAGGTGTAGCCGACCTTCGCCCCGGGTCCGCGCTTGGCCGCCTTCGCCGCCGTACTGCCGCGGCCGTGGGCGCGCCAGCCGCCGCCGTCGGGGATCCGCCCGACCTTCTTCACATCCAGGTGGACCATGTGCCCGGGCCAGGCGGCACGGATCCGCTGGGGTGGGCGTCGCAGGTCGTCCCCCGCCGGGGTGAGGTCGCGCAGCCGGGAGATGCCCAGGCGGGCCAGCCAGCGACCGACCGTGCGCAGGTGCATTTCATGGCCGAGACCGAGCAGGTGGCGGTGGATGCGTCGGGCGGACCATTTCCGGTCTCGCCGGAGGGACTCGATGAGCTCCACGACGGCCGCCGGGGTGCGCTGAGGGCTGCGCCGGGGAGTCGAGGGCCGGTCGGCCAACCCAGCTTCGCCGGATTCGAGGTAGCGGGCCACCCACGTGGCCACCGTGGGTCGGCTGACGCGGAACTCGGTGGCCACGTGGGCCTTGGGGATCCCGTCGTCGAGGTGGCGCAGGACCATGCGCAGCCGGCCGGTCGGGGTCAGGGGTGCGTTAACGTGGGGCATGAACGGGCTCTCTTGCTGCGGACGGACGGTGTAGGAACTTCCATCCTGTGGCGAGGAGCCCGTTCCTCATCTCACCGGCACACCCGTGGCAAGAACCTCATGCCCCACAACAACTAGCGACATCCACTGCTCACTTTTGGGCCGTCGCTACTGCTCACTTTTCGACCGTCGTTGACAGAAGGGGACGCAGTGGCGACGGGGTGGTTTCTCGTCAGGGTCGCAACACCCGACCGCAAGTTAGGTCGTGACAGCATCACTGTGTACAGGTATCCCGAGGACGCAATTCCGAACCATGTCGAACACACTGCGAGGAGGGCCGGCAGCATGGGTGAGCCCCGAGCGGAACAGCGACGGCGACGGGCTCCGGGTCTAGCTGCTGCGGATCACGACGGCGTAGGCAACCATCAAGTACTTCACCAGGACCGGACGTGATGCGGAGGCGAGGGCGAACGATGCGTTGGCGTGGAAGCAAGAAGGGTGGCCGACGACCGGTCACCTCGAGCGACCCGGTCGCTGCGGCGATCGACGCAGCCGCCGCCGGCGGGCCGCTGGTCGCGCGGCACCCGGACGTCGTGCCGAGGGTCGAGGAGCTGCCGGAGTGGGTCGATGTGCACGATTCCGACGACATCGACGGCTTCAACACGGTGGTCTGGTTCGACGACGAGATCGGCTGCTACTGCGACCCGTACGACGACGGCCTGGACCAGGCGTTGGCCGACCAGCCGGGCGTCAAGGCGATCCTGGCCGAGGATCGGGAGGTGGTCTACCTGCGCACGAGGCTGGCGATTGACGACGTGAAGGCGGCGGTGATCCGCGCGGTCGTCGAGGTGAACCGATCCCCCCGGGATCCGGCATCCACCGATGTGCTCTCGACCGAGGCGGTCGACCAGCTGGCGACCGCGGTACGGCCGCTGCTCGAGCAGGCCGGGTTCGCGAACACCCCGACCGGACCGCGGTACTTCTACCGCGAAGGCAGCAACGGCTTCGTCCAGTCGATCGCGGTCACCCCCGGGGTAGGCACCTCCGGTGACGGCACCAGCTACGCCGGGCTCGTCTGGGTGATGTCCGGCACGCACGTGCCCGGCTTCGGCCGGGACATCCCCTCCAGGCCCGACCGCGTGGCGCCGGCCCACTGCGGCCAGCCCGCCTACCACTGGGTCACCCCGACCGTCGACGCGCTGACCCGGGTACTCCACGACGAGGTGCTGCCCGTGTTGAACGTGACGCGCGGCCGCGCTGAGCTCGCCGCCTGGGTAGGCGGCGACCCGACCAGGGTGCCGGTGCCGAACCATCGGCCGACGTATGCGCGGCTGTTCGCGCAGTGGGGGCTGGTCGACCAGGCCGCACGCGTGGTCGCGCACGTCGACGAGCACGAGCGGTGCCTACGGGACCACCGGGACACCGTCGCGGCCCGTGAACTCATCCGCGCTGCGCGGCCGTAGGCCTCGCAGCCGCGAATCGACAATTGTCCCCATCGCGACAACGCATCGGCTCGTGCCACGCTCTTCCAGACACGTCAGCCGGCGTGCCTGGACCAGTGATGGCAGCAGACGGCACCGGGACCCTCATCAGCCAGACCGGGCAGACACGGTGCGCCGGTGCGGTGGCCTGGCCCCATCGCCGGTGATCACCTGCCGGGGAGGACCACGTACCGCGGTGCGTGGTGCCGAAAAGGCTGGTACTGCGGGCAAGGACTCGAGGCAGGGATGCAAGAAGCGCCCCCGGGCGGACCCGGGAGCGCTTCTTGCGGTGACGTCACGGCCCGGTTAGGCCGGGGACGGAGATCCCGTCAGGAAATCAGTGGGAGCTCACGCAATGACGGAGATGTTCGCGGCCTGGGGGCCCTTGGGTCCGTCCTGGGTCTCGAACTCCACGCGCTGGTTCTCCTCCAGGGAGCGGTACCCGCTGGAGTTGATCGCGGAGAAGTGCGCGAACACGTCCTTGGAGCCGTCCTCGGGGGTGATGAAGCCGAAGCCCTTGTCGGCGTTGAACCACTTCACGGTGCCAGTAGTCATGGGGAACCTGTCTTTCTGAAGAAACGGAGCGTCCCCGGCGATCGGGGTGCTCGGGCGTTGCGATGCCTGCCAAAACGTCTTCTCAGAAAAACCGCTGCGCCCGATGTCCGGGCGAACTGCTTGCAATGCGAAAAACGAAACTTCAACAACTGGACTCAACTGTACGCTGACCGGCCCGGATACGCAGTGACGGGCGACACCTGCGGCCACAGCGACGAACCGGGGCCAACGACGACACCCCGGACCACGGGCCTGCCCAGACGCCCGCCGAGGAACCCCTTGTGCAATGAGGTAGACCAAGAAGTCAGGTGAACCCGGGGCAGTCTTTTTTAGCGGTCGGCCGAGGATCGGTTCTGCAGCACGTAGGTCTTCAGATCAGCAAGGGTCTGCTGCATGTGCTCGTCCATGGCCTGCCGGGCTCGGACGGGATCGGCCGAGGCGAGGGCGGAGATGATCTTGCGGTGCTCGGCGATGGCGTGGGCCTGGATCTCCGGCACCCGGCAGGTCTGGACGCGCCGCACTTCGAGTACCTGCTGCAGCGGCTCGAACAGGACCGGGATGAACACGTTGCCCGAGGCCAGCAGGATCCGGTCGTGAAAGTGCAGGTCGGCGGTCACGAAGGCCGCCACGTCCTGGGTGCGGTGGGCGTCCTCCATGGCGTCGGCGTCCCGGGCCAGCCCGTCCAGCTCCTCGGCGGAGAGCCGCCCGGCGGCCAGCTCGCAGGCGCCGGTCTCCAGGAAGCGGCGCAGCTCGATCAGCTGCACGGCGGCCGCCGCGTCGTCATGTCCCTCGGAGACCGCCCGGATGACCGCGTGCAACGACGCCCACCGGGACACGGGGTTCACGAACGTGCCGCGCCCGCGCTCCACGCGCAGGATGCCCTGGGCCCCCAGGGTCTTGATCGCCTCCCGCACCGTCATGCGGCTGACCTGGTGCTCCAAGCCGAGGTCGACCTCGCCAGGAACGACCGACCCCGGCGGGAAGTCTCCCGCGATGATCCGGTCAAGGAGCGCATCGGCGACCTGGTCGACCAGCGACGGTCGTGTCATGGCACTCCTTCTCGAGGCGGTCAACGGCTGACGGCGGGCCCTATGCGTGCCTCGCTACTGAGAAGAGATTCTATCAACCAACCACATGAGATGTCCGACCTATCAGGGTCTACTCCCGAACTTTCTGTGGCGTGCCACGTAGTGCTGGGCGCTTGAGTTCCCGCGGAGCCCCGCAGATCGACGTCGGTTTTCACGACGCTGCGATGAGGGCGCCGCGTCGTTGACGCTGTGATCCAGTGCACATAAGATGTCTTACATCTTACGGGTGGGCGTCAGCCCTGGATGATGACGAGGTTTTCATGACCACTACTACTCTTGTCCTGCTGGGACTGGCCGCTGTCGTGGTCATTCTCGGTCTGATCATCAAAGGGAAGGTCCATCCCTTTCTGGCTCTGCTGATCACCGCTGCCGCCCTGGCGCTGGCCGGGGGCATTCCGCTCGGGGAGGTCGTGCCCACGCTGAGCACAGGCATGGGCAACACGCTGGGCAGCGTCGCGCTCATCGTGACCCTGGGTGCGATGCTGGGCCGGATCATCGAGGTCTCCGGCGGCGCCGACGTCCTGTCCCGCTGGCTGCTCGAGAAGTTCGGGGAGAAGCGCGCCCCGTTCGCCCTGGGCGCGACCGGCTTCATCTTCGGCATCCCGGTGTTCGTGGACGTGGGACTGATCGTGCTGATTCCGATCGTCTTCGGCGTGGCCCGCCGGCTGGGCGGCAACATGCTCGCCTACGCCCTGCCCATCGTGATCGCCATGCTGACCGTGCACGTCATCGTTCCGCCGCACCCGGGCATCGTGGGCGGCTCCGAGCTGCTGGGCGCCGACATCGGCCTGGTGCTGCTGCTGGCCTTCATCCCGGCGATCCCGATGTGGCTGTTCGGCCATTGGCTGGCCATGCGCCTGTCCCGTACCGCCCACGTGGACATCACGGACGACAACCCGATGCTGAACGTGGGGGGCACCGGGCACACCGGCGTCGTCCAGACCAAGGCGCCCAGCACGGGACTTGTGGTGGCGATGATCGCGGTGCCCCTGGTGCTGATCATGCTCCAGACGACCAGCGCGCTGGTGCTGCCCGAGGACAACGGGGTCCGGGTCCTGCTCTCCATGGTGGGGGCGTCTCCGATGGCGCTGCTCATCGGCGTCATCCTCGCCTCCATCCTGCTGGGCTACCGCCGGGGCTGGGGCCGCGAGGAGACCGAGCACGTCATCAACTCCGCGCTCCCACCGGTGGCCGCGGTCATCCTCATCACCGGTGCCGGCGGCATGTTCGGCCACGTGCTGCGCGAGACCGGCGTCTCCCAGGCCGTCGCCGACGTCCTCGGCGGGACCGGTCTGCCCATCATCCTGCTGGCCTACGTCATGGCCGCCCTCATCCGGGCCGCGCAGGGCTCGGCGACCGTCGCGATCCTCACCACGGCCCCGCTGATCGCGCCCCTGGCCGCGGCACAGAGCCTCTCCCCCGTCCAGATGGCCATGCTCGCGCTGTCCATCGGCGTGGGCTCCATGGCCCTGAGCCACGTCAACGACTCCCTCTTCTGGGTCTGGAGCCGCTACTTCCAGGTCCCGGTCGGAACCGCCCTGCGGACCTACAGTGTGCTGTGCACGGCCACGTCCGTGGTCGGGTTCCTGGTGGTGTCCGTCCTGTGGCTCGTCCTGTCCTGACCGTCCCGATGTCCCGCCGAACGGAGATCCTCGCATGACCGCTCCGCGCACCCTGCTCGTGCTCGACGACGACCCCACCGGATCCCAGTGCGTCCACGACGTCGACGTCGTCCTCGAGCTCGACCCCGCCCCCGTCCTCGACGTCGTCCGGAACCCCGGGCGCACCTGCTTCGTGCTCACCAACAGCCGGGCCCAGCCCGAGGCCGAGGCCGTGGCGATCAACACCGAGCTCGTGTCGGCGGTGCTGGGACGCCTGAAGGCCGAGGGCCTGCCACTGCCCCACCTGGTCTCGCGCAGCGACTCGACCCTGCGGGGGCACGTCATCGCCGAGCCCACCGCCCTGGCGGACGTGCTCGCCCGGCACGGGGTGGCGGTCGACGGGTTCCTCTTCGCCCCGGCCATGCTCGAGGCCGGCCGCTACACCCAGGACGACGTCCACTACGCGGTCCTCCAGGGGAAGCCGATGCCGGTGGGCGAGACCGACTTCGCCGCCGACGCCACCTTCGGCTACTCCTCCTCCGACCTCAAGGACTTCCTCGTGGAGCGCTCCGGCGGGGCGCTGGAGCGGGACGCGATCCTGTCCATCGGTCTCGACGACATCCGGTCCGGGGGCGCGCCGGCCGTCGCGGGGATCCTCCGCCGGGCACGGGACCAGGCCTGGGTGGTGGTCAACGCCACCGACTACGCCGACCTGGACACGGTGGCCCGCGCCCTCGCCGTGCTCGAGGCCGAGGGCCGCACCTTCGTCACCCGCTGCGGCCCCTCGTTCGTGCGCCCGCTGGCCGGTCTCACCGGCTCCCGCGAGCTGGACCCCGAGGACATCGTGGTCGGCCCCGGGCGGCTGCCGCGCGGGCTCGTGGCCGTCGGCTCCCACGTGGGGCTGACCAACCGCCAGCTGGCCGAGCTGCGCGCCCGGCGGGACCTCTTCGAGGTGGAGCTGGACGTGCCCACCCTGCTCGACGACGCCGCCCGTCCCGGTCACGTGGCCGAGGCGGTCGCGCGCATCGTCGAGGCCCTGGCCGGCCGCGACGCGGTGGTGTGGACGAGCCGTCAGCTCGTGCGCACGGACGACCCCGAGGAGTCGCTGGCCATCGCCCGCTCCGTCTCCGACGCCCTCGTGGAGGTCGTGCACGGGGTGGCCCGGTCCCGCCCGGCCTGGGTCGTGGCCAAGGGCGGGATCACCTCCCACGAGGTCGCCCACCGCGGCCTCGGCATCCGCCGGGCGAGCGTGACCGGCCAGTTCTTCCCCGGCCAGATCTCCCTGTTCCAGCCCACCGACGCCCCCGCCACCACCCAGGGCGGGCCCTACGTGGTCTTCCCCGGCAACGTGGGCGGGGAGTCCGCCCTCGCCGACGTCGTGGACGTCCTCGACGCCGCCGCCGAGCGCGCCCGCACCGCCGCAGACCCCCGCACCTCTGATTCCCAGGAGAACCCGTCATGAGCACACCCCTGTCCGTCGGCTTCCTGGGCCTGGGCGCCATGGGCGCCCCCATGGCCCTCACCCTGGCCCGCGCCGGCTTCCCCGTCCGCGGCTTCGACGTCTCCCCCCGCGCCCAGGAGCACGTGGGCGAGGCCGTGGCGCTGCTGCCGGATCCCCGCGAGGCGGCGGCCGGCGCGGACGTCGTCGTCGTCATGGTCGCCACCGGCGCCCAGCTGCACGACGTCCTGTTCGGCGAACGCGGCATCGCCGGGTCCCTCACCCCGGAGACGGTGCTGCTCGTGATGGCCACCGTCGGGCCCCAGGCCGTGGAGTCCTGCGTCCAGGGCCTGGAGGCCCACGGGGTGCGGCGGATCGTGGACGCACCGGTGTCCGGCGGGACGGCGCGGGCCGCCACCGGGGAGCTGCTCGTGATGGTCGGCGGCGCCGAGGAGGACGTGGCCGCGGTCCGGCCGCTGCTGGACGCGATGGCCGCCAACGCGCCCCTGGTCGGGCCCCGGGTGGGCGACGGGCAGCGCTTCAAGGTGGTCAACCAGCTGCTGTGCGGGGTGCACATCGCCGTGGCCGGCGAGGCGCTGGCGCTGGCCGACTCCATGGGCCTGGACCCGGGCCAGTGCCTGGAGGTGCTCTCCACCGGGGCCGCCACGTCCTTCATGTTCGAGGACCGCGGTCCGCGGATGCTGCAGGGCGAGGCGGCCGAGGTCCGCTCCGCCCTGGACATCTTCGTCAAGGACATGGGCCTGGTCACCGACGCGGCCCGGGCGGTCGCCCAGCCCGTGCCGCTGGCCGCCGCGGCCGAGCAGCTCTACGTGCGCGGCCGCCGCGAGGGCCACGGCCGGCACGACGACTCCTCGGTCTACGACATCCTCCGCTCCCCGGCGCGTACGTCCGCAGACCACCACGGACGGCCGGACGACGGCCCTGGCGCCGCACCGGGGCCGTCCCGGCCCCAGCACGTCCTCATCGCACCGGACAAGTTCAAGGGCTGCCTCAGCGCCCTCGACGTGGCCCAGGCCATCCGTTCCGGCATCGAGTCTGACGAGAGCGGCGCGCCCGTCCAGGTCACGGTCCTGCCCCTGGCCGACGGCGGGGACGGCAGCGTGGAGGCCGCCGTCCTCGCCGGCGCCCAGGCCTCCACGGTCGAGGTCCACGACGCCGACGGGCACCTGCGCCAGGCCCAGATCGCCTTCGACGGGACCACCGCCGTGGTCGAGGTGGCCTCCACCTGCGGACTGGGCACCCTGCAAGGGCCCTTGCGCCCGCTCACCGCCTCCAGCCGCGGTCTCGGAGAGGCCATCCGGGCCGCAGCACAACTGCACCCGCAGCGTCTGGTCGTGGCCCTGGGCGGCAGCGCCAGCACCGACGGCGGCGCCGGCATGCTCGCCGCCCTGGGCGCCCGCTTCCACGACGCCCAGGGACACACCGTGGAACCCCACGGCGGGGAGCTGGCCCGGATCACCCACATCGACCTCAACGACCTCGTCGATCTCAGCGGCATCGAGATCATCGGCGCCAGCGACGTCACCAATCCACTGCGAGGACCCCACGGCGCCGCCCACGTCTTCGGCCCCCAGAAGGGAGCCGACGAGAACACCGTGACAGCACTCGATGAAGGACTGCACGCACTGGTGGAGGCCTGCGAGGACCTGCCGGGCCTCGACGCGCAGACCCTGGCCGACACCGCCGGCGCCGGCAGCGCCGGCGGAATCGGCTTCGGCCTGCTGCTGCTGGGGGGATCCCTGGTCTCGGGGGCCGACTACTTCCTGGACCTGCTGGACTTCGACACCCACGTGAGCCAGTGCGATCTGCTCGTCACCGGTGAAGGAAGCCTCGACGCCCAGACCGAAGGCGGCAAGCTCATCTCCGCCGTCTGCACCCACGCCGGCACCACCCCGGTGTGGGCCGTGGTGGGCCGCAACACCTTGGACACAGCAGCCGCCCGCCAACTGGGCCTGTCCACGGTCATCGCCCTGGGGGACCTCACCACAGAGGACACCTCGCAGAACCCCGCCATGGCAACAACCGTGCTCCAGGAAGCCGGGCGCTCCATTCGCCGCGCCCTCGGCACCCACCAACCGGACTCCTGACCCCCTGGGGGAACACCTCCCCCGGGTCAGGACACACCACCGAGAACCCGCGCCTCCACCTCCAGGCATCACCCATGACAGGAAGTCCCCTATGCGACGAGCGAAGATCGTGGCCACGATCGGCCCGGCCATCTCCTCCTACGAGAACCTCTCCCGGGCGATCCGGTCCGGCATGAACGTGGCCCGGCTCAACATGAGCCACGGCGACCACTCCGTCCACGACTCGGGACCGCCGCATGTGTAGGTGTCATCTGAGCCGGCTTGATGGCCGCTATATGCGCCATATGCAAAGCGGGTGGTGCGTTACCCCGACTGGATGTCTTCTGAGGTGTGCCCTTGGCCGCCTCCACCCGCCCCAGTGTCTTGGCAGATGCCCGCGCGATCGCCGCTGCCGACGCCGCCGGGCAGGGCACCGCTGTCGTCGCCCTGGCCATCACTGTCATCTGCGCCCGGCGACCGCCTTGGAGAGACTATTGAAACCATTTCAAGAGCGGCAACACCCGCAGGCACCCCGATGGCCGGGTCGTGGACTACCGCACCGGGCAAGTCAGGATGGTGCCCGTGATGACGATAGGTCCGTCTTGGCACTTCAGCACGTCGGACAGTGGGCTTGGGCGGCAGTTCAGTCCCGTCCGTTCCGGGGGCCGCTAACGGGGACGATTCACTCGGGCGTCAGGCGGGGCTCACCGCCGGGTCTTGAACGCCCTGGCTGGCCGTCACTTCGAGGGGGTTGCTCCGGAGAGTTCCGCTCGGATGATCTCCGCACCCGCAGCGAGAGCGATCATTTTGTCTCGCGCAACTTGTCGAGCCAGTGGCGCCATGCCGCAGTTGGTGCTCGGATACAGCTTGTCCGCATCGACGAACCGGAGCACCTGTCGGAGGGTGCTGGCCACTTCCTCCGGGGTTTCGATCGCGTCGCTGGCGACGTCGATGGCCCCGACCATCACCTGCTTACCTCGGAGCAGCTCGATGAGCTCGACCGGGACGCGGGAGTTGTGGCGTTCCAGGGAGACCATGTCGATCGTCGACTGCTGGAGTAGCGGGAATGACATCTCATACTGGCGCCACTCCGACCCGAGCGTCGCCTTCCACTCGGTATTGGCTTTGATGCCGTAGCCGTAGCAGATATGCACGGCTGTTGTGCTGCGCAGTCCCTCGGCCGCTCGCTCCAGTGCGGTCACGCCCCACTCTTTGAGGTCGTCGAAGAACACGTTGAAGGCAGGCTCGTCGAACTGGATGATGTCGACGCCCGCCGCCTCCAGCTCTTTGGCCTCCTGGTTGAGGATCTTCGCGAACTCCCAGGCGAGCTTTTCGCGACTCCTGTAGTGCTTGTCGTAGAGGGTGTCGATCATGGTCATGGGACCGGGGAGCGTCCACTTGATGGGCTGGCTGGTCCGCGCGCGGAGGGCCTTCGCGTCGTCGAGGAAAACCGGCCGCTCACGGCCCACCGCGCCGACGACCGTCGGGACGCTCGCGTCGTAGCGGTCACGGATCCGCACCGTCTTCCGGTGTTCGAAGTCGACGCCGCTGAGGTGTTCGATGAACGTGGTGACAAAGTGCTGACGGGTCTGTTCGCCGTCGCTGACGATGTCGATACCCGCCTGGCGCTGCTCGTCCACGGCCAGGCTCAGCGCATCCCGCTTGCCCTCGCGCAGTTCCTCGCCGTCCAGCTTCCAAGGGGACCACAGCGTCTCACCTTCCGCGAGCCAGGAGGGCTTGGGCAGGCTGCCGACGATGGTGGTGGGCAACAGGGTGTTCATCGGTGCTTCTCCGTCTCTCGTCCGCAGTGGGCCGCGGCCCACTGCTCCAGGAGGGTCTGGTGTGGCTTCACGAAGTGCTCCTCCGTGAACTTCCCCTGCATGAGGGCCAGCTGACTGCGCTCCTCGCGGTCGTAGGCGATCTGCGTCACCGAGTAGTCTCGACTCTCCAGGCTCGGCCGGTAGATCCGACCAGCCGCCGCATTGGCGTTGTAGATTTCCGGGCGATAGATCTTCTGGAACGCTTCCATCGTGCTGATGAGACCGATGAGTGCCAGGCTGGAATAGTCATTGAGGAGATCGCCCCGGAAGTAGAACGCCAGGGGTGCGACCGCGCCGCGGGGCATGAAGTAGCGGACCCGCAGTCCCATCTTCTCGAAGTATCGATCCGTCAAGGAGGATTCATCCTGCCGATACTCGACCCCGAGGATCGGATGGTGGTTCTCGAGCCGACGATACGTCTTGGTGCTCGAGACGCTGATGCAGATCACGGGCGGCTGGGGGAACCGCTCGCGGTAGGCCTCGGAGTCCAGGAAGTGCGTGAAGAGCTTCCCGTGCAATTCGCCGAAGTCATTGGGGATGCTGGACCGGGACGCCTTCGCGTGGTGTTCCGGCAGCACCACGCTGAAGTCGTAGTCCCGGAGGTAGGACGAGAAGTTGTTCCCCACGATCCCGTCGATGTGCACATTGGACAGCGTGTCGAGAATCTGCACGTCGAGGACCTCGATCAAAGGGAACACCGCGTCGTCGCCGTCGGCGGCGAAGTGCAGGTCCACGGAGACGATCTCGATCTCCACGGCATAGCGATCCCGGCTGGGATTGTCCCAGTGGGCCAGGTCGTTGAAGCGACTATTGATCATTGTCAGGGTGTTTCGGAGGTTCTGCCGACGGTTCTCGCCGCGGGCCAGGTTCGCGAAGTTCGTCGTGCCTCGGGAACTGGACGACGGGCAGTAGTCCTCATCGAAGCGGGTCGTGCTGATACCGAACGTGAAGTCGTTCGTCCTGGTGGTCTGATGCATCGATTCCTCACTGTGGACCGGGGGCCTGCCTCCCAGATCTGTACTCATCTCGAACGTCCTTCCCTGTTGCTCGTGAACTGCCCTCCCGAAGGTCGCCTCAGTCATGTTCCTGGCACCCCCGGCGCTGCCCGGACGACGTCAATCCTGGCCTCCGGGCTGCCGGTTCCCCGGGCCGCGCGGGCCGCAGCGGTGACGCGGCGCTGACCGGTCCGGGGCGGGTTGGACCCCCGGCTGTACTCGTGGCCGCCGTGCAGCACGTTGATGTCGTCCTGCACGAAGGTGCTGGTCTGGTAGATCGGCGGCACGACCGCCCCGGTCAGAGGGTCCGGTGCCTGGCCGGCGTGCACCGCTATCGTGTTGAAGCCCCGACGGGCCGTCGGCGCAGTGTCCGTCTGTGATGAGTCGTTCAGGAGGGTCATCTCAGCGCGCCTCCCCGGTCAGGGCCGAGGCCGGTACGGTGGCCAGCGCCCGGTCGAGGTCGGCGATCAGGTCCTCGGGACACTCCAGTCCGATGGACAGCCGGATCGTGGTCTCAGCGATGCCTGCGGCCCGGCGTTGGTTAGGGGTGAGCCGGCAGTGCGTCATGGTCGCCGGGTGGCTGACCAGGGAGCGCACGTCCCCGATGTTGGCCACGAGCTGGAACAGCTCCAGAGCGTCGATGAACGGGCCGATGGCCTCGGAGCCGGCGGCCAGGTCGAAGGAGAACACCGAGCCGGTGCCGTGCGGGAAGTCCCTCTCGGCGAGGGCGGCGCTGGGGTGTCCGGGGATCGCCGGGTGGTGGACGCGCCCGACGGTGGGGTGCCGGGCCAGGTGCTCGGCGACCGTTCGCGCGGTCTCCTCCTGCCGGGCGATGCGGACGCCGAGGGTCTCCAGGCCCTGGATGAACTGGGCGGCGCTGGCCGGGGCGAGGGAGGGGCCGAGGTCGTGCAGGAACTTGCTGCGCGCCAGCGCCAGGTAGGCGCCGCGGCCGTGCCGGTCGATGAGTGCCTGTCCGCCGTAGCGGGCCTTGGGCCGGGTCAGTTGGGGCCACCGCTCCGGGGCTGCGCCGTAGTCGAAGGTGCCGCCGTCCACGATCGCCCCGCCGAGGACGGCCCCGTGCCCGCCGATGAACTTCGTGGCGGAGTGCACCACCACGTCGGCACCATGTTCCAGTGGCCGGTACAGGACCGGCGTCGCCAAGGTGCTGTCCACCACGACCGGGACCCCGGAGGCGTGGGCGATGTCCGCCAGCGCCGGCAGGTCCGGCACGGTGGCCAGCGGGTTGGTGATCGACTCCAGGAAGAACGCGCGGGTGTCCGGCCGGATCGCCGCGCCCCAGGCCTGCGGGTCGGCCGGGTCGGCGAAAGTGACCTCGATGCCGAAGTCGGCGAAGGTGTCCGTCAGCAGGTCCACCGTCCCGCCGTAGAGCTGGCTGGAGGCGACCAAGTGCTTGCCGCCGTGGAGCAGGGTCAGCAGGGACAGCGCGACGGCGGCTTGTCCCGTGGCGGTGCCGATGGCCCCGATCCCGCCCTCCAGGGCCGCCAGTCGGTTCTCGAACACGGCGACCGTGGGGTTGCCCGTGCGGCTGTAGGTGAACCCGGGGGTCTCCAGCCGGAACATCGAGGCGGCCGTGGCGTGATCGGGGAAGCGGTAGGCCGCCGTCTGGTGGATGGGCACGGCCACCGGCCAGTAGGGGGCCTCGGGCTCGTAGCCGGCGTGGACCTGTTGGGTGGCGTGGTGATTCATTCGATCCTCCATCGGTCCTGGCGGTAGCACCGTGCCCGCCGGTCCCGGTGTCCCAGGGTCGGCTGACTGGTTGCTGCGGCGTCGTCGAGCCAGATCTCTCGGCCGCTCTGGATGGTGTGGTGCGCTCATCCCACTCGATGGACGGCTCTATAGTCCAACGGACGGTGGGGTCGGTTGTCACAAAACCACACGTCGGGACATATTCGGGCCGGGCGGTCGCGCTCGGCCGCTTCGGCCGACGTCGGGCCGGGTTTGTGACAGTTTGTGACGGCCGGCCGCCCGGCCCTCATCGTGGGCTCAGTGATGTCCCGGCGGAAGACCAGGGCGTCGTCGAGGGCGTTGTGCGCGGAAAAGATGACGCCCGCCTGGGGGTGGCGTCATCAATGGCGTGGTGAACGGCGTCAACCGGATCCCGGGAGCCGTGCACGGAGCCCTCGGATTCGTCCTCCGGCACCACAGGAGGGCTCTCCCCGGTCCCGCTCTTCGCCCGTGGCAACCCGCGGCGTATGACCAACCTCATCTGCATCGTCGTTCCCACGGGCAGTGTCCGGTAGCCGGCCATATGTAAAGTTGCGCATTGACCGCTTTGCAGGTGGTCGGGACTTTATTGCAGGTGCGGCGAGACGCGTGTGCCGGCCGTTAGCGAGAAGTGGTCTGCACGCCGCCGAGCAGACGGCGGTAGCTGCGGTGGACGTTGAGGGCCACGGCGGTGGCCACGACGGCCTTGAGCAGGTCGCCGGGGACGAACACGAGCGAGCCCAGCAAGGACGTGGACAGCGGCAGCCCGGCGACCACGGCCGTCCACGGCACCCCGAAGGCGTAGACCACGCCGATGCCGCCCACGACCGTGCTGAGCAGGACGGCGGCGAAACGGGCCGCGGGACGGGCCTGCCGCAGCGCCCAGTGCTGCACCAGGAAGCCGATGACCAGGGCGGCCGGGATCCAGCCGAGCACGTAGCCGCCGGTCGGCCCCAGGAACACCCCGAGCCCGCCCCGGCCGCCGGCCAGCAGCGGCAGCCCGGCGAGCACGAGGACCTCCAGCACGACCACGGAGAGCATGCCCCGGACCGGGCCGAGCAGCGCGCCGGCGAGCATCACGCCGAGGGTCTGCAGGGTGATGGGCACGGGGATGATGCCCACGGTGATCGGCGGCACCAGGCCCAGGGCGGCGATCAGGGCGGCGAAGACCGCCACGAGGACGGTGTTCTGGGTGGTCTGCGGGTTCTCGGCGGCCATGGGGATCCTTCGGGTGGGCGGGACGGGAGGTCAGTCGGACACGGGAGGAGCGGGGCGCGGGCCCGGCGGGGCGGAGTCGTAGCACCGGGCGTCGATCGCGGCGGAGATCTCCTGGGCGGACTCCAGGGTGCGCACCAGCAGGGGCACCAGCACGGCGACCGGGCGGTGGTGCAGGCCGCGGGCGAACTGCGCCTCGCGGATCGCGAGGTACTGGGTGCGGATCTCGGGGATGAACCGGATCGTCATGGACAGGGCCAGGCTGATCTGGGCCGGGTTCAGGCCCAGGTGCCGGGCCGGGCGCAGCAGGGTCTCGAACAGGGCCAGCATCTCGCTGAACGCGGTGCTCAGGGTGACGGCGTAGGCGAGGAAGCAGAGGCTGAGCAGCCGCAGGGCCGAGACCGCGGCGGCCTCCCAGCCGGTGGTCAGCACCAGGGTGACGGCGACGATCCCCACGACGAGGAACAGCCCGGCCAGCATGCGCGCCAGCCGCGGCAGCGGGGTGCGGGTCAGCAGCACCGCCGCCACCGCGAGGACGAAGAAGCCGATCTGCGCCGGGAGCCCGGGCACCGCGTACAGGGCGATGCTGGCGAGGAAGAGCACCGCGAACTTGGGCCCGGCCGGGACCGCGGCCAGGGGACCGGCGGGGCTGGCGCCGGTCACGAGTCGCTGATCCGGCAGTAGAACTCGAGCGCCCGGCCGGGGTCGCCGTCGAAGGCGATGCGGCCCTCGTGGACCACGAGGGCGCGGTCGTAGGCCTCGACCATGTCCAGGTCGTGGGTCACCACGATCGCCCGCTGGTCCAGGCCGTCGATCGTGGCCTGGAGCCTGCGGCGGTTGCGCCGGTCGAGCATGGTGGTGGGCTCGTCGAAGACGACGGTGGAGGGCTCCATCACCAGCACCGCGGCCAGGGCGACCATCTGCTTCTCCCCGCCGGAGAGCGTGTAGGACTCCCGGTCGCGCAGGTGGGCGATGTCCAGGTGCTGCAGGACCGCCTCCACCCGGTCGGTGAGCTCGGCACCGCGCAGCCCGAGGTTCTGCACGCCGAAGGCGATGTCCTCGGCCACCAGGGGCATCACGATCTGGTTCTCCGGGTGCTGGAACACGAACCCCACCTGGCGCCGGATCCGTTTGGCGTCCCGGGCGGTGGTCAGCCCGCCCACCTGCACCGTGCCGCGGGTGGGCAGCACCAGCGCGTTGAGCAGGCGCACGAGGGTGCTCTTGCCCGAGCCGTTGAGCCCGATCACGGCGATCCGGTGCTCGTCCAGGGTCAGGTCCACGTCCCGGAGGATGTCCCGGCCCTCCCGGGTGACGGTGACGCCCGTCAGGCGGATGCCCGGGTGCTGGGGCGCCGGAGACATCACGGGCACCTCACCACGGGAGGGATCCCACATCGAACGTTCGACCGACATCTTGCGGGTCCTCTTTCCCTGGTAGTCCTCGGCAGGGCATCGTGCCGAGGTGCATTCTTCCTCTGCGTTCGGCACCACGGACGGACGGTGCGTGACCACAGACCCCACAGGGGCATGCCGCCGCATCTCGTTCCTCCACCGCACACTGCGCCACCGGGAGGCCTGGCTCTCCTCGGGCCCGAACGTTAGTTGAACACTGTTCAAGTATTGAACGATGTTCAATACTTGGTCAATCCGAGTCCCCGCTGACGTCGGCCGGACAGCAGGCCGGCACGCCGCGCCGTAGACTGACCCGGTTCATCTCGCTCCTCGAGGAGGCCCGGTGTCTCTAACCCGCACCGCCGTGGTGGACGCGGCATGGGCGTTGCTGCGCACCTACGGGCTGGGTGATCTCACGATGCGCCGACTCGCCCGCGAGATGGGCGTTCAGCCGGGCGCGCTCTACTGGCACGTGACCGACAAGCAGACGCTGCTGCTGGCTCTCGCCGAGCGGATGCTCGAGCCGGTCCGGGACAAGGACTCCCCCACTGAGCTCGTGACCGCCCTGCGTCTGGCGATCCTGGAAATCCGCGACGGGGCCGATGTCGTCGCGGTTGCTCACGCCCTGGGGTCGGAGACCCTCCCGCCGACAACAGAGCTCGTGTCCCTGCTTCGCGTCCTCGGTCTGCCTGACGACAAAGCCCGCGGTGGTGCGCTCACCCTGATCCGATACACCCTCGGGTCCGTCGCCGCTCAACAAACCCGGACCTCGATTGCCGGCCGTTCCAGTGAAGAGCAGGACGCCATGGACGAACAGGACTTCGAGATGGGGCTCGAGACGATCCTGCGGGGACTGGGGGCCAGCCACGTATCGACAGGCGACTCCAGGACCGCCGCACGGACTCGTGACATCTGAAAGGCTCGTCCACCGCTAATTGGCCATATGTAAACCCGTGAGCTGCCGTCAGGGGTCTGTCCATCCCAGCCGCCCCGCCTGTTGAGGGGCCAGGTCCTAGGCTGGGTCGCCGGGACCAGCGCACCGGCCGGGCCGGTCCCGTTCGTGGGCTAATAGCAGGAGGACAACACCCGATGACAGCAGCACCATCGTGGGCAATAGCTACTGACGATCAGGGTCAGGGCGCCTCTCGTGCAGGGGCTTCTGGGCAGCCGGACAGGGACCGGAGGTGAACGCGGGCCGGGCGGAGGCGGTGGGGCCGGTGCTGGCGCTGATCCTGGCAACGCTGTTCTGGGCCGGAAACTACGTCGTGGGCGCCTTCGCGGTGAGAACGATGGATCCGCTGGAGCTCACCTACCTGCGCTGGGTCATTGCCGCCGTCCCGTTGCTGGTGATCGCCCAGGTCGTGGAGCGCCCGGACTGGGGCGCGGTGTGGCGGCGGTGGCCGGTGCACCTGGGGTTGTCGCTCAGCGGCATGATCGCCTACACGCTTCTCCTCTACGGAGCTCTCCGGCACACCAGCGCCATCGACGCCTCACTGATCAACGCGGCCAACCCCGCGGTGATCGCCCTGTGCGCCCTGGCGCTGTTCCGGGACCGGATCAGGCCCCGTGCGGCCACCGGCATCCTGCTCGGGCTGCTCGGGGTGCTCGTGGTCCTCACCGACGGCAACCTCCCGGCCGTGCTCGGCCTACAGATCAACCGCGGCAACGCCCTGATGCTCGCAGCGATCCTCGTCTGGAGCCTCTACACGCTGTTCGGGCGCCACCTCACCGGTTCACCACCGATCGCCTCCACCGCAGTGCAGGCCGTGCTCGCCGCGGTCGTGCTCACGCCCATGGCCCTGTGGTCCGGTGTGCACTGGCCGCAAGAGCACGAGGCCGCGTGGTCGTTGCTGTTCATCGGCATCTTCCCCTCCGTGGGCTCCTATCTGCTGTGGAACATGGCTCTGCGCAGGGTCCCCGCCGGCAGGGCCGGGGTGTTCCTCAACCTCATCACGGTCTTCACCGTGCTCATCAGCGTGGCCATGGGCGCCTCCCTGTCCCTGGCCCAGCTCGGGGGTGGAGCCCTGGTGTTCTGCGGCATCGCGCTCGTGAGCAGCCGACCCCAACCCGCTGCAGCGAGCACCCGGTCCATCGAGCCCACCACCGATCCACAGGACACGGTTTAGGAACAGCACATGTGTCGTCGAACGACGATGCCCGCACGGGAACGATCTACCGCAACATCCAACGGGAGAGCACACAAGCCGCCCGCTAAGAGCTCAGATGGTCGTTGTCTGCGGAAGCTCCCGGATCCGCCGGTACAAGGTCGCGCGGGACATCCCGAGATCGCGGGCCACCTGAGTGGCCGGCTCTCCGCCCTCGATCAGCCGCAGGGCGTTGCGGATCTGGGAGTCGGTGAACGTCTGGCGGCGGCCACCCAGGTCCTTGCCGGCGGCCCGACGTTTAGCCACCGAGTCGGTGATCCGCTCCCGCTTGATCTCCAACTCCATCTGCGCCAGGGCGGCCATGACGGTGAAGACCATCGACCCCATAGGAGTGGCCGTGTCCACGTCTCCCCCACCGAGGTTCAGCACCCGCAACCCCGCTCCCCTGCCCCGCAGCGCTTCGGCGAAGGCGAGCATATTCTGCGTCGACCGACCCAACCGGTCCAGCGTGGTGATGACCAAGGTGTCGCCTTCCTCGAGGGCGGCCACCGCCTTATCGAAGGCCGGACGGGACGCGCGCCCTCCAGACACTCCACTGTCGACATACACGTCATCGCGCCGCACGCCGGCATCCAGAAGGTCAGACACTTGACGGTCGGCGTCCTGCTGGCGCGTCGACACTCGTGCGTACCCGATCAGCTTCCCCAAGTTCACTCCATCTGTCTCGCAACCAACGTTGAGTAGCCAATTCTAGGGGTATGGATAAAGCACAAGGATGCGAGACAGACCGAACCGCGGAAACATGCGGGGGCAAATTCTCGTGACGAGACGTCTCGCATCCCTTGACCTGCGATACGCACCAACGCACCGACAGCTTCTAAGACTTCGTCTCGCCCGCGGGTGCACACCACCCGATGCAGCGTCAGTCAGTGCACCGTTCATAGGTTCACTACCGGGAGGTGTTCAAACCCCAATCGCCTTCGGCCTACGAGATCCGATCACCCGGTGTCCTGCACGGCATCGCACAGCGCCGCTTCGGCCCCGAGCGGCGCGGGCCAGGTGTGCGGTGCGGGTCTTGGGGTCGGTGTCATGACCGGCTGCCACCAGGGCCGGCGGGTGGACAGGCTCGTCTGAACCGTCGGGGCCGGGATCGCATTGGGGTGGTGCTGGGCGGCTCGGGAGCCAGGCGTGGACGCTGCCGTGACCTCGGCGCGGTAGTGGGCCACCAGTTCCGACACCCTGGAGCGGCTGCCCTGGAACCGGTGGGCGGCCTCGGCCTGGGACATCGCCCCGGCGACCACCGCCAGGATGGTCGCTTGGTTCTTCTGCACTCCCGCACGGTAGGAGCGGTGGTTCCGATGTCCCAGGACAGCTGTTTCCTATCCACTGACACCGGACACCTTCGGGCGCACCACACACGAGTTCCCTCTCCGGCGTCCTTGCCGGAGGCGGCTCCCGTGCATCCAAGGCCGAACGGTGCACGTTGCATTTGTCCAAAGATCCGAATTTCTTTGCAAATTCCTGCATTTGCACTTGTTATTGATCGGACGCGGCGGTGCACCCGCTCGCAATATCGGATCACGCGGTCAGGATGCCGCCGCCGGGCACGGGTTCCGGCGACGCCGCGAGACGGCTGCGACGTGACGGACTGCCCCGACCGTCCCCTCCGCGTGGGACCCGCACCCACCCGGAAGGCCGCTGTGACCTGCACCGTCGCACGGACGGTGCAGCAGCACCCCGACGACCGGGGTGGGCCCGCGCCGGCCGAGCCGCCGGAACGGCCGCGCACGGTCTGTGCCACCGCGTCCTCCCTTCACAGCATTCGCATCGGCAATTCTTAACTTTAAGAAATTTACTGGTGCACATGAATGTGCCGCTCCTAGCCTGATCCCACCGGATTCACCTTGGGGAATCAGGTTCATTCACGAGGGGGAACACCATGAAAGATCTGCGGCACACTCTGGCCGGCGCAGCCCTGGCGGGCATGCTGGTGGTGAGCGGCTTCTCCGCTCCGGCGTTCGCGGGGGGCGACAACGGGCACGACAAGGGCGGCCACAGCCACCACGACGAGGACGAGCGCAAGAACGGCGAGGTCGACGTCGTCGTGAAGTACTACCACCACGGCGAGTGGAAGGTCAGGGAGTACAACGACGTCGAGCTCAAGAAGGCCGCCTCCATGGCCAAGGAGAAGGCCGACGGCGGCGACTGGCACAAGTACTACCGCGACGCCAAGTACAGCGACCGGACCGACAAGACGGTCAAGACGGTCGACAAGAAGGGGCTCAAGGTCCTCTTCAAGCAGGACGACGACGACGCGCGCAAGAACGGCGAGGTCGACGTCATCGTGAAGTACCGCCACCACGGTGAGTGGGAGTCCAAGAGGTACTACGACGTGGAGCTGAAGGAGGCCGCCTCCATCGCCAAGGACAAGGCCGACGGCGGCGACTGGCACAAGTACTACCGCGACGCCAGGTACACCGACAAGACCGACAAGACGGTCAAGACGGTCGACAAGAAGTGGGTCAAGGTCCTCTTCGAGCAGGACGACGACTAGGACCCCCGCCCCCGCGGCTGAGTTCGTGGCGTGATCGACGAGGGTGCCCGTCCGGTGGACGGGCACCCTCGGCCGTGGCGGCCCGCAGGTCCCGCGGCCGGCCGGCCCGCGACGCTCTCGACGCTCTCGACGGCGCTGGGCGGCCCTCGGAGCGCTCTCTCCCCGCCAGTGGATGCGCCGCTCCCCCGCGCCGGGCTGCGGCCGCGGCTCATCGCTCGCCGACGGAGTACGGGGTGGCCAGATGCAGGGCGGTGTCCCGCAGGCCGGGCAGGTTGCCGGTGGTGGTCAGGTGTTCGGCCACGGCCCGGAGTTTGGTGGTGGTGCGGGAGCTGGCCCGGGTGAGCAGCAGGAAGGCCTGCTGGTCGGTGATCTTGTAGTGCTCCATCAGGATGCCCTTGGCCTGGCCGATCAGATCCCGGGTGGCCAGGGCCTCTTTCAGGCCGCTGATCTGCTGGGCGTCGGCGAAGGCCACCGGTCCTCGACGGAGAAGTCCGGGACTCGCTCGACCTTCTTCTCCCAGGCGGCGTCCATGCACGGGCCCTGACCGGCCTTCTGCTGCATCCGGTCCACGGCCGCCGGCAGGGCGGAGGACGGGGCGTGGGAACTGATCGTCCTGCGGGCTTCGACCACGGAGATCGAGGCCTCCGCCGCCCCGGGGATCAGGTCCAGGGCCGCGGCGACCATGGTGGCCAAGGTGGCCTCGAAGTCCTCCTCGTCCTGCAGGGACCGGGCCAGCTCGCTCAGCTGGGACGCCAGATCCCCGTCCACGGTCATTCCATGCTGACCGCCGGAGGGATCGGGGTGCGGCTGCGTCGGTGCGTGTATGCACCCCAGTGCCCACGAACCCAGGCCCGGGCAGACAGCGCCGCCGTGAACCCGAAGCTCATTGCCCGCAACCACCTCGGCGGTCTGGTCAGTCGACCGACTCCCGCTGGGCTTCGGCAGCAGTGACCGGCGTGGCCGTCACCGCCTCGGCCGGCCGGGGCGGGAGGTGGCGGTAGAGGGTGGTGCGAGTGATCCCCGTCTTGGCCACGATCTCCGCCATCGTGTGCCCGGCTTCGCGCAGATGCGCCGCGCAGGCCAGCTTGTCCGCATCCACCACCGAGGGCCGTCCAATCCGCCGGCCTTCGGCCGCGGCCACCGCCCTTGCATGGGCGGCCCGCTCCAAGGTGTAGGTACGCTCCATCTGCCCGAACAGCGCCAGCAGCACCACCGCCAGCTGCGCCATCGGATCGTTCGGGTTCGTGGAGTCCACCTGGATCGGGTCCGCCAGATTGCGCACCCCAACCCCATGCTCGGCCAGATCCTGGATCAGGTTCAACGTGTCGCGCACCGTGCGCCCGAGCCGGTCCAGGGTGTGCACCACGATCACATCGCCCTCCCGGGCGTAGGCCAGCGCTGCGGAAAGGCCGGGGCGGTCGGCGGTGGCCCCGGACCTCTTGTCCACATAGATCCGTTCGGGCGCGATCCCCACCGCTCGGAGGGCGTCAATCTGTCGGTCCAGGTCCACGACGAGGAGACCACCACCACCACCGAAGCCGACTGACCGTCGAGCCGGCGCCCTCGACCGCCACCGGCACCTGGCTTTGCGCTCCAGACGGCGTCCCTCCCTCACTGCGAGATAACGAAAGGAACGGCCCTCAGGGCCCAGAAGGTCGGGATCCAGCTGACGGACGACCTCGACGGCGTCCCGGCTGATGAGACCGTCCGTCACCTTTGCCCTGGACGGGCGCGACTACGGGATCGACCTGTCGGCCGCCAGCGCCCAGCGGCTGGGCAAGGCGCCGGGCGCGTTCGTTGCCGCCTCCTGCAAGGCCAACGACATGGGGCGCCGCAAGCACACCAGGACCGCCCGCAGCTCCGGCGGTGATGTCGCCGAGCCCCTGGCGATCCGTGCCTGGGCACAGAAGCACGGCCACCAGGCCTCCGACCGCGGCCGCATCTCCGCTCAGCTCCGTGAGTTGTAGTACGCGGCCGACGACGGTCCGCCGTGAGGTCAGCGCGGTACCGCCACACCGGGCCGCAGCAGTACCGCACTCCTTCGGGCCCCCTCGCCCGCTCCGGGGAATGCGCTGCCTTCCAAGGTCCGCCCCGCCCCGCCCATGCGCTCTGCCGGGGCCGGCCTAGGAGGCCTCGGCGGATACACGGTGACGGGACTGCTGAGGACCCTCATGCCTCCTGGCTCCGGAGGGCGAGGCCTGGCGGTAGGCCAGGAGCCGAGGTGGGCACGGCTTCACCTGTACCCTGACGGGGTGGTGGAACAAAGCGTGTGGATGACCAAGGTGCAGGCCGACCCCGGACACTCGGCCTGGTACGTCGACCGGTTCCGGAACCTGGCCGCCGCCGGAGAGGACATCGTCGGGGAAGCCCGGATGATCGACACCATGGTTCCCCGCGGAGCACGGATCCTCGACGCCGGTTGCGGAGCCGGCCGCAATGGCGGCTACCTGCACCACACCGGGCACACCGTCGTCGGGGTCGACGTCGATCCCACCCTCATCACCGCCGCCCGCACCGACCACCCCGGCCCCCAGTGGATCATCGGAGATCTGGCCGAACTCGACCTGCCCGTCCGCGGGATCCCCGAGCCCTTCGACATCATCCTGTGCGCCGGCAACGTCATGACCTTCCTGGCGCCGAGCACGCGCACCGACGTGCTGCGGCGCTTCCACCAGCACCTGAGTCCGGCAGGGCGCGCGGTCGTCGGGTTCGGTGCTGGGCGCGGCTACCCCTTCGCCGAGTTCCTCACCGACGCCGAGCGGGCCGGGCTGGTGCCCGACCTGCTCCTGTCCACCTGGGACCTGCGGCCGTTCTCGAAGGACAGCGACTTCCTCGTGGCCGTGCTGCGCGCCACCACGGCCCCGCAACCCTGAGACCGGAACCACCGAGCTGGACCTCGAGCAGCCCGGCACCACGCTCCTGGTGCCGGCTGCCGAGCACCGAGCTCCGGGGCAGCACGAACCGCCGGCCCCACCCCCCGACCGCCTGACGAACCACCCGACACAAGGCGTCTCGCATCCGATGAGCTGCGAGGTGACCACCTCCGGTCAACACGTCCTGCCGTCCAAGCTCCCTGGCCGGAAGCGTGGCCGCAGCCACCGCATGGATGCGAGGGTCAGGCCAGTCACCACCAGAGCAGTGACATCGAACTGCCGCCCGTCACCGGGCCGGTCCAACCGCCCGTCCGGTCCTCAGCGCAGGTGTGACAACGGCCTGTGCTTCCCAGCCGGGCCCCGCGGCACAGCAGCGTCGCGCCGGCGTCGCCGAGTCGAGGCCCATGGCGGAGACCGTCGACGTGGCGGCGCGGCACGCGCGACATCGGTCGGTAGCGTGGGCCCTATGCGCATGCACATCGATCAGCAGGAACAGGCGCGGGTCGCGGCCCTCCACGACCTCAGAATCCTGGACACGCCGCGGGAGGAGCGCTACGACCGTGTCGTCCGCATCGCGCGGGAGGTCTTCCAGGTGGCCGCCGCCGCGGTCAACCTGATCGATGCGGAGCGCCAGTTCACCAAGGCCGAAGCCGGGCTGCCGGGCCTCGTGCACACCCCGCGCGCCGATTCCTTGTGCAGCCACACCGTCGCCCGTGACGCGCCGCTGGTCGTGCCGGACGCGGCCGTCGAGGAGCTGTTCCGCGGCAATCCGTTCGTGACCGCCGATCCGCCGGTGCGCTTCTACGCCGGGCAGCCACTGCACGCCCCCGGTGGGGAAGCCGTGGGCTCGCTGTGCCTGGTCGACCATCAGCCCCGGCAGCTCACCGACCGGGAGCGGCGCCTGCTGGCCGAGCTGGCCGGGTGGGTGGAACGCGAGCTCGCCGCCCAGGGAGAGCTCGACCGCGCCGAGCAGATCCAGCAGATGCTCATGCCCAAGACCGATCCAGCGCTTCCGGGGTGGGAGATCGCCGGGCGCTGCACCGCCGCGCAGTCGATCGGCGGGGACTTCTACGACTGGTTCCGCAACGGAGACCGGCTGCAGCTCACGCTGGCCGACGTGATGGGCAAAGGCATCCCGGCGGCGCTGCTCTCCGCCTCGGCGCGCGCGGTGCTGCGCGGGACCTTCCAGTACAACGAGCCGGCCGAGGCGATCGCCCGTGCCACCGGGGCCCTGGACCCGCTGCTGGAGGAAGCCGGAGCCTTCGTCACCGTCTTCACCGCCCGCCTGTCCTCCACGACCGGTGTGCTCGAGTACGTGGACGCCGGTCACGGTCTGGCACTCGTCCTGTGCCCCGACGGCACCCACCGGCGCCTGGAGACCTCGGGACCGCCCCTGGGCGCAGTGCCCGGGGCGCAGTGGCGGATCCACACCACGGCACTGGAGGCCGGGGAGACTCTGCTGGTGGTCTCCGACGGGTTCCTCGACTACTTCGCCGGCATCGACGAGGGGATCGCGAGCGCCGCTGCGGCGAACGCCACGGCGGCCACGGCCGCAGAGCTGGTCGAACGGTGCGCCGGCTACGCCAGGTCCGCCGGTCTCGACGACGACTCCACTGTGCTCGCCCTGCGGTGTACGGACTGAGACCGGGCCGGGACCCGCCGCACACCGGCCGCAGGGTCGCGGTGGGCCCCCGCACCTCCTCCAGGGGCGTCCGCACGAGGCGCAGCGTTCAGCTCCAGCCGACGCGGGCAGGCCGGTCCGCCGACGTGCCGAGCATCCTGACGACGCGCCCTCCGACCGGGAGGAGCGAACGGGGCGCAGACTGGAGTCGGAACACCCCGACGTCCCCCAGGAGCCCCGCATCCCATGACCCGCTGGATCACCGCCGCCAACACCCACGACCTCGGATACGGCACCACCCTGGTCACCGGCCCGGGATCGAACTGGCTGATCCTGCGCGACGGGGCGTCCTACACGCTGATCGACTGCGGCTACCCCGGTGATCGGAGCCTGGTGGACGCCTCCATCCACGCCGCCGGCGCCACCGGTCTGCCCGAGGCCGTGGTCGTCACCCACGCCCACGGCGACCACATCGGCACCCTCGGCCGCTACATCGCCGCCGGGGTGCCGGTGCACTGCGCGGCCGCCGAGATCCCCAACATCACCGGGGCCTCCCGGGAGCAGATCGGCCCGGAGGAGTCCCTGCCCCGCGCGGCGTGCTCGCTCGGCTGGGCGAAATGGTCCCTCCACGCCCTGCGCGCCGGGGGTCTGAAGGACGTCACCGTCGAGGAGAGCGCCGTCACCCCGTTCGGCCCGGCCACGGAGGTGCTGGACCTGCCCGGCTCCCCGCGGCCGGTGGCCACCACGGGACACACCTCCGGGCACACCGCCTACCTGGTCGGTCACACCGGGATCCTCGCCGCGGGCGACGCCGTGGTCACCGGGCACCGGACCACCACGGCGGACGGGGTGCCGCACCTGCTGCCCGCCCCGTTCCACCACGACCCCACCACCGCCGAGAACGCGGCTCGCACGCTGCTCTCCGGAGTGGATTTCGAGGTCCTGGCCCCGGGCCACGGCCCGCAGGTGCGCGTGCCCACCGGTCGGCGCCTGGCGATCCGCCAGGACATTGGCGCCCTCACCGCTGAGCGGCGGGGGCTGCTCGCAGCGGACGCCCGGCGGGACCGAGCCCCCGGTGGGCGCCCTCGTGCCCCGGGGCGTCACGGCTCGGCCACCTGTTGAGCGCCGGCACCACCGGTCCTAGCCTGGATACCGCAGATCCGCTCCGCCGCGACCCGGGAGGAGAGCCGGCCATGCTGGAGACCACGGTGCAGTCCGGCACCAACATCGTCACGATCAACGCCCACGGCGGGATCACCGCCGCGGACATGCAGCACATGCGCGAGGTCCTCGACGAGGTCATCCGCGAGCACGACAGCGTGCGAATGGTCGCGGTCCGGGGCGACATCGACTTCGCCGACATCTCCCCGAGGGCGCTGTGGCTGGACCTGAAGTCGGCCGGATACATCAAGAAGCTCGAGCGTCTGGCGGTGGTCACCGACGTCGACTGGGAGGCGAAGGTCTCCGAGTGGACCACCGAGCTCCTCCACGTCCCCACGCGCCGGTTCCACCTCGACGAGCGCACCGCGGCACTGGCCTGGATCAGCCAGCCCTGACGCACACCGCCCGCGGACCGCGCCGACCCGGCCGGAGTAGCTCGTCACGGCCCGCCGGCACGACGACCGGCCCGCACGTCCGCTGCGGCGCCGCAGCTCCCTCCTCGCGGCACCCCGTCCGCGTCCCGGCGCTCCGGGTTGCCGCAGCGAGCGCTCCCTGACGGCCGCGCACGCCGACCTCCCCGCCGGCTGACGCCGACTCGCCGCCGCCCTCGAGCGGCGCCGGGTGTCCCGCGGCCTGACCGCTCACGTCCCCCACCGGCCGCGGCAGGCACTACGGTGAACGGCATGGCCCGACGGAACACTCCTGCTCCCCCGAGACTGCGCTCGCCCCGGCTCCCCGAGCTCTCCGCCGCCGACGGGGTCGAGGTCCTCGCCCACGGCACCTACGAGGCGCTGGCTTTCGCCGAGGACGACCTCACGGGGACGGACCTGTCCGACGTCGGATTCACCGACTGCTCTTTCACGCGGCTCAACATCCACGAGCTGGAGCTCACCGACGGCCGGATCACCGACTCACAGCTCACGCGCCTGGACATCCCCACGGTCTCGGCCGCCTACGCCACGCTGCGCACCGTCGTGCTCGAGGACTCCCGGCTGGGGGTGCTGCAGTGCATCGAGGGCACCTGGGACACCGTGCGGATCACCGGGTGCAAGCTCGGCTACGTGAGCCTGCGCGGCGCCACGGTGCGGGACGTGGTGTTCGAGGACTGCGTCCTCGGCGAGCTGGATCTGACCGGCGCACGCGCTGAGCGGCTGGCGTTCCCGGGCTCCGAGCTGGCGGTCCTGGACGTCTCCGGCGCCACACTGGTCGACGTCGACCTGCGCGCGCTCGACCTGCCTGACATCACCGGCCTGGCCCATCTGCAGGGCGCGGCGCTCAACCACCTGCAGCTGCAGCAGCTGGCCCCTGCGCTGGCCGCCCACCTGGGCATCCTCGTCGAGGACTGACGACCCAGCCGGGCCGCCCGCAGGACTCGACGCCCCCTACAGGTCTACGGCCGGTGCCGTTACGATCGCCCCATGTCCTCCCCCGGCATCGACATCCGCCCCGCCACCGCCGAGCTCTACCGGCAGGTCGCCCGGGGCCGGGAGCTGTCCCGCGCGCAGTTCACGGCGTGGCTGGACACCACCACGGTCGCGGTGACGCACGGGGACGTCGTCGGGCTGTGCCACGGCAACCACGCCTCGGCGACCTGGCAGAGCTTCGTCGTGGAGCCGGAGCCGCCGCTGGAGTGGCGGTGCAGCTACCTCGACACCCTCGTCGTGGCCCGTTCGCACCGGGGCCACGGCGTCGGGGCGGCGCTGCTGGAGCAGTTCCTGGACGCCGCACGTGCGGCCGGCAACACCTGGGTGGTGCTGCGGCCGGTGCCCGCCGATCCGCGGGAGGGCTTCGACGAGCTGTTGGCCTTCTACGGGGCGTTCGGCTTCGTGCCGCTGCGACACCGGCTGACCCACGGGCTGACGAACGCCCTGGTGCTCGGCCGTGCCCTGGTCGCCCGCCCCGGCCACGTCGTCCGGCCGCTGGAGGTCGACGCCACGGTCCCCGGCGCACGCTGATCGTGGTGGCTCGGCGGCGGCGCCGCAGTACATTCGGAGCATGAGCATCGTCGTCCCCGCCGCCGCCGGCCTCGTCGAGCCCGGCTCACCGGCCAGCATCGTGCTGTTCGCCCTGGTGAGCCTGGGCGTGATCGGCCTGGTCGTCACGATCCTCCTGCGCACCCGCCGTCGACAGCGCGACGTCCCGCCCCGTCCCCGCGGGGAGGACCGCGACCCGGGCGCCGACGGCGACTGAGCCCACCCGGTAGGAGCCGCTGTGCCCGACGACAGCATCGTCGCCCTCGAGGCGCTCATCCTCGCCCTGCCGCTGCTGGGCCTGCCCGCGCTGATCATCGCCCAGCTCGTCGTCGAGGCCCCCGTGCTGCGCCGGGAACCGATCCCACCTCGGCGCCGCACCGCGGCGACCGTGCTCGCCGTCCTGTCGCTGCTCGCCGCGGCCCCGCTGCTGCTCATGGCGTGGTTCCTCGGACTGTTCGGTCTCCTGCTGCTCGGGGGCCTGGCGATCCCGGCGGTCCTCACCCTGGTCCGCCTGAGCCGGCTGCCACCCCCACCGGTGCCGGGAACTCCTCGGGGAGCCTGACCCGCCATGGACCTTCCCGGGGTGCTCGCCGGGCGGCACATCGTGCGCGGCGCGGCGTTCGGCGCGGCCGCCGGAGCGGTGCTGGCGCTGTTCACCCGGAACGGGCACGCCATCGACCTCGGCGTCCTCGTCGGGGTCGCGCTGGAGCTGCTCCGGGCCCGGGTGCGTGGTGACCTGACGGCGCCGGCGGCCGAGAATGGATCCATGACCAGCACCCCGCCCAGCCGACGCCTGGATCCGCTGCAGACGGGCTTGTTCTGCGGGCTGGCCGTCGGGGTGGTCGTCGCCGCGCTCACCCGTCAGCTGTTCTGGATCGCGGCCTGCACGGGTTGCGGCGCCGGCGTGGGCTGGCTGCTCGGGAGGACGCGCCCCCGCCCGCACGAGGACGGGAGCGGCCCCCGGGACGGTCGAGCCCGGGCCGGCGGCGCGCAGCGCGAGGACGAGACGGACGATCAGGACCGTGTGGCGGGACTTCCGGTGCCCGCCCGGCGCCGGGCCGCCGTGCCGCCGCCGGAGCCGGGTCCCACCAGCGACCCCGAGCCCGAGGTGATGGCCCGGGCACGCGACGAGGACCTGCTCAACGGGGTCTTCATCCTGGTGCTCTACAACCACCGCCACGCCCGCCCGGTCCGCCCGGGGAGGGAACCGGTCGACATCCGCGCGGCCCTCAGTGATCTCCACGACGAGGCGGCGATCGAGGACGCGATCCTGCGCACCGAGGAGCTGCTCGCCCACGCGGTGGATCTGGCCTACGGCGCCCGGGACGCCCACGACGACCGGGTGGAGCTGCAGCTGGCCCACCCCGGGTTCAGCCCCGAGCACCTGTCCCGGGCGCTGAACTGGGGCCACCGCACCGCGCGCTGAGTCCCGGCGCAGGACACGAGGAGTCGGGATGGGGCGGCGTCGAACGCTCGACCCCGCCGCGGCGGCGAGCTGTGTCAGACGAGCTCGATGACGTCGGCGATCGAGTCCAGCACCCGTCCGGGGCGGTACGGATACGTGGTGATGTCCGCCGCCTGGGTGGAGCCGCTCAGCACCAGGATCGTCTCCAGCCCGGCCTCGATGCCCGCGACGACGTCGGTGTCCATCCGGTCACCGATCATCACCGTGGTCTCGGAGTGGGCCTCGATCCGGTTCATCGCGCTGCGGAACATCATCGGGTTGGGCTTGCCCACGAAGTACGGGACGGCCCCGGTGGCCCGGGTGATCAGGGCAGCGACCGCCCCGGTCGCCGGCAGCGGACCCTCCGCCGAGGGCCCGGTGGAGTCCGGGTTGGTCGCAATGAAGCGTGACCCCGACTCGATCAGCCGGATCGCCTTGGTGATGGACTCGAACGAGTAGGTCCGGGTCTCTCCCAGGACCACGTAGTCGGGGCTGACATCGGTGAGGGTGTAGCCGACTTCGTACAGCGCGGTGGTCAGACCCGCCTCACCGACCACGTACGCCGACCCGCGAGGGACCTGGTCGGCGAGGAACCCCGCGGTGGCCAGCGCCGAGGTCCAGATCGACTCCTCGGGGACGGTCAGGCCGCTCTTCGCCAGCCGGGCGGCGAGGTCGCGGGGAGTGTAGATGGAGTTGTTGGTGAGCACCAGGAAACGGCGCTCCCGGTCGACGAGTCTCTGCAGGAAGTCCGCAGCGCCGGGAAGGGCCTTGTCCTCGTGGACGAGGACCCCGTCCATGTCCGTCAACCAGCACTCCGGGTGGGACCGGTCCATCACCACTCCTCGTCTCCAGGATCTCGTGGGCAACCTTCCACGATGCTACTGCCAGGACGGGCGCCGGCTGCGGCCAGGGGCTTCTGCCGGGCCGTCCGAGGCATCATGGACGCCATGAGCGCCACCGGCTCCCCCGCCGACACCACACCTGCGCGCACGGCGCTCCTGGTCGTGGGTGTCCCGGTGCTCGCGCTGTCCGGGCTGATCGCCACGACCGGGGCGCTGCTGGCCCTGTACCTGCACCTCGGGGGGTTCGGCGGCCCGCCGGACGAGTCGTCGGACGGGGTCTACACCGCCGCACTGGTGGCCGGAGCCGCCGCCGGACTGGTGCTGCCGGCGTTCATGGCCCGGATGCTGGTCCGCGGTCGCTACCGCGCCGCCGCGGCGACCCTGGCCGTCACCGCGGCGGTCGTCGCGGTGGTCGCGGCGCTGTTGGGCACCTGGGGCTGACCGTCCGTTCCCCGACGTCCGCCCAGAGGTGGGCCCACCGGTCCGTGCGCGCATCCTGCTACGACGGTCGCCGGAGTGAATGCGGCGACCTCCTGGGTGCGGGACGGGCAGGTGCCGCTGTCCCGCGCGCACCCGACGGCCGCTGGAGCCGGAGGTCGCCCGGCGTCAGGTCACGCGTGTCGGATGACGGGCGGGGGCGTCACATCGGGCGCGCGTTCGCTTTGGTGACCAGCCGGTAGGAGGATGGAGGACGTCTCGATCCCCCGCGCCGCCCACCCCCAGATCCCCGGGCCCCCGGCGCCCTCCCCCAGGAGCGACATGACCCTCCCCCTCCCCTCGCCCGGCCGCGCCCGCGGCCGCACCGCCGCGGCCTGGACCTCGGCGGCCATGGCCCTGGCCCTGCTCACCGGGTGCTCCACGTCCGTGGCCGACCCCGGTGCCGACTCCGACGCCACCGCGAGCGCGACCACCACGCCCGCGGCCCCCAGCACCCCCGCCGAGACCGCCTCCGCCACGGCCGCGCCGACGGCGACGGCCGCGCCGGCGGCTGCCTCCTCCGAGGCGCTGAGCGCGCTGAACGGACTCAAGGTCGCCGCCCGCGGCACCATGTCCGACTACGACCGTGAGGGACTGTTCGGCGGGTGGATCGACGCCGACGGCGACTGCGAGGACACCCGCCAGGAGATCCTCAACCGCGACCTCCGCGACGTCGTCTCCGCCGACGGGTGCCGGGTCGACTCCGGGGTCCTGGACCCGGACCCCTACACCGCCACCACCATCGACTTCGTGCGCGGCCCGGCCACATCCTCCGACGTGCAGATCGACCACGTGGTCTCACTCGGCAACGCCTGGGTCACCGGGGCCCGCCGGCTCACCCAGGACCAGCGCGTGGAGCTGGCCAACGACCCGCTGAACCTGCTGGCGGTGGACGGGCCGACCAACCAGGCGAAGTCGGACAAGGCCGCCGATGCGTGGCTGCCGCCGAACGTGGACTTCCGGTGCGAGTTCGTCGCCATCCAGATCGCGGTGAAGGCCAAGTACGACCTGTGGGTCACCGCCCCGGAGAAGACCGCGATGTCCGAGGTGCTCGCCGACTGCGCGGGCCAGGAGCTCCCCACCGGCGCGGTCCTCGCCGACATCGCCGCCACGGCCCCGGCCCCGGTCGAGGAAGCCCCCGAGCCGGCCCCGGTGCAGGAGGCCCCGGAGCCCGAGCCCGTTCCCGCAGCGCCCGAGCCGGTCGCCCCGGAACCGGCCCCGGTGGCTCCGGCGCCGGTCGCCCCTGCCCCGGAAGCCGAGCCGGTCCCGGCAGCACCGGCCGTCGGGTTCGCCAACTGCACGGAGGCCCGGGCCGCCGGTGCGGCCCCGCTCCATGTCGGTTCCCCGGGCTACGCCCCCAAGCTGGACCGCGACGGCGACGGGGTGGCCTGCGAGGGCTGAGCACGGCCTCACCAGCACGAAGCCCCGCTGCTCCGCGGCCCGACCGGGACCGGGAGGGCGGGGCTTCACCGGTCACCCGGCCGCTGCTCGGGTGGAGCGGGAGACGCCGGCCGCGGCCGCGGTCGACATCGTCGGGGTCGTCCTCCCGGCTCCGGGTCCGGGGCGCCGCGCGCCCGGGTCGGGCCGCAGCCACGACGGCCCCGGTCATAGACCGGTCGCGTCTGGAACACCTTCGCGGCGCGTGCCATCATGCCCGCATGACGCACATGAGGAAGAACGTGACCGCTCCGGCTCGCCACCAGACTCCCCTTGCCGAGGAGCTCCGCGTGCCGTTCTGGATCGTGCTCGCCGGGGTGGGCGCCGGCGCACTGTGGGCGCTGGCGGGCGTGGTCGTCGGCTCCTGGGTGCGCAGCCGCGGCCTCCGCGCTCGCGGCGCTCACTGACCGGTTCCCTTCGCGACGGCTCCCCGGCTGGAGCCGGTGGCCCGTCGCGCCCGACGAACGCGGCGCCGCCCCGCTGGGGCCGTCCCGGGTTCCACGGTCGTCACGTGGCCGGCGCCGCCACCGGCGAGCGTAGCGTGGAAGAGGAACGGGACTCACGAACGGGGACTTCCGATGCGCCCGACCGACACGGAGATCGACGAGCTGCTCGCCACGCGCACCACCCACCGGAGCACGTTCCAGGACGACGCGGTCACCTTCCTGCGCACCAGCGCCGAGACCGGTGGGGAGTACACCCTCGTCCACCTCGTGGCCGGGCCCGGGGCCGGTGTGCCCCGGCACTACCATCTGCACTCCTCGGAGCACTTCGAGGTCCTCGAGGGCGCCCTGACCGTCGAGGTCGCCAGACAACCCCATGTCGTGCTGCCCGGGGAGGAGGCCACGGTGCCGGTGAACACCGTGCACCGGTGGGTGAATCAGGGCTCGTCCACGGTGCGGGCCCTGGCGGAGATCACTCCGGCCAGCGAGGGGTTCGAGAAGGGGTTGCCGATCCTCTACGGGTTGGCCGGCGACGGGCGGTCCTCCGCCAAGGGGGTCCCGCGCGACCCGCTGGTGACGGCGTGGATCACAGAGCTCACCGACATGCGCCTGCCCGGGATCTCCCGGGTGGCCGGGCCGGTGATCCACGTCCTGGCGCAGCGGGCCCGGGCCCGGGGCCTGGACCGGGAACTGGAGCAGCGGTACTGCCGCTGACGGCCGGCCGAGCACCTGGCAGGACTCCCCGCTCCGTCCGCACCCGCGGGTCGAGCCCCGGCTGCAGGGCCCGCCACGTCGTCCGTCGCGGCGGAGTCCGGACCGGGGCGCGCCGCGCCCGTTTCCGCCTCCCGGCCGCCGATAATGGTGCCGGTGGGCACCGCGGTCCCGCGCTCACCGCCCCCTTCCCCATCGGCCTCTCCTTCCCCGGAGGTACCCCATGCCCGATTCCTCCTGCTCGCGCCTCCACCCAGCAGGCGGCACCCGATGATCCTGCCGCTCTTCGAGCCCGCCCTGCCCGCCCTGCTGGCCGCCACCGGATCCATCCTGGCCGCCGCCGGGCTGCTGATCATCGCCGGCCGCCGACGCCGACGCTTCGTGGCCGTGGGCGCCGTCATCCTGGTGGCCGGCGTGGCGATCATCTCCCCGTCCGCGACCTCGCACACGGCCCGGACCACGGTGACCGCCGCCTCCGAGGCGATCACCGGGCTCACCGGTCGCGCCGAGCCGGAACCGGACCCGACGGACGGGGAGATCGTGGCCGTGGAGACACGGGCGGCTCCCTGAGAACCGCTGCGGCGCGTCCCCGCCCGGGGGCGCGCCGCAGCGCAGCCCCGGTCAGTGGTCCGAGCTTCTGTGCACGCCGTCCGAGGCCGGCCACGGCGACGACAAAAGCCCCGCCGTCGGCAGGAGTTCTCTTCCTGTCGACGACGGGGCTTCCGTCTCCGGCCTGGTCCGGCCGGTTCCTGTGCGCGAGGGGGGACTTGAACCCCCACCCTCTAATACGAGGACTAGCACCTCAAGCTAGCGCGTCTGCCTATTCCGCCACCCGCGCGAGTGGATCCAGGAGGAACGTCACACCGTTTCCGGCCGTTCTTTCCTGAACGCAACAGGAAATAATTTACCACATGCCGGCCCGCAGTTCACATCGGGGCCGGCGGCGCCGAAGCCGCCCGAGCGGCTCACAGCACGGAGCGGTAGACCTCCACGGTCCGCTCGGCGATGGACTCCCAGGAGAAGTGCTGCTCGGCGCGGCGGCGGCCGGCCGCGCCCATCTCGCGGGCCCGCGCCGGGTCGGTGACCACGTCGGTGAGGGCGGCGGCGAAGTCGGCCACGAACTTCTCCGGGTCCAGGGGCGTGCCGGTGCCGTCCTGGACCTGCTCGAGCGGCACCAGCCGGCCGGTCTCGCCCTCGACGACGACCTCGGGGATGCCGCCCGTGGCCGAGGCGACCACGGCGGTGCCGCAGGCCATGGCCTCGAGGTTGACGATGCCCAGCGGCTCGTAGACCGAGGGGCAGGCGAAGGCCGTGGCGCCGGAGAGGATCTGGACGATCTCCCGGCGCGGCAGCATCTTCTCGATGAGCACCACGCCGGAGCGGGTGGCCTTGAGCTCGTCGATCAGCGCGTTGACCTCGGCCCCGAGCTCCGGGGTGTCCGCCGCGCCGGCGCACAGCACGAGCTGGACGTCGTCGGGCAGCTGGGCGGCGGCGCGCAGCAGGAAGGGCACGCCCTTCTGCCGGGTCACCCGGCCCACGAAGGCCACCGAGGGCTTGGCGGGGTCGATGCCGTAGGACTCGAGGACGTCGGTGCCCTCGTCGGGGACCCACTGGCTGACGTCGATGCCGTTGTGCACGGTCCGCACGCGATCGGGGTCGACCTCGGGGTAGGAGCGCAGGATGTCGTCGCGCATGCCGTCGGAGACGGCGATGATCGCGGCGGCGGCCTCGTAGGCGGTCTTCTCCACGAACGAGGACACCGCGTAGCCGCCCCCGAGCTGCTCGGCCTTCCACGGGCGGAGGGGCTCGAGCGAGTGCGCGGAGAGCACGTGCGGGATCCCGTACATCAGCGACGCCAGGTGCCCGCCCATGTTGGCGTACCAGGTGTGCGAGTGGACCAGGTCCGCGCCGGCGATGTCGTCGATCATGGCGAGGTCCACGCCGAGGGTCTGGATCGCGGCGTTGGCGCCGCTCAGGTCCGCGGGCACCGGATAGGCCTGGACCTCCACGCCGTTGACCCGCGGCTCGCGCGGCGCGCCGAAGCACCGCACCCTCAGGTCGACCAGCGGGGCCAGGACCCGCGAGAGCTCGGACACGTGGACTCCGGCGCCGCCGTAGATCTCGGGCGGGAACTCCTTGGACAAGATATCGACTCGCACGGTCCCGAGCGTACTGCAGGATCGCGGCGTTGCCACGGGCGCGCCGCCGCGCGGGGCCGAGATCCCCAGTTCTGGTGACACATCGGCACGGCTGTGTCCGGGATCGCACGGCGTCCGGCGTGTTAAGACACAATGAAGGCGCCTGTCGAGTGGTTCCGCACCGCGAGGCGGAGAGGTTGCGCCCGTTGCCGTCGAAGTCAGAGAGGTCCTCCATGCCCCACCGTAAGAAGGTACTCGCCATCGTTTTGGCCGGAGGCGAGGGCAAACGCCTCATGCCGCTGACCGAGGACCGCGCCAAGCCCGCGGTGCCCTTCGGGGGCAGCTATCGGCTCATCGACTTCGCCCTGTCCAACATCGTGAACTCGGGCTACCTGCAGGTCGTGGTGCTCACCCAGTACAAGTCCCACTCCCTGGACCAGCACGTCTCCCAGACCTGGCGGCTGTCCACTCAGCTGGGCAACTACGTGGCGACCGTGCCCGCGCAGCAGCGCCGCGGCAAGGACTGGTTCCTGGGCTCGGCCAACGCGATCTTCCAGTCGATGAACCTCGTCGACGACGCCCGCCCGGACATCGTGGTGGTCGTCGGCGCCGACCACGTGTACCGGATGGACTTCTCCGCGATGGTCGACTTCCACGTGACGTCCGGCGCGCGGGCCACGGTGGCCGGCGTGCGCCAGCCCATGGAGATGGTCACCTCCTTCGGGGTGATCGAGACCGACCCGCAGGACGTCACGAAGATCACCCGCTTCGTGGAGAAGCCGGAGACCACCGCTCCCCTGCCGGACGACCCCAACGCCTTCCTGGCCTCGATGGGCAACTACGTCTTCGACACCGACGCCCTCGTCGAGGCGCTGCGGGCGGACGAGCTCAAGGAGGGCACCAAGCACGACATGGGCGGGGACATCATGCCCTGGTTCGCGGACCGGGGCGAGGCCGCCGTCTACGACTTCACGCACAACGACGTGCCCGGCTCCACGGACCGGGACCGCCAGTACTGGCGTGACGTGGGCACCCTGGACTCCTACTACGACTCGCACATGGACCTGATCCGCCCGCTGCCGGTCTTCAACCTCTACAACTACGCGTGGCCGATCTACACGCACGAGCTGCAGGCCCCGCCGGCCAAGCTCGTGCGCGGCCCGCACGGGGAGGGCGGACTGACCACCGACTCGATCCTCTCCGCCGGGGTGCTGGTCACCGGCGGCCGGGTCTCCGAGTCGGTGCTCTCCCCCAAGGTGCTGGTCAACAACGACGCCACCGTTAACCAGTCCGTCCTGCTGCCCAACGTCCAGGTGGGCGAGGGCGCGGTGGTCGAGCGGTGCATCCTCGACAAGAACGTCGTGGTGCCGCCGGGCGTGCAGGTGGGCGTGGACCGCGAGCTCGACCGCTCGCGGGGTCTGACGGTCACGCCGTCCGGGCTCACGGTGGCCCCGAAGAACTTCCGCTTCGAGCTGTAGCACCGACGACGCAGCCGCCCGCCCTCCCGGGGGTGGGCGGCTGCGTCGTGCTCAGGCGGTCTGGGTGACCTCGACCGTGACGTCGAGCCCGGAGGTCCCGCCCCCGCCGGTGACCATGCCCTTGAGCGGGGTGACGTCGGTGTAGTCGCGGCCGCGGGCGACCGTGACGTGGAAGTCCGTCAGCCGCGTGTGGTTGGTGGGGTCGTAGGCGTACCAGCGGTCGTTCCACCACTCGATCCAGGCGTGGGACTCCCCCGGCACGGTCCGGCCGATGCCGGCCTGGTAGTCCGGGTGCAGATATCCCGAGACGTAGCGGGCGGGGATCCCGATGTGCCGCATCATCCCGATGGCCACGTGCGCGAGGTCCTGGCAGACGCCCTTGGCCTCCCGCCAGGCGGCCTCCGCGTCGGTGTGCACCCCGGTGACGCCCGGGACGTACTGCATGTGCGAGGCGATCCCGGCGAAGATCGCCGCGGCCGCCGCGGCCGGGTCCGGGGACTGCGCGCGGATCTGCTCGGCGACCTTCTCCAGCTCGGGCCCGATCCGGGTCAGCGCCGTCTGCGGGACGTGGTCGGAGACCGCGTCCAGCACCTCGGGCACGGCCAGCTCCTCCCAGCTGAGCCCGTCGGCGGCCTCGTCCCCGGGGCGGCGGTTGACCTCGACGGTGGCGGAGGAGCGGATCTCCAGGTGGCGGTGCCGGCCCTGGATGTCGAAGGCGGCCACCCGGGTGCCCCAGTAGTCCCGGTAGTTGCTGAGCGTGGCGATGCCCGGGCTCAGCGTCAGCTCCGCCTCCAGGACGATCTGCTCGTCGTCGGTGATGGGCGTCATCCGGGCCTCGTTGTAGGACTTCGAGACGCTGTCGTTGTAGTCGTATCGGGTGACGTGGTCGATCTTGAGCCGGGTCACAGCATGCCTCCGAACCAGGACGCCTCGAGGGCGTGCGAGAAGTACTTGGCGCCCACGGACTCCGACGCCCTCGCGCACGCGGCCTGGACGTTGTTCAGGTGCTCGGGCAGCACCGCGATGAGGTCCTCCGCGTGGTGGAACTCCAGGGCCGTGCGCGCCTCGCCGATGATCCGCCGGGCGTCGTCCTTGAACCCGACCCGCTGGATGCCCGGCTCCAGGTTCACGAGGATCTCCTCGGCCGTGGTGAGGGCGTGCAGGATGGAGCGCGGGAAGAGCCGGTCCAGCAGCAGGAACTGCGTGGCCGACTCGTCGCTGAACGTTCCGTAGCGGGTGCGCAGGAACGCCTCGTAGGCCCCGGCGCAGTGCAGGATCGACACCCAGGACATCCCCGAGGTGGACGTGGAGCGGGTCCACAGCAGCCGCGAGGTCATGTCCGCCCGCTCGATCGCGGCGCCCAGGGACAGGAACATCCACGACTCGTCGTGGGACATGGTCATCTGCACCTGCCCGCGCACGGTGGCCATCCGCTCCACGGTCCAGTGGCAGACGCGGAAGGTGCCGACCACGTCCCGGCGGTGCTGTCCCAGGCCGTAGTAGGTGGAGTTCAGCGACTCCCACATGGCCGAGGAGACGGTCTCACGGGCGCGGCGGGCGTTCTCCCGGGCCGCGTGCAGGGAGCCGGAGATCGAGGTGAGGCAGTCCTTGTTCCAGGCGAGCTCGTGGATCATCGACCGGACGCTGTAGTCCCCGTCGGCGGGCTCCACGCCCATGACCGCCATGATGCGCCGCACCTCGGCCTCCTGCTCCCCCACGGGCAGCTGGGTGATGCGCTCGAGGTGGACGTCCAGGATCCGGGCGACGCCGTCGGCGCGCTCGACGTAGCGCCCGATCCAGAACAGGGACTCGGCGATCCGGCTCAGCATGAGGGCTCCTCTCCGGTGCGGGTCGTGGGGGCGGCGGCCCGCCCCTGCTGCTGCTGCTGCTGCTGGTCGCTGTCCGCCTCGTCCTGCCAGGACGCGGACACCGGCCAGGTGTGCACCGAGGAGTCCACGTCCGGCGGCGGCGCCTGGCCGGGGTCGAGGTCCTGGGTCTGGGGCTGGCCCAGCACCCAGGTGTCCTTCGAGCCGCCGCCCTGGGAGGAGTTCACGATCAACGACCCCTTCTGCATCGCCACGCGGGTCAGCCCGCCGGGCAGCACGTAGACGTCCTCGCCGCTGTTGACCGCGAAGGGGCGCAGGTCCACGTGGCGGGGGCTGAACTCCCCGTCCGCGAACGTCGGCACGGTGGACAGCTGCAGCACGGGCTGGGCGATCCACCCGCGCGGGTCGGCGAGCACCTTGGCCCGCAGCTCCTCCAGCTCGGCCGCGGTGGCCTGGGGGCCGATCACCAGGCCCTTGCCGCCGGAGCCGTCCACGGGCTTGACCACGAGCTCGTCCAGGTGGTCCAGGACGTAGGCGCGGGCCTCGTCCTCCTCCAGCCGGTAGGTGTCCACGTTGGGCAGCACCGGTTCCTCGCCGAGGTAGTAGCGGATCAGCTCGGGCACGTAGGAGTAGGTCAGCTTGTCGTCGGCCACGCCGTTGCCGATGGCGTTGGCGATGGTCACGTTGCCGGCCCGGGCGGCGTTGACCAGCCCGGAGCAGCCCAGCGCGGAGTCGGAGCGGAAGTGCAAGGGGTCCACGAAGTCGTCGTCGATGCGCTTGTAGATCACGTCCACGCGCTGCTCGCCGTCGGTGGTGCGCATGTAGACCTTGTCCCCGCGCACCACGAGGTCGCGGCCCTCCACGAGCTCCACGCCCATCAGCCCGGCCAGCAGGGTGTGCTCGAAGTAGGCGGAGTTGAACACGCCCGGGGTGAGCACCACGACCACCGGGTCCTCGGCCGCCTCGGGGGCGGTGGCGCGCAGCGCCCGGTAGAGGTGCCGGGGATAGGCCTCCACGGCGCGGATGGGCTGGGACATGAACGCCTCGGGCAGGCCCTTGGCCATGGCCCGCCGGTTCTCGATCACGTAGGAGACCCCGGAGGGCACGCGCACGTTGTCCTCGAGCACCCGGAACACGCCCTGCTGGTCGCGGACCACGTCGATGCCGGCCACGTGGATCCGCACCCCGCCCGGCGGCCGGAAGCCCCACACCGCGCGGTGGAAGTGCGCGGAGGAGGTGATCAGCGCCCGCGGCACGATCCCGTCGGCCACCACCCGCTGCTCCCCGTAGACGTCGTCGAGGAAGCACTCCAGCGCCCGGACCCGCTGCTTCACGCCCCGCTCGATGACGTCCCACTCCCCGGCGGTGAGCACGCGCGGAACGATGTCCAGGGGGAAGGGCCGCTCCTCCCCGGCGAAGTCGAAGGTCACGCCGCGGTCGAGGAAGGACCGGGCCATCGAGTCGGCCCGGGTGTTGACGTCGCTGAGGGACAGCTCGCCCAGCACGCCGCCGATCCGCTCGTAGCCGGGCCGGGCCCGCTGGTCCGCGGTGAACATCTCGTCGTAGGCCGCCGCGCCGGACATGTCGGCGGCGTAGTGGTCGAACAGGTCGGGCAGGTCGGGCATGTCGGGCGATCACACGCCTTTCGGGATCGTGGCGGTCTGTACCCGCAGTATGGACGCGCCGTATTTCGCAGTGGTAACCGGGATGCCGAGCGTTCTTCCGATTCTGTCACGCGCCGTGCCGCGGGACCGGGCGGGACGTGCCCCTACGATGGGATGGCGCGCCCGCCCGACGCGGACGCGACGCCGCTCCGGCCGACCGGGCGCGGCGGGCCCGAGCGGAGAGGAACCGATGGACGCCCCGGACCCCCAGCACCGCGTCACCGTGGTCGTGGCGACCCGCAACCGGCGGGAGGAGCTCGTCGAGCACCTGGGACGGCACGAGGGGCCCGTGATCGTCGTCGACAACGCCTCCACGGACGGCTCCGTCGAGGCGGTGCGCGCGGCGCACCCGCACGTGCGGGTCGTGCCCCTGCCGCGCAACGTCGGGGCGGTGGCCCGCACCGTGGGCGTGCGCCTGGCCCGCACCCCCTACGTGGCCTTCGCCGACGACGACTCCTGGTGGGCCCCCGGCGCGCTCGCCCGCGCGGCCGCCGTGTTCGACGCCCATCCCCGGCTGGGCCTGCTCGCCGGGTCGATCGCCGTGGGGCCCGAGGAGCGTCCCGACCCGCTCAACGCCGTGCTGGCGGCCTCCCCGCTGGGCATCCCCCCGGGGTGCCCGGGCCCCGCGCTGCTCGGCTTCGTGGGCTGCGGGGCGATCGTGCGCCGCTCGGCGTTCCTGGAGGTCGGCGGCTTCGACGACGTCGTGCGCTTTCCCGGCGAGGAGGAGCGCGTGGCCCTGGACCTGTTCGACGCCGGCTGGCGGCTGGCCTACGTCCCGGAGATCCGGGCCCACCACCACCCCTCCCCGCACCGGGAGACCAGCGACCGCCGCCGGACCGAGCTCGTGCGCAGCCGCCTGCTGACCGCGCTGATGCGCCGGTCCTGGCGCGCCGTGGGCCGGGAGCTGCGGGACGCCCTGCGCGCCGGGCGCACGGGGCGCCGCGGCGTGCTCGGGGCCCTGCCCCGGGTCCCGGCCGCCCTGCGGGCCCGCCGCCGCGTCTCTCCCACCACGGAGGCCGCGCTGGCGCTGCTGCACGCACCGGCCACCACCGACCCGACCGCCACCGACCCGACCGCCACCGATCCGACCGCCACCGATTCCACTGCACCGGAGGACAGCCCGTGACCGAGACCGCCCCCACCCCCGCGACCGGCACCGGCCCCGACGAGCGCGTGGCGGTGGTGATGATCACCTACAACCGCCGGGACGAGGCGTTGCTGGCGCTGGCGCGGCTGCGCGAGCTGCCCGAGCGCCCGCACGTGGTGGTGGTCGACAACGGCTCGCAGGACGGGACCGCGGACGCGATCCGCGAGCAGCACCCCTGGGCGGAGCTGGTGGCCAGCGCGGTGAACCTCGGCGCGGTGGGCCGCAACGTGGCCATGGAGCGGGTGCGGACCCCGTTCGTGGCCTTCTGCGACGACGACACCTGGTGGGAGCCGGGGTCCCTGCGCCGGGCCGCCGACGCCCTGGCGGCCCATCCGCGCCTGGGCGTGGTCACCGGCCGGATCCTGGTGGAGCCCGGCGCCCGCGAGGACGCGATCAACGCGGAGCTGCTGCACTCCCCCGTGCAGGGCCCCGACTGGCTGCCGGGCCCGGCGCTGGGCAGCTTCCTGGCCGGGGCCTCCGTGGTGCGCCGCACGGCGTTCCAGGAGGTCGGCGGCTTCAGCGAGCGGCTGTGGCTGGGCGGGGAGGAGGAGCTGCTGGCCGCGGACCTCGCGACCGCCGGCTGGGAGCTGGTGCACCTGCCCGACGTGGTGGTCCACCACCAGGCCTCGACGGTCCGGGACCCGCACCTTCGCCGCCGGCACGGGCTGCGCAACACGCTGTGGTTCATCTGGCTGCGCCGGCCGCTGCGGGCCGCGCTGCGCCGCACCCGGGACGTGGTCGGCGGCGCCCCGCGGGACCGGGTGACGGCCCTGGCCCTGCTCGACGCGCTGCGCGGGGCGCCGTGGGTGCTGCGCGAGCGGCGCCCCCTCCCCGAGCGGGTGGAGCGGCGCTTCCTGGCCCTGGAGGACTCCCAGCGCCGGGCGCGGAGCCGGTGGCGCGCCGGCGCAGGGAACGGCTGCCGACACGAAGCCGCACCGTCTTGTGGGCGGGTTCGCCGCGGTGGGAGACTGTTCGGCCCGGGCCCGGCCGGTCACACCCGCCGGGTGCGGCGCCCGGCACCGGCCGGCGCCGCGGGCGGGCACCGTGGTCGCGCGAGGGAGGCCGGCAATGGGCGTGCTGAACGATCTGACGGGACGGCTGGAGCGCTGGGAGGCCCTCGACACGCTGGCCCGTCCCCTGGCCGCCGGGGTGGGGCGCGCGGTGCGCCCGCGCCCGGTCCGGAACCTGCTCGGCGGCAGCACCGTCGGCCATCCGCTGCACCCGCCGCTCACCGACGTGCCGATCGGCGCGTGGAGCATGGCCACGCTGCTGGACCTCGCCGGCGGCCCGGCCGCGGAGCCGGCCGCCGACCTGCTGATCGCCACCGGGCTCGCGGCCGCCGTCCCCACCGCCGCGACCGGCCTGCACGACTGGTCCGACACCCAGGGCGCGGCGAGCCGGGTGGGCCTGGTGCACGCCGCCGCCAACAGCACCGCCCTGGGCCTGTACGCGGCCTCGCTGCTGGCCCGCCGCCGCGGCCACCGCGGGACGGGCAAGGCGCTCGCCCTGGCGGGGCTGGGCGCGCGCTCGGGCGGGGGCTTCGTGGGCGGCCACCTCAGCTTCGCGCAGGGCGTCAACGTCAACCGCACCGCCTGGCGCCGGGGCCCCGCCGAGTGGACGGACGTCCTCGCCGAGGCCGAGCTCGGGGAGGGCGAGCCCCGGCGGGTGCCGGCCGGGCGGGTCTCGGTGCTGCTGGTCCGCGAGGGGGCCCGCATCCACGCCCTGGACAGCGTCTGCAGCCACCTGGGCGGCCCGCTGGAGCGGGGCGGCATCGCCGAGGGGTGCGTGCAGTGCCCCTGGCACGGCAGCGTCTTCCGGCTGGCGGACGGCGGGGTCGTGCGCGGGCCGGCGAGCTATCCGCAGCCGAGCTACGAGGTCCGCGTCCAGGACGGGAGGATCCAGCTCCGCGCCCGGCCGTAGGCGCCGCACGGACGCCTGACGGGAGGTCGCCCCGGCGCGGTCCCGGACCGGAGCGGCCCGGGCGCGCCTCAGCCCAGGCCCGGGGCGGCGGAGACCGGGCGGGCGGCGGCGCCGCGCCGGAACCACTCGACCGTGCGCTCGAGGCCCTCGCTCCAGGGCACCTCCGGCGCCCAGCCGAGGACCTCCGTGGCCAGCGCGGTGTCGGGCCGGCGCACCATGGGGTCGTCGACCGGGCGGTCGACG